>JAGPGT010000031.1 GCA_018055905.1 Phycisphaerae bacterium
GAAAGGTAAAGTTGCCAAAGTCATCGGAATAGACGTTGATCAAGAAGCTAAAGATAATCCGTTTCTTGATGAGTTCCATCTCATACAAGGATACAAATGGCCCATAGATAACAACTCTATTGACCTGATCGTCTGTGATAATGTCTTGGAGCACATTGAGGATCCGGAGAGGCTTTTTTCAGAAATTGCTCGTGTCCTAAAGAACGGCGGATTTTTGTGCATTCGGACAGCAAATCGATGGAGTTATATAGCATTAGGTTCGACACTAATTCCTAACAAGTATCACTCCTCAGTAATATCTGTTGTCCAGAATGGCAGGAAAGAGGAGGATGTCTTTCCGACTGTTTACAAATGCAATAGTGTAAGGAGGCTGAAACGCATTATGAAGAATACTGGATTTGAGTGCGTTGTATACGGCTACGAAGCCGAGCCGACCTATCTTGCCTTTTCGCAACTCGCATATTTCTTTGGTGTTCTTCATCAGAGATTCGCTCCAAGATTTTTGAAACCAGCGATATTTGCATTTGGGCGAATCAATAAGAATATCGCCTAACAAGGTGCTGGCATGTGTTGCCTCTGATGGAATTGGACATTCCCAGGTTGAGTGTTATAGATTGGCCGCAACTTTGAAAGGGAATGTTCATGACGACACGACGACAGTTTTCCGCTCAGGAAAAGATGCAAATCCTGCGGCTTCATCTGCTGGAGCACAAACCCATCTCCGAGGTCTGCCAGCAGTACGACCTCAATCCGAACCTCTTCTACCGCAGCTCTTAATAGGGACTGTCCCTATTTACGCTTATTTACGCTATTTATGCCCTATTTATGCCACTCTTGCCGAGGTGAATTCGGAAGACGCACTGGGGATCGCCTCGCAGGACGGATTGCTCGACCGTGGCCTGGACGGGGGAGCCGGTGATGTGCTCGTAGGTTGCCTTCTGCCAGCCGGCGGAGCAGTGGCACATCGTCGTCGAGGTCTTGCCAGCGCCCACGAGGGGGCAGGTGCAGGTGGGGCTCTTGTCGAAGACGCGGAAGGTCCGGCCGTCCTCGGACCACTCGACCTTCGCGACCCACTGCTTCTGGATCTCGTCGAGGTAGCCCTTGAGGTTGCCTTTGAACTTCTCGGCCAGCTCCATGTAATGGCTCGCGCACCGACGGCCGACCGCCTCCATGATCTTGATCCTGGCCTTCTTGCCCAGGTGGTCGTCCAGGGCCTCCAGCAGGTATGCGAACCGCTGCTCCGCAGCCGCCAGCTTCCACTGGAGTTTCCCAACGTCGACCTGGGGTTTCTCGGGTTGGGCTGCTCCCTGGTCTTGCGCCAAGAGCGCGGCGGTCGGACAGGAGCAGGCCGCGAGCGTACACGCCGTCTTCATGAAGTCTCTTCTGCCCTGCATCGGTGATCTCCCATCTCAATCGTCTGTTTTGCCTTGTGCCGGCTGGTTCCAGCCGCGATTTGCATCATAGCAAGTCTCTCTGAGAAGAGAAGCCCCTTCGCAGAGGCAGGCGGGCCGCCTGTCGGTGGACTGCCGCCGGCCGGCGGATCAGTGGTGATCGAGCCGTGTTGATCTGACTTGAAATGGCGAAAGGGCACAAGTTTCTTGACAAGAGGGCGTTTCGGCATGCATATAGATGCGAAGTCCGCGCATGGCCATCGAAGGTGGACGGGAACGCCCCATGGTTGGGCAGGATCCTGGTGCAATTCAACGCATGGGAGATCCCGAAACAGGTTCACGACGCCGTATTTTCTGGCCAGGCCCGGCACAACAGGAGTACGACATGAGAGATGGCCGCTCTACCCTCGCCCTGATTTGCCTGCTGTGGGTCTCGCACGCTTGGTCCGCGGAGCAGGACGAAGTTCGGATGATCCTGGACCGCTGTGTGACGACGAACACCGAGCCCAAGCCGGCCAGCGCGGTCTCGGGGTACGCAACGATGGACTCTTTCCCGGTGATGGGCAACGGCAATCTCATGGTCACGCTCTCGGGAATGCCGGAGTGCCTGACGTTCCACCTGGGCAAGACCGATTTCTGGCGGGATAAGTGCGTCGACCGAAGCTTCCGACAGAGCGGCAACGTCCTGGCGGGCTACCTGAACCTCATGATGCCGGAAATGGCGGGAGCGGCGTTTCGCCAGTCCGTGGATTTTCATCAGGCCGAGGTGACGACGACGTTGACCAAGGAGCAGGAGGTGACCTTGGTCCGATCGCTGGTGCCGCACGAATCGGACAACATCCTGGTCAATTTTGTTGAACATCGGGGGACCAAGCCTCTGAAGCTGCGGATCGAGACGTGCGCCGACCAATTCGCCGTCCGTGCGGAGCCTTTCGAGGTGGCCGCCGGGCTCGACGCTCAAAACTCCGCGGTGACGTGGGTGACCCGCAAGACCCATGTACCGCCCGACTACAATGATTTCGGCAGCGTGCCGTTCCGCATGTGGGCCGTGGCGGTGACGCGACTGTTCGACGTGCAGTGCCAGACGGAGGTCGATACCGGCATCGACTACGACAAGAACGATTTGCAGATGAAGGCTGCGCAATTGTTCACGCTGGAGCCCGGTCACAGTCTTTTGATTGTTACCAAGGTCCACAGCACGGGGATCCCGATCACGATGAACCCGCCGGACCCCAAACCTCAAGCCACCGCGGCGCTGGTGGCTATGACCCGCGCCCAGGTAGAGGAACAGGTGCAGGCGCATCGCGCATGGTGGAATGCCTACTGGCGGCGCTCCTACGTTCGGCTGGATGCAGAACCCATCCTCGAGAGGACCTACTACGGTTGCATGTACGTCTTCGGCTGCTCGGTCGGGATCGGGAAATACCCTTCGGGCTGCAATGGATTCCCCGTCAACGACAACGTGCCTTGGGGCGGGGATTACCATTGGAATTACAATAACGAAGCTCTGTTTTACGGGGCCTATTCAACCAACCGTGTCGATCTGTCCGAGCCGTATGAACGCACGGTGCTGGAGGCCAACGTCTTCGGCAAGAGGCACGCCAAGGCCCTCGGTGTCCCAGGCACGGTCTTCTTCATGGCGACCGGCCCCGGCCATCTCAACGAGGCGGTTACCTTGGGCCAGAAAACCCATGCGGTCGAGGCTTCGCTGAACCTGATCACCCGCTACTACATGACGCACGACCTGGAATGGCTCCAAACGATGTACCCCTTTCTCAAGGATGTGGCTGCCTACTGGGACTTCGACCTTGAAAAGAACAAAGAGATCCGACCCAACGGCACGCCGCGCTATGTCATCGTCGACAGTAAGCCCATGGAGGGTTCGACCAACGACAGTTACAACGGCATCACCGGCTTGGCCTTCCTTCGTCGTTTCTACCGCGGCATGATCGACATGACCCTGGCGATGAAGGCTGCCGGGATCGAGACCGGCTACGGCGACGCGGACATCGCCCGCTGGAAGGATTTTCTGGTCAACTTGGCCGAATATCCGATGAGCCACGCCTATGGACGCAAGGTCTTCGCCTGGAGCGAATCGACTCTCAACCCATTCCTGACCGAACAGGATTGGGTGCTTTATCCGGTCTTCCCGAGCGAACAGGTGAACCTGAGTTCACCGCCGGCGCTGTTGTCGGTGGCTCGCAACACGCTGATCGTCAAGCCGCAGTATTACGTCGAATGGCTGAACAATCCGCCGCAGATTTTTTCCATCGCGGCCCGTCTGGCCCATCATCCGCCCGAGATCGTCCGGCGGTGCAGGGGCTATTTCACCAGCATCGGGGTCAACAATTTCCGCAGCGGCGGCGGCAACGTCGAGGGCGCCGGCGTCTCCGAGGGCATCAACGCCATGCTCCTGCAGAGCCAGGAGGGGTTCTTGCGATTGTTCCCCTGCTGGCATCATCCGGATGCCAAGTTCGTTTCGATCCGCGCCGCCGGGGCGTTTCTGGTCTCGGCCACCAAAAAGAACGGCGTCTGCCGGCCGGTCATCATCTTCAGCGAGAAAGGCAAGCCGTGCAGTATCCTCAACCCGTGGCCGGGACAGACCTTGACCGTCGATGACGGGCAGGGCAACAAGTCCGCCATCACCGTGGAGCAGCGGCCATACGGACAGATTTGTACATTCCCGACCGAGGCCGGCAAGACATACACCGTCACGTCCGCCGAAGGATTGCCTGAAGTACAGCTGTTTTGGAATGCGGCTCTTTACAGGCCTGTCACTTCGTCGACCAACTTCAAGCCTGAGAAAGAGATCAACAACTGGGACGTCGCCAAGCTGACCGACGGCGTCCGGATCAACACGCGGATGTGGCATCGCGGCTGGAGCAGCGAACTCTACGAGGATGGCGCCCGTACCGAGTGGGTCCAGGTGGACCTCGGTCAACCCGTGGACACCAAAGTCATCCGCCTCTGGCCTCTCGATCACGGCGACGCCTGGCAGCATACGCATTGCTCCGAGCCTTTTGTGGAATCGACCGAGATCGACCAGTCCTACGACGGCTTCCCGCTGGATTTCCGCATCCTGGTGTCCGTGGATGGGGTGGCTTGGGAAGAGGTCGCCAAGAGGGAACGATTCCGTCGGCCGGCCACCGGGCCCGAGGATTCCGACCGAAAACCCAAGGATGTGACCGGACCGGAGATCTTCGAATTCGACCAGAAATCGGTCCGTTATGTGAAGGTCGAAGCCTCGCGTCTGCGAAGGACCCGTTACTTCGGCGGCAAGTATGCGATGCAGCTGGCGGAGATCGAGGTCGTGCGAGCCGGTTACTCGGCGGCCATGCCGTGAGGCCCAACCCATGGGGTCCGAGCGTTTTGTGCTGGAGCGGGCCGTCGCGACCGACGCCGCGGAGATTCTCGGGATTCTGGAAGAGAACCCTCTTCCCGGTCCGATCTCATTGATCTACACTCGCCGTCCCGACGCCTATCGTTCCTTCATGGCCGAGGGTCGGGACGCTCGCGTGATCGTTTGTCGCGATACTCAAGACGGGCGTATCGCGGCCCTGGGCGCCGGTGCGGTCCAGGATTGTCTTGTCGCGGGGCGTCCTGACAGGGTCGCGTATCTGTTCGGCCTGCGTTTCCGTCGGGAGTACCTGAAAAAACGGGTCATCCTACTTCTGCCCGAGGCATACCGTTTGATCGTCGAGCATTTCCAGGAGCAGGGCGTTCGCCATTTCCTCGCGGTGATCCTTGCGGACAATTTTCCGGCTTTGCGTCTGCTGACGGGAGAACGGTCGCGCATGCCCAAGCACACCTTTCTTTGCTCTTATCATACGCTGACATTTCTGACCCGTCGGCGGGCCCCTTCGTTGCCGGAGTCCTTTCGGTTTCGCCGGGCTACGCCGGGGGATCGTGAGGCCATTGAAGAGTTTTTGACGACCGAGGGAGGACGCTGCAACTTCTTTCCTTGTCGGATCGGCGATGTGCTCGATCGACATCCCGAACTATCCTGGGAGTCCTTCTATCTCTTGACAGATCGGCAGGGGAGCTTCCTGGCGTGCGGCGCCGCGTGGGATCAGGTCTCGCATAAACAGTACATCGTCGCCGGATATAGGGGTGCGATGCGCTGGTTGTCTCTCGTCTCCCCGCTCCTGCGAGCGGTCGGCTATCCGCCCATGCCCAAACCCTCGACGACCTTGCGGTTCTTCCTCCTGGCTTTCTGGTGCGTCAAGGACAACCGGGAGGAATACCTCCGGTGGTTTCTAGACGGTCTTGCCCATGCGGGCCGAGATTATCCATATTTCGTGGTCGGCGTTCCGGAGGCCCATCCCCTGGGGCCCTCGCTGAACCGATGGAAGTTTCTCGGTTACGACAGCCATGTCTATCTGGTGGGCGATCACATCACGTCCGAGGATACGGCCCGCCTGGGAAAGTCCCTCTACCTCGAGTGCGGCTGGCTGTGAAACCGGCGCAAGCGGTTATCCCTGTCGGATCTGGGAAACCACCGTGGCGTACTTGCGGTGCCCCGGTTTTCTGGGGATGTCTTCCGCCGTCTCCAATTCGACACTCACCTGGTTTTTCAAAATGGTGTTGAACCGTTCGAGAATGCGTCGCCCGAGTTCTCCATCCGGCGAGAAGGACATGCCTTGGGCCTCTTTCGTGCGATCCTTCACCAGCAAGACCCGGACGTGGTCCGGCCGCTCCTGGCGGATTTGGAACTTGTTCAAGTGCGGGACATCCTCCAGGGCCAGTGTCAGGCTGTACGGATGCACGGTCTGCCCGTTGGGCAAGACGACCGAGTCCGCCATTCGGCCCTCCAACCTCGCCAACAGCGGCAGGGGCCTTCCACAGGAACAGGGTCCCTGCTTGCGGATTGCGTAGTCGCCCAGACCGTCGTAGCGGATCAGGGGCGTCGCCCGGTTGAAGAGATCGGTGACCACGACGCGACCGGTCTGACCGTCGGGGACTTCCTGCCCCTGCGAGTCGAGCAATTCGACCAGGACCTTCCACGTGAAGATGTGCAGTCCTTCATGTCGCGGACATTCGCAAGCGATGAAACCGAACTCGACCGAGGCGTAGGAATCCAGCAGGTCGGTCCCGAAGGTCTCCCTGACCATCGTTCGCAGATGAGGGTCGGTGACTTCGCCTGTGGCGAAGATGAGCTGGGGCCGATGCATTCGAATGCCGGCTTCCCGGGCCGTGATGCAGACGTTGCGAAGAACGCTGGCGTACGTGTGAAGGTAGCGGGGTTTCTTCGCATTGATCTGTTCGATGTGGACGCCGGGCGGCAGGAGGCAGTCCACGACCGTGTGCCGCATCATCGGGAACAGCCTTGCGTAAAGCGTCTCATAGGCCAGCTCGTTGTTCACGAAGATAGACATGAACATGATGTTGCGACGCAGCAGGCGGTCTCGCACCGCCCGAGAGAACGTGACGGGCGGCATTCCTCCCATGTAGCGGGGTTCGCTCAGCGCCAGATCGATCATCGCCTTGTTGAAATCCACGAACAAGCGAACCGGGGTGCCGGTGGAACCGGAGGTGCCGACTGTGAAACAATCCTCGGGTCGAAACTCACGTGAGCGGATGGCGTCGGGGAAGCCCTGACGCAAGTCGTCCTTCGTGATGAGGGGGAGCTTCTGGAGATCGGCGACGGTTCGAATGTCGTCGGGACGCACGCCGCTTTGTCGCCACTTCTGGCGGTACAGCTCGACGTTGTCATATGCATATCGGACGATCTCTTTCAGACGTTGCTGCTGGAACTCCTGCAATCGGCGTTCGTCGAACCGCATGAGCTCGCCGACTCGACGCAGGGTTCGCGTGTACGGGATCGCGTAGGCGATGTTGTCCCAGCCCAACTGTTTCAGGACGCGACGTCCCAAACCACGTCCTCCCATCCCGGACTCCTTGGCATAAGATCTTCTGTGGGTGTCAAGACCGACAACGATGTCACTCCAGCAGGATGTCCACCTCTGCCACAGCGGCGAAGGGCCGGCCTTGGACTTCGCTCAGGGCGACCAGCTTGAGGAATCTCGCCTCGACGGGTTCCTCCAGCCGGATCGTCTTCAATTGAGCGTCGTTGGGCCATTGGCCGGAAGCGATGGGTTCCCCCCACGGTTTTCCGACGACGCTTGCGTAGAGTTCGAACCTGGCGATGCGTCCGTTGGTCATATCCTGGCGGGGGAGGACCGTCAGGCCTCGGATGCGAACGGGTTTCTTGAGGTCCAAGATCAAATGATGGGGCGGTTGGGCCATGGGCTCCCAGTTTGTGTGCCAGATCGTCGAAGGATTGCCGTCAATCGCCAGATCGGGGCCGTGGCTGGGGTGGTGGTTGCTCGCCACGGCGACCGCGCCGAGTTTCTGTAGCGGGCTGGGTTCTCGGAAGAGCCCTCGCAACTGTTCGACCGTCATGTTGAACCGAGGCGAGAATTGATCCGTGTCCATGTATGCCAGCAGGCTGCGTCGCATCTGCCGGGCGACGGGCCGCTTGTCCAGGTCGTTCGTCAAGTCGCTGCTGCACGCCAGCAACTTGCCGTGGCCCACCCGGACCTCGAAGATCAGGGCGAGCTTTCGCGCCGTGACCCAGTCGTCGATGACTTGCACGACCGGTTTGAGGTCGCGGTGCTCGGTCAGGATGAACGGCGCGGCGCCGTGGATCAGTTCCCACCACTGCCAATTTGTATGAAATTCCGTGGGGAACTGGCGAAGGGCGGGATGCTTCGGGTCGCACAGGATGCCCAGCGTGTGCGGCGCCTGCCAGTTCGTCCAGACCGTGTTCCAGAAGATGCTGGAGAAGCCCATCTGGATCGGATGCTTCTCGTCGTTCCTGATCGTCACAGCCGATGGCAGCAGCAGGACTTTGCCGCCTTTGGCCAGGTGCGCGATGGCCTCATCGCCCAATTCCTGCGCGATCAGGATCTCGTCGTCGGGTTCCGCAGGGGCGCTCTTCGGGAAGACCCAGAGGTCCCAATCGTTCGCGGCGTCGGCGCCGGGGATCGTGACTTCGAGACTGAACTTGTCGGCCTCTCGGGCCACGTACATCGGAGCCTTCACCTCGCCCAGAACGCTCAGCTCTCCGGTCTTGATCGTCCGCCGGGGGAACTGGCCGCTCTCGACGATTTCGCCGGTCGAGTCCCGCAAAGTCCAGGCGGGCGTCGCATCCTTCAGGTCCGCAGCGCCGAAGTGAGCGACGTCGATGCGGGCGACGAGCGTGTCTCCGGACTCGAAGATCCGTCGCGGGAGCCGGGCCAGGGGGACCGTGGGGCCGCAGAATCGGTGGTATTCCTTCGGTGTGACATACGGTTTGGAGTCCCAGAACGGGTCCAGGACGCCGACGAGAGCGGTGCCCTGGCCGGGGAAGTCGTGCAGGTCCAGCAACTGGAATCCGCCGAAGCCGGGTGTCCGCAGGGCCGACTCGATATCTTCCTTGTAAAGAAGCGTCTGGAGTTTGCCCGAGGCCAGGAGGAAGTCGCGGGCCTGGTACAACATCCCGTTGCGGTCGAGCTGCTCGCGGAAGATCTCGAAGTTCTTGGGTTTCAGCAGGCCGGTGTACTTTTTCATCTCGTCGAAGTTCGGATACACGCACCACTGTCCGATTTCGTGGCTGATCACCGGTGCGTCGCTGTGCTGTTGGATGAATTCGCTGTAGTCGGTCATCGTCTCGGAAGGCTTGGCGTTGACTCGACTCTTGACCCCTTCGCCCCATTGCTGGATTCGCGGGGCCGGTGTGCTGTGATAATCGTTCTCAGGGATCATAGGCCAGCCGGCGGCGGAGGTGTAGAGCCGCCGCGGGTCTTTCTTCTGCCAGTACGCGACGAAGTCGCCCAGAAAACGCTTCTGGTTCGGGCCGCCGGGCTCGTTGCCATAGGCCATCATCACGAACGACGGATGATTCCCGTAGGCTTTGACCATCGCTTCGCTTTCTTTGTAGAGCCACTGGTCGAACGGCCCGCCGTTGCCGACGGTGGTCCAGGCGGAACACTCGACGTGATAGTAGAAGCCCAGTTCGTCGGCCGCGACGAACGCCGCCTCGGGCGGGCACCAGGAGTGGAATCGGATGTGGTTCAGGCCGTGGGCTTGGCAGATGGTGATGATCCGTTTCCACGAATCCACATCGGTCGGCGGATGACCTGTGAGCGGGAAGATGCAGCATTCGAGCGTGCCACGAAGGAAGATCGGCGTGTGGTTGATCGTGATGCGCGTACCCTGCGTGCCCATCTGACGCATACCGAACGACACGGTTTTCTGATCTGCGTAATCGCCGCCTTGTAGGGCGACCGTCATCTTGTATGTGACAGGGCTGAACTCTCCCCAGGGCAGCCAATCTCCGACGCGTCCCATGGGGTAGGTGCCTGTGGCCTGACCGCCCTCGGCGGTCCACGTCACCGGGAGGGACAGAACCCGCTCTCGACCCTCGATTGCGATGGAGAGAATGCCGCTGCCCGGCTCTTGTTGCATGTTGCCGACGCGGACTTGTACCTTGACGTCGCCGGTGTCGATGTTCGGATAGACGCGAACATCGTCGATCCAGACCGGGTCGGTCGCTCGCAACTCGATGCGTCCGGCGATGCCGTTCCAGTTGCCTTGCGTGTGATCCGAGGCGCTGTGGGCGTCGATCCCGACGGGAACGATCATGCGGTTGTCCACGCGGATCGTCAGACGGTGCCGGCCCGCCGCGACGTCCAGACCCAGCTCATGCTCGTGCGGCGTGCCCAGGCTGTCGTTGGAGCCGAGGAGCTTCCCGTCCAGCCAGACGGTCGTCTTCCAGTGCGGCCTCTCCAGGAACAGCACGATGCGTTTGCCTTTCCAGTTTTGGGGAATCTCGATTTGCCTCTGGTACCAGGCGGCACCGGCGTAGTAACGGTCCGGCTGGAGCCAGAAGGGCATCTTGAAATTGTTGTCGGTCTGGTACTGTTTGTAGTAAGGGTCGTTGAACCAGGCCTGGTTGATGTTGCCCACCCATGGCGTCTTCATAGATGGCGGATCACCGTGTCCCTGGGCGGTCAATACCCCGGGCAGCGAGACCTTCGCGGACAGGTTCCGCTCGAACCACTTGTCCGTCTCGCCGCGATCCTGGCGATCCAGTTCGACCGACCATGTCCCCGCCAGATCGAGGGGATTCGCCGAACTCGTCTTTGGAGCCACCCAGCACGCCAACAGCAATCCCACGCATAGCGTCCGCTTCATCGTTCTCAACTCCCTTCGAATCTGTTTTCGAATTTCACGCTCTACATCTCGAACTGAGCGCCATCAGGGCCTCACGATTTCCACGCCGGGGGGCGAGGTGATGCTGCTTGCGATGCTCCCGTCGGCACGCTTCTCATGCCGGACTTTGACGACCCCCATCGGTGTCGGGAAGGCCCCCTCGGCCCACTGCAGGTCCGCCAGGTGCGGCTCGATCCGAATGACGGTTCCGCCCGGCTCGATCACCCGGATGCCCAGGACGTGCTCGGAGAGCCAGGCCGTGGGACCCGAGGCCCAGCCGTGACAGAGGCTGTGACGGAAGCCCTTGTAGCAGTAGTTGCCGAAATCGCCATGGATGTCCTTCTTGCCCTCGGGCACCAGTTCATCGATCCGCCCGGCGTCGGCGGTCCAATCCAGGTCGAAGTCCTCCCAGAACGTCGTGGCTCCCAGGTCCAGCATCGCGCCCCAGTATTGGCGGATGCAGTCCAACGCGCCCTGGTAGTCGCCCGCCATCGCGCGGGCCTGGAGGACGTAGTACCCGTAGAAAGTGGACATCCGCTTGGGGCCGTCCACCGCCATGACTTCGCGATTGAGCTTCTTGGGATCGTCCAGGCCCGCCAGGGCGATCAAAGCCGCGGCCTGCTTGCTGCCGGCCGGGTCGGGGACGTGTTTCTTGAGCTTCTCGATCGCGGCCAGGCATTTGTCCTTGGTCGCAGGTTCGTCGAGAACGTCGCAGAGTTCGGCTCCCGAACGCAGGGTCATGACCAGCAGCGAATGCAGACCCGCATGAATGGCCGGCGCGTTCTCACTGCTGGGCCAGTCCAGGAATCGATGCGGTGGCAGCGTCTCGCGATTGTCCGGTCCCACCTGTTTGGACAGCAAATCGAGCAGGCCGGTCAGATAGGCGCGCTGCTGTTTGAGGTAGCTCGCATCGCCTGTGTGCAGGTACCATGAATGGTGGATCAGCACCCACCACAGGGAGTAGGAGCTGATGCCGTTCATCCACTTGGGCAGGGGGGTCTCGTCGCGGATCAAATCAAGACTCCTGGGCACGACATCCACGGCCCCGAAAACCGAGCAGAGGCTCATCGTCTCGGGGTGCATGTCGCCGATCCAGACGAGCCGGTCCCGCTTGATCCCGTCCCAGAGATAGTCCTGCATGTTCAGATGGACCGTGTACGCGCCGGTCGCCCAGATGCGATTGAGCCGGTCGTCGCTGCATCGGAACGACCCGAGGTACGGCAGATCGCGATACAGGAACACCGCACGCACCATCTTGAGCTGCACGAAGCTGTCGGCGTCCTGCAAGTCGATCCGCACGAAGCGAAAGCCCGTGTTGCCGACCTCGGCGGTGCCCAGCCAGGGGACCAGGATGCTCTGGTCGCGGATCGCGTGGTCGTTCGTGGTGTTCTTGTCGCCTCCGAACTCGGCCATCGCCTCGCTGACGGATTCGCCGAACCGGACGCGCAGCCGGACGGGCTTGTTGTCTTTCGTGTGCCAGACCATGATCTGCGCGCCGCCGTGCAGCTCCTTGCCGAAGTCCAGCAGCACGCCGGCTCGAGAGGTCTTGTCGTTTCGCAGAACACACGGCTTCGACGCGTCGAGTGTCACCTGCCCGCTGCGAGGAACCAGCAGCATGTCGGGATTCTCGACCGTCTTGTCTTCGCTGTGCCACACGACGCGGGAGGGCAGCACGTACCGACGGACCCTCGGGTCCACCTCCGTGCGCCCGGCCATCTCGGCCCGGTTCACCGGCGCCGGAAGAATCCCCTCCGACGTCGTCTGGGCCACGCCTGTCCCCACGCCAACTCCAACCAGCAGCAGCCAAACCGCCGCGACTTGTGCCTGCAACGCCATAGCAACCTCTCTGTGATTCACCTTGCATTCGACCTGCAACGCGGGTCATCCGGACGCGATGCAGGACCATCGCGGGCCATTATACAACGGATCACGCGATGCCGCACGAGGGACTGACAAGAGAAAAGGGCCCCGGCGGTTGATCGGCCGGAGCCCTTGGTTTCGATGCCCATTGCACTCGCACAAAACGAGAATCGACCTTACTGGAGCGGACGGCCGAAGCCGATGTCGTCGATGTACAACAGGCCCGTCGCGCCCGGCGTCGGGTTCGTCCGGCTGCCCACGCCGATCGTGAGCTGGCGGACGTTGTTCATCTTGACGCCGCCGGCGGTGAACTCGCTCAGCGGAATCCGCCACTCCTGCCACGTGGACAGGAGCGTCGCCGACGGATCGGGATGGACGACCGTTTTGCTCTTGCCGGCGCCGTCCTTGACCGTCACGTACAGCGGGGCCGCGTCGTTGGTGGGCTGGGCCGGGCCGATCGTCGCGACCGACCAGTTGCCGGTCACGGTGCCGGTGAAGGAGATGTTCGAGTATTGAGCGGTCGCCATCGCAGCGGTGTTGTGGCTGGTCACCGCCAGGCCGATATAGACGGTGGACGACAGGTTGATCGACTGCGGATTCCACGTCATTGCGGTCCACTTGGTGCCATCGGTGGAATAGAAGCAGTTGAAACTCGTGCCCGAACGCTCGATCTTGATCCAGACGGGGATCTTGAGAGCTTTCTGCTCGTCCGTCGCGATCGCGGTGTCGCTGGTGGCGGCGCCGAGGCTGATCAGTCGAGCTTGATATCGGACGCCCTGGCCCGGCGTCGCATACACCGCGGCGAACCGCGAGCCCGCGGTGAGGTCCTCGCGGATCATCACGCCGGCTTTGGCCCATTCGTTCGTGTTGTCGAGGCTCTCGACCTTGGCGACGAGCGTGCCGTTGCCGTTGAGCTGCTTGAAGGCGAAGCGGAATTCGTCGGCGGAGTTCCAGATGTCCGCGCCGCCGGCGCTCATCGTGACGCTGCCTGGAGCGGGCTCGACGAAATCGACCGGATTGCCGCGGAAAAACAGCGTCAGAGTGTCGGCGCCGTGGACGGTCCAGTCCTGGGCCGAGTCCCACTGGCGGTCGCCCTCGCTGTAATGGGGCGTGGCCACGTTGTTGTACTCGAAGGGCATGGACTGCTTGCCGCTTCGGACGATCGTCCGCTCGGCGAACGGCGCCTCGATGTACCCGACGGTCGAGCCGCTGGCCTTCGTGGTCAGACCATCGATCCAGGTCTCATAGATCCGCGAGCCTTCGTCGTCGGTGTAACTCTCGAAATCATCCACGACTAGGTACTCTTTCGTGGTGAATCGCCACAGATCGCTCTGCCAGACAGCGGGGGTTTCACTTTCGTTGACCTCGGCCACTTTCCAGTAATAGGTCGTGCCGAGGGTCAGCGGGCCGGGATCGAAGCGGGCCTCGGCGACGCTCTTCATCGGGGCGGTTCCATCCGCGACCGCCTGCTGATCCGTGCTGAAGTAGACATCGTGCGAACCGGCTTCCCGGCCTGCACGCCAGATGAGGGTCGTGTCCACATCCACCCCCGTCGCGCCCGAGGGCGGCCGCGGCTCTCTCGGACTGACAGGCAGGTAGTAGAACCGCACCTCGCTGAGCCCGAACTGCGGGGCCAGTCCGCCCCAGTTGCTCAGACCCGTCAGACGGACATACCTGGCCGGAGTGCCTGCAAAATCCACCACCGCTCCGGCGGCATAGTTCTCCTGCCCTGGAGCCTGGGGGATCTGTGTCTCGACGAGCGTCGTCCAGGCGGCGCCGTCCTGCGAGTACTCCACCAGCATGCCCTTGAATCCGAAACCCAGCACGCTCTCGAACATGACGTTGTAATTCCAGACGTGCATTTCGTGCAGCTTGTAGACGCGATCGAACTCGTACTGAATCCAGGCCGGCTGCGGACCGGTCTTGCTGCTGAGCCACATGGCGGTATTGAGGGTCGAATGTCCGCCTGTGGCGTTCATGCCCGAGTTGTTGACGGTGTTCTCGGGGACCATGCCCAGATCGGAACTGGAGGCGGTGGCGGCGATGCCTGTCACGCGATAGGTGAACGGCTCGGTCGTAAAGCTCCAGACGTAGCCTTTGACCGTGGTGGGACCGACCTCGTCGATTCGCCAGTAGTAGGTCGTTCCCAGCTCCAGTCTTGTTGGAGGATCGTAGGCGTTCGCGTCCTGGGCCTGGCTGACGAGCACGCCCCGCGGATCGGTTCGAGTGGCCTCTGCGACGTCGGTCTGGGAAGCTCCGAAATACACGTCATGGGCGGTGGCCGACGGTCCTGGTGTCCAGGACAATGACGTCTCCCGGCGAACGTCGGTCGCCAAGTCCGAGGGGACCGGGCCGGTCGCGTAGGCCGGGACGCCTCGCGGGCTCTCGGCCGGACCGTGTCCTGTGGGCGTGTAGGCGTCGCTGGTGGTCAGGAGGATCTTGTCGAAGACCATGCCGTCCTCACGCATGTAGATGTTCAGCGTGTGAATGCCGGTCTGGGTGATCTCGAAAGAAGAAGGAGCTCCGTCCAGGGTGGTCCGGGACCAATTGTAGGTTCCTTGCCAACCGCTCATGCGGTCGCAGGTGGCGATCTCCAGTCCGTTGAGGCCCGCGTGGGCGGAGTCGGCGTTGCCGTCGCGACCGAAGCCGAGAATCCAGACGTAGTGGATGCCGGTCTTGACGAAGTTGATCTGGAAGTCCAGACGCGGGCTGTTCGCGGCGTAACCGGTGTTGACCGAACGCCCCCCGGCGGGCGTGTCGGGCATGATCTGCATGGCGTAGCCGCCGCTGAAGCCGTCGGCCCCGGTGAATCCGGCTGCGGTTGTGACCAGGGACCAGGTGTTCGTCCCGATGTCGACCTTGTTGTCGTAGTGCTCCGCTTCGACGCACACCAGGCCATCGGGACCTCCATCTTGTTGGAAAGGTTCGGCCGCCATGGCCAGAGACGCCAGGGCAAGACCCAGGAGAAGACACGTCGAATGCAATGGGGTTCTACGCATGACAATCCTCCTCAAGAAAACCAGGCCTTGAATTCTGTCGGCCCGACGTCATTTTTCTTTCTTATGGGATCAACTGGATGTCGTCGATGAAGAGCGTGCCGACCGCCCCAGGGCCTTCGACCCCGATGGCGAGCGTCTTGACGCTCTTGAGGCTCACCCCGAGCGACGCCAGATCGACGGTCCATTGGGTCCACTGAGCGGCCTTCACATTGTCGGCTGCGCCGGGGTACAAGACCTTCTTTCCGTTGATTTTCAAGTACAATTGGCCGACGGTGTTCTCCGCCGGGCCGTAGAACCACAGAGAAAGGTTTTTCACGCCGTAGAGAGTCCAGTCCTGCGGGGCATTGAAGGCGTATTCGGCCTCGGAATACGACGCAGTTGTGTTGTCGTAGCTCAACGGCATGGACTGTCGCCCGCCGCGGACGGTGTTCCGCTCGGCGAAGGGGGCTTCGCCATAGCCGACCTGCGAGCCGTTGGCGGGGATGTCCCAGCCGTCGATCCAGGTTTCGTAAATCCGGCTGCCCTCATCGTCCGTGTAGCTCTCGAAGTCCTCGACGACCAGGAACGGGCTGGTCGCGAAGTTCCAGACGGGACCTTGCCAGAGGCTCGGACTCTCGGTTTCGTTGACCTCGTCCACGCGCCAATAGTAGGTGTTGGCCAGCAGGAGCGAGCCTGGGTTGAAGACCGCTTCAGCGGTCGTCTGTGCTACCACCGCGCCGTCGGCCACAGCCTGCGGATCGGAGCTGAAGTACACCTGGTGGGAGGCCGCCTCTCGACCCGGTCGCCACCGGAGTATTGCATCGGGGGCGACGCCGGTCTGCCCTGTCGCGGGATTGGGGACGCTCGCATGGACCGGGGTATAGAAGAACTGCACCTCGCTCAAGCCGTACTGGGTCACCAGCCCGCCCCAGTTGCTCGTGGGGGTCAGCCGGACGCTTCTGGCTGCGACACCGCCGAAGTCGATCTCGGCGTCGTGCTCATGGCCGGGTGATCCTGGGGCCCGTGGGAATTGGGCTTCGGTCAACAGGGTCCACGTGGTGTTGTCGGCCGAATACTCGATGATGACGTCCTTCATGCCCAAGCCCAGCACCGACTCGAAGAGTACATTGTAGTTCCAGACCCACATCTTTTCAATCTTGTAAAGGCCGTCGAAATCGAACTGAATCCACGTCGGCTGTGGGCCGGTCTTGCTGCTGAGCCACATCGTGGTTTCTGCGGTACCATGGTACAGGCCGTCGGTCAGTCCCGAGCCGTCGGCTGCGTTGGCGGGCGATGCGCTGACGTCGGTGCTGGAGGCGGTGACCGCGATGTTCTTCATCCCATAGACGACCGGTTCGGCCGTGAACGACCACACGACGCCTCGATAGATCGTCCCGTCGATCCCGTTGACCTCGTCGACTCGCCAGAAATAGGTCTGACCGTAGGCGAAGGGGTCCGCGGGATCGTAGCTGCTTTCCTCCAGTCCCTGGGCGACCAGCACGTTCCGCGGGTTGTCCACGCTGGCGGCGTTCACATCTGTGAAGGACGTGCCGAGGTACACGTTGTGGGCGGTGGCGAAACTTCCCGGCGTCCAACGGAGAATTTCGTCGCGATAAACGTCGAGGGCCTCATGGGCAGGGCTGGGGTCGCGGGCCGCCACGGGCCGCCCGCCGACCTCGCCTTGGAGGAGGGTGCCGCCAGGGCCTGCGGTATATTCCATCGTCCGCACGATCGCGTTGGCGTTGCCTTGCGGCGCGAACAGCAGGGCGACGAAACCGTTGGTGTCGCTGTTGAGGAAATCGGCCAAGGCCTGACTGATCTCGGTGTTTTCCCGCGTCCCACGCGCCGGGGCGTTGAAGGTCAGCAGGATGCCGGTCAGGTCCGCCAGATCCAGGACGACGTCCGTGTCCAGAGGCGGCACCGGGTCGTTTTTGACGCCGGGGGCGTTGGACCAGTTGATTCCGGTTCGGACAAGATGCTCGACGGACTCCAGCACGCCGTAGACGTTCACGACCCCGGGGTCATGACCGTAATTGCTAAGGCGCACGTTGAAAAAGACCTGCCCGGGACCTCGCACCCCGGAGATATCGTATGTGGCGAAGGACACGCGTCGCCTCGTGGCGATATTGCGGATGCCCATGCCGGTGCCGGTCTCACTCGAACTGGTTGGTCCTATTTGTGCGTCGTTGCCGATCTCGACGTCGAAGGTGGGCATCAGCTCAAAGGTTGCTGCGCCGCAGAACTCGGCGCCGAAGCTCAAGATCAAGACGATGGACCGCCAGAAAATGGACTGTCTTGACATGTCGTTAATCCTCCTTCCTCACGAGTCTGCTCAAGGTCGCACCGACCGGGCGCCGACGTGTGAAATGGGCGCCTTCCAGACTTGGATTATAGCAAAAACACAGGATGATCATCAAGGATTATCGGGCGGCGTCAGCGTTTCTGTCATTTGGATTTCGCTCCTTTGGGTTCTTCTCGAATCTCGTACTTCATCAGAAGGTGTATCCGAGCTTACCCCATACGGCCGTTTGGATCCATCGCAGGTCTTCATTGCCGGGCTGGGGGGATGCCGAAGTCCGTTGGGTTTCGGATTGTTGCCAAGTCATCCGAGCGTATTCGATCGTCCGCTCGTCCTTCCAGGGGTGGAACTCCGAGTGACTGTCGGCGAACGAGGCCATTGTGCCTTTGCCGTGCCGCATCGGGATCGGGTTCCACCAGCGGGGCTCTTTGAAGTAGATGTAGAACATGGCGTCCCAGTTCTCGCCGTGATCGTCGAGAAACACCAATCGGTTGGACAGCAGTTTCATGCGGTTGAGGTTCGTGAGGATCAGGCCCGTTTCGCGGGTGACGCCCGCCTCGGGGGAATAGCCGTTCATGGCAGGAGAGGCACTGTAGGTCCTCATCTCGTTCTTCATGGCGACAGGGCAGCGGTACACCTTCTCGGTGCCGGCGAATGGATACAGAACCCCCGCGCGAATCGCGGCGATCTGTTCTTCGACCGGCGCTTCGACGGGTTTGATCTGATAGGTTCCGCTCAGTCCATGCACCCAGCCGGAGGTTGCTACCCCCTGGGATGGGGGCATCCGACCATCATACTCGGCGCAATAGAGGGTCCAGGACAAAGCGAGGCTCTTGGTGTTGTTCAGACACGCTGCTCGTTTGCCCATCTCCTTGGCTCGGTTCAGCGCCGGCATGATAACCGCCATGAGCACCGCGATGATCGCAATCACGACCAGCAGTTCGATCAAAGTGAAGCCGCGACAAGGTGGAAGCCCAGAAACGTGTAAGCGTAGATACGTCAGTGAGTATCCACGCGAACACCCCGACACTCTTACGTTTCCACGCTTCCACGCGTCCCCGCTTCTACATTTCCGGCTGCCCATACTGACTTCCTCCCGCCCGCCTCAGGGGCTGTAAGGACCGTACTCATAGGCTGCATCGAACAATGCGACAACATTCTCCGGCGGCACGTCCGCCTGAATATTGTGAATTCCGTTGAAAACGTATCCGCCGGAGGGCTTGAAGACCTCCAGGTTTCGACGGACCTGTTCGCGGACTTCGTCGGGGGTCCCGAAGGGCAGGACGTGCTGTGCGTCGCAGCCGCCGCCCCAGAAGGTCAGATCGTGTCCGAACCGCTGTTTCAGCATGGCCGGGTCCATCCCGACGGCGCTGGTCTGGACCGGGTTGAGGATGTCCACACCGTTGTCGAGCAGGTCGGGGAGGTACTGGATGCAATTGCCGCAGGTGTGATACCAGATCTTCGCCTTTGTCAGCGACTTGATGTGCTGCACGAGCCTCTTCTGGCGGGGTTTGACCACCTTGCGATAGAAGGCCGGCGAGAACAGCGGCCCATGCTGACCGGTAAGGTCGTCGCCGATCATAACGACGTCGATCAGATCGCCGATCTCTCGTAGGAAGCCGGTCATGTAGTCCAGCCAGAAGGCCAGCGTTCGGTCCAGCAGGGCGGCGCAGAAGTCGGGGTTTTCCACCATGTCCATGAACCATCGCTCCAGGCCGCGGAGGTACCAGCAATATTCATAGACCACGCCGGCAATGCCGGTCACCAGGGCATAAGGGGTCTCGTTGCGAAGCGTTTGGGCGTGCTCGCGAACCCCGGTGAAACGACTGGCGTCCTCGCCGTTGGGCCAGGGGTAGTCTGCCAGCTCGGCAATCCCAGCGTCGGCCAGGGGATGGTGCGAAATGTCCATGTACAGGCCTGTGCCTTCGGGCATGGACCAGACGACGCCGAACTCGTCCTTCAGGTCGTGCCAGAGCCTGCCGTTTCGCTCGACCTTTCGGATCGCGCCGTCGAAACCGTCGGGCCCATGAGCCAGGACGTAGCGGGTGTCCACGTGAAACCGTTCGAGCACTGCTTCGCTTGGCCTGGCCAGTTGCTGGACCGGGTCGAGAATGGCGATTTCTTCTCGCAGACCGAGGTGTTTGACCAGAGCGGCGTAGGCGGTCTTGTGAATTCCGGTTTGGAATCCGCCGAAATCGATGGGGACCCGGTCGGGCGTCTGGTGGTTCAAGGTCTTCAGCACACGCTCTCGTGAGGTCATGGTGGTCTCCAAACGGCGTTTCCGATGCTGCTACGAGTAGTATAGTGCCGATCTTCAAAGTTGGGAACAGCGGTTTCGCATTTTGGGGGCGTAAGATTCGGGTGGGGTGTTTCTTGCCGAAGGGATCGGGGGGAAGCGCAAAACAGTGTGATTCTGGTAAAATCGCGACGGATTTTCGTTGCCGCGGGGCCGTACATGTCGTACTATACAACTACAGAATTCTACAATCACAATCGTCGTTGCTTTGGTCCATGAAGGTGGTGCTGTCGCCCGAGGAGGAGCCGGTATGATTGTGGATATGGTCCCGCATCAGCGAACAATCTCGCCTTGATTCATCGTGCCCCAAAAGCGTTCAGTGCGCTTCGTTCGTCAACGTAACGCCATAACATGATTGTGGGGGCTTTGGAGAAGGAGGTGCAGGAATGTTGCGTGAGATTCGAGTGTGGAGTGTTTTCGTGATGGTTGCCTTGGCCCCAGGGGCATTTGCCAAGATGATCGCCTATTATCCTTTCGAGGAGGGTCAGGGCACGGTAACCGCCGACGTAACCGGCAACGGCAACAACGGGACCCTCAACAGCGGTGTGACCTGGGTGCCTGGTGTCAAAGGGACGGCCGTCCATTTCGATACGGCCGGCGAGCGGATCGTGATCGGCCCGATCGATCCTTCGGGAGAAACCAATGCCATGACGTTGGCCGCTTGGATCAACTGGCAAGGGAGGAACCACAGTATCGCCCAGCAAGGCATTATCGGCAAGCGTCTGGGTTGGACCACCACCGGTGCAACGATCAAGTGGTTCTGGCAGACCAACCCGGCCGGCGATCTGTTATTTCGGGCCGACTACAGCGGTGGCGGCACCAGTTTTGGGTGGGGCAATGCGTTGCTTGTTCCCCATGCGAATGAATGGACTCACGTAGCCGTAACTTGGGCCAATGGCGCCGCGGTCCAATACATCAATGCCGAGCGGGTTTCCACCGGGAACGTCACATTCCGGGAATCGGCCAACGCTACACCCGTGACGATTGGTTGTGTCGATTCGACCAACAATGAGACCTTTGTCGGCGCCATCGATGAGGTTCGGATCTATGACACCGCCTTGGCGGCCGCCGAGATCGCCCAGGCCATGACGGGGGATACCGCGCCCGCCACTGCGCCGCAACCGCCGTCCGGGGCGACCGACGTGCCTCGCGAGGTGGTGCTTTCCTGGAAGCCCGGGGAGTTTGCCGCCAGCCACGATGTCTATTTCGGGACCGACTTTGCCGCTGTCGATCAGGCCAGCCGGACGGACGACCGCGGCGTCCTGGTCAGCATCGGGCAGACCGAAACTTCGTATGATCCGCAAGATGTGCTCGATTTCGGGCGGGTATATTACTGGCGGGTCGACGAAGTCAATGCGCCGCCGGACAGCGGTATTGCAAAGGGGCCGGTCTGGAGCTTTACCGTCGAACCGTATACATATCCTCTCACGAACGTGACGGCCACCGCCTCCAGCAGCGCGCCGGGCGCGAACCCACAGAACACCGTCAACGGCTCCGGACTCGACGCGAGCGACCAGCACTCCACCGACATGGCGCACATGTGGGTCAGTTCGGGCGTCGGGCCGAATTGGATTCGGTATGAATTCGACGCCTCCTATAAGCTGTACGAAATGTGGGTTTGGAACTCCAATCAGATGGTCGAGCAGTTTGTTGGTTTCGGCGCCAAGGACGTTACGGTCGAGTATTCTGTCGACGGTACGAATTGGGTCACCTTGGAAGGCGTACCCCAGTTTGCCCAAGCCACCGGTCTGGCCACCTACACGGCCAATACCATCGTCGATTTCGGCGGCGCCATGGCCAAGTTCGTGAAGCTGACGATCAACAGCAATTGGGGCGGGGTCATGCCGCAGACCGGTCTGAGCGAGGTGCGATTCTACTATGCCCCGGTCCAGGCCCGTGCGCCGATACCGGCCGACGGGGCCACAGGCGTTGCTCTGGAGGCCCAACTGACCTGGCGGCCTGGCCGAGAGGTAATTTCCCACAAAGTCTTTTTCGGGCCCGACAGCCAGGCGGTGGCCGAGCGGCTCGTTGTGGGCGATGTTGTGGCGGAGCCCACATACCTGCCTGCGGCGATGAACTTTGGAACCAAGTATTATTGGATGGTTGATGAAATCGGTCAGGAAGGTTCTTATCCAGGCAATCTTTGGAGCTTTACCACCCAGGAGTTCGCGGTCATCGACGACTTCGAGAGCTACAACGACGACAACAACCGCATTTACGACGCGTGGATCGACGGAGTCACGACCCAGGCCAGCGGTTCGACTGTCGGCTACATGGAGGCGCCGTTCGCCGAACGCAGAATCGTTCACGGCGGGGCGCAATCGATGCCTTTGCTGTATGACAACTCGGCGTCCCCGTTCGTCTCGGAGGCCGAGCGGACGTTCGACCCGGTCCGGAACTGGACCACCAACGGGGCCGAGACCCTGAGCCTGTGGATTCGAGGCAGCATGCCGGCTTTCCTGGAGACCGCTTCCGGTACCATCTTGATGAACGCCATCGGCGCCGACATCTGGGGCACCTCGGACGCCTTCCGCCTGGCCTACAAGACCCTCAACGGCGACGGGACCATCGTGGCCCGCGTCGAGAGCATCGCGAACAGCAATGCCTGGGCCAAAGGGGGGGTAATGATTCGTCAGAGCGTTGATCCTGGTTCGGTCCATGCCTTCATGCCCATCACCCCCGGCGGCAGCAGCGGCGGCAACGGCGCCAGCTTCCAGCGCCGTCTCACCACCGGCGGGGACTCGACCAACAGCGACAATCCCGGCCCGGTCGTGGCGGCTCCCTACTGGGTGAAACTCGAACGCAAGGGCAATGCCTTCTCGGGATTCATTTCCCCCGACGGCGTGACTTGGACGCAGTTGGGTACCGCCCAGACGATCCCGATGACCGGTCCTGTCCTGATCGGCTTGGCACTGTGCAGCCATGACGCGGCAGTGGCCACCGGCGCGGAGTTCTCCAACGTCTCCATGACCGGCAACGTGACCGGCTCCTGGCAGGTGGCGGAGATCGGCGCCCCGCAACCGATCGGTAATTCGCCGGAATCGATCTATGTGACGGTCAAGGACAGTGCGGGCAAGTCCAAGACCCTGATGCACCCCGATGTATTCGCATCGGCACGACCGAGCTGGGTGCAGTGGAAGATCCCACTTAGTGAGTTTACCTCGGGTGGGGTGAACCTGACCCGGATCAAATCCATGGTCATCGGCGTGGGCAATCGGACCAGCCCGGTCAAGGGCGGCACCGGCACGGTCTACATCGACGACATCGGTTTCGGCCGAACCGTCCAGTAAGCCGGACGATGTGCCACGTTCGAGATACCGGCGCGGGGCCCGCGTCTTGCCTACGCGGGCCCCGTTGTTCCGTTGGAGGTTCTTCGGGGTTGGTCGTGTTTTGAACACATGAACATATTTGAACTTATGCAATTCGATTTTAAACTGTTGATCCACCGTAACTTATGTCATAGCCTTTGATTCTGGTTGATCGAGGAGTATTTCGGGTGGTAAAATAGATCGATCAAGTCATGAGTGACGTTGCCGGACCTTGATAGGCAGTATTCCTTGTTAAAAAGGAGTCAGCATGATCACCAATCCGGTTGCCTGTCGAAGCACGCATTTCTCTTAATCGGTGAAGAAAGCGGAACTACCCAGGCGGCGTACGCCTGTGCCTGACATCATAATCTTGAGTTTCCGTCAGATGCTTACGAAGGAGGATGGCCGTATGTCCGAGTGTTTCGAGAGCCGAAGAGGGCAAGGATGGTGCTGGATGTGCGGGTTGTTGACGTTCTTGACGGCCACGCTGCGCGCGGCAGGGCCCGATGTCGCTCGACTTGTGTTCTATCTGCCCTTGGAAGATGCCCAAAGAGTCATCGATGCATCGGTTGATCCTGCCACTGTAACAGTCGAGGGGACGCTTAACGCCGTCGATGGGCAGTTTGGCAAAGGCCTGGAGTTCAATGGAAAGAACACAAACCGCATCCAGGTGGCGCATGCCGCCAAACTGTCGGGCATGTCGGCTCTGACCGTTGAAGCCTGGGCTCTGGGACGGAACATCGCCAGTCACGAGGGGATGAGCATCGTCTCCAAGAGAATCGCGAATCTCAACGCCGACCAGTACAACCTATTCATTTGGACGGGCCGGTTGGTCAATGGACGGATCAACGGAAACAATACGAACATCGGCCTGTCCAAGACCGTCATCGCCGACAACACGTGGTACCACATCGCTCTGGTGTTCGACGCACAAGGCGGCGCCAACGAGAAGATCAAACTCTATATCAACGGCGTCTTGGAATCCAGCGCCACCCATCCGGCCACTGCGGTGGGCGCGGGCGTTTCACCCTTGTGGGTGGGTGATCTGGATGCCGCCAGAAATTTCCCATGGGATGGAATTCTCGACGAAATCGGGATTTGGAATACGGCCTTGACGGAAGCTCAAATCAACCAGGTGATGATCGAAGGCAAGGCCAAGATGCTGAACAAAGGCGCCGCCTGGAATCCGATGCCCGCCGACCGCGAAGAGGATGTGCTTGTCGACGCGGATCTCGCCTGGAGCCCCGGCGAATATGCCGCGACGCACAACGTCTACTTCGGTTCATCCTATGACCAGGTTCGCGCCGGCGACCCTGCGGTTCTGGTCGGCGCGGGTCTGGCCCGCGAGGTCGATCGTCTGGATGTCGGGCGAATGGATTTCGGTCGAACGTACTTCTGGCGGGTCGATGAAGTCAATGCCGCGCCGAGCAACGCGGTTTTCGAAGGCGATGTTTGGAGTTTCACGACGGAGCCGTATTCTTATCCGATTCGAACGGTGACTGCGACCGCGTCGGGGAGCAGCCGGGCGGACACGGGACCTGTGAACACGGTCAACGGTTCCGGCCTGAACGCCGGCGACCAACACTCGGTTGAAGTGACGCACATGTGGTTGAGTGATGAGGCCTCGCCCAAGTGGATTCAGTACGAATTCGATAAGGTCTACAAGGTCGATCAACTGTGGGTGTGGAACGCCAACCAGATCATTGAAGCCTTCGTCGGCTTCGGCGCCAGGGACGTGACCGTCGAGTATTCCCTCGACGGACAAACGTGGACGGCCCTGGAGGGTGTTCCTGAGTTTTCCCGTGGCAGCGGAACGCCATCCTACACGGCCAATACGGTCGTGGATTTCGGCGGCGTGGAGGCGAAGTTCGTGAGGCTGACGATCAACACCAACTGGGGCGGGATGGCCAAGCAAGTGAGTCTCAGCGAGGTTCGGTTTTACTATGTGCCTGTGCAGGCCAGATCACCCGTGCCTGCCGACGGCGCAACCGATGTAGCTCTGACGACCTCGTTGGATTGGCGTCCCGGCCGGGAGGCGACATCGCACCAGGTGTTCTTCGGGACGGACCGCGTCGCGGTGGCCGAGGGCACGGCTGGGG
>JAGPGT010000032.1 GCA_018055905.1 Phycisphaerae bacterium
TTGTATGTGCTCATGGACGCGCAGGACCGCGTCCTGACCGCGACGATGAACGAGGACTTCCTGGATCTATGGAACGAAGACGTGTTCGAGTTCTTCCTGTGGCCGGATGAGCGGCACCCGGTGTATTTCGAGTACGAGATTTCGCCCCTGGACTTCGAACTGCCCATCCTGATCCCCAATTTCGACGGGCACTTCCTCGGTTGGCGTCCCTGGCATTATGAGGGCAACCGCAAGACCCGCAAAGCGACGGTGGCTTTCGGGGGATCCAAGCAGTCCGGCGAGAGCGTCACCGGATGGCGGGCGGAGGTGTTCGTCCCGTTCGAACTGCTCAAACCTCTACAGAACGTCCCGCCCAAGCCCGGCGTCCGATGGCGGGCGAACGTCTATCGGATGGATTACGACGGCGGCAAGATCGCCGGTTGGGACTGGGCCCGCGTGGGACCAAGCTTTCACGAGTTCGAGAAGTTTGGCGTCCTGATCTTCGAGTAGTTCCCTGCCGGTGGTGGCAGTTTATCTCGACTGAGGCGCATCCTTTGAGGAACCGTTGGGGTCCATCATGGTCCCTTCCGGCGGTCGCGGACCCCGCATCTCATCGAAATCTCTGGATCGGTCGCGTCCCCACTCACCGCGTCGAACACCGGGACCTCTGAACCCATCGCGTTGCCAGTCGCCCCGCATGCCATTGGGATCTCGGGGCGGCCCGGCACGCCAACCCTCGCGTCGATCGTTGGGGTCTCTGAACCGATCTGGGCGCCAATCCGGCCGAGGGCCGCCGCGACCACCCCGACTCGGGTCGAACGGGCGCATTCGCTGCATGTCCTGGACCATTCTCCTGAAATCTGCGTCCCACCGTGCGAACTGTTCTTCCGTCAGAATGCCTTTCATGGCGACAGCCAATTTCTCACGTTCGGTTTGTTCCGCAGCCTGAAGCTTTGTCCAGAGGGCGTGGATCGCCATGAATTGGTTGATCAACGTCTCCTTCGCCTGTTGGGCCTGTGTTTCGGTCAATCCGTACGTGACCGTCCACTTTTCAACGATCTCGTGGGCGGGGCCCTCTGCCCTGGGGTTTCGGTTGTTGGGGTCCTGTTCGATGACGGTGGGGGTTCTTGCCGGGAGGATCCGATCTCGAAGCGCAAGGATCGTTCCGCCGCTGCCGATGACGACACCGGAGACGAGAATCACCGCCGAGACGAACACCTGGGCAATGATCTGCTGTCGGGTGGGCGGTACCGGATGATGCACCGTCGGATGGCCGGATCTTGGCGAATCTACCATAACCTCATCTCCGGCAAGGGAGCGACCAGTTCCATCACAGGGCTGCTCATGTACTTCCAGAACTCAATCGCCAAAAACAGGGTGATGGAGGCCGCCACGGCGGACAGACCTCCAAACAGGCCCAGGGGAATCAACGTGACCGACACCGGGTTCTCGGACCTGATTCGCAGTCGGACCTGATCGGCTACATCGAAAACCGGGATCGATTCCTCGCGTGCCTTGAGAGCCAGTTTCGCCAAAGCCTCTAAAGCGTCCATCCGAGTTTCTCCAAAAGGTGTTCTCTTTCGGCGATTTCTTTGATCTTGCGTCGCGCCCGCAGGGCTTGGGTCTTAACCTTGGCGCGGCTCCATCCCATGCGTTCGGCGATCTCCTGGGTGCCACAGTCCTCGAAGTACATCAGCGTCAGGACCAGACGGTCGTCCGCAGGCAAGCGGGCCAACAAACGTTGCAGAACCGCAGCGGCCTCTGCCGGATCGATGCCTTCATCCTGGGCGGCCTCGATCTGCTCGAGAATATCCGAGTCCGGGAGGGTGGTTTCCATGGATTCCCGGGCCTTGTCCCGCCAGAAATGGTAACCCGTGCGGGTGGCGATCCTCCGCAACCAGTGCAGCAACGGGGCGTCACCACGGTAGGTCTTGAGGCTGAAGTAGGCGTCTACGAATACCTGTTGCACGAGTTCCTCACACTCAACCGGGTTCCGAGTGAATCGCCAAAGCAAATTGGTGATGGGTTTCTCGTACCGCCGCACCAGGCGGGCGTACGCATCCTCATCACCATTTCGCGAAGCGACAACATCGGGCCAATCTGTGTTTTCCACACGGTTATTCTACAGAATTCCTGTCGGTCGTCCAGCAAACTTCAGGGGTTTGCCCTTCATCTTTCTAGTGGGGCGTTCCGATGCCGCGGTGACAGCAAAAATCGGTCTTGGCCGGCAAGAATTTCGCACGAAAAGCATACCCGCCCCTCTCGTAATAGAGGGATAAGTCGCGATTTTACGGAACCTCGATTTTCCTGTAACCAGCGGCAGAACCCATCCACTTATTGGGTGTCCAAGGCCATATCGGCCACAGGATCATCCGAAAAAATCCGATATATAGGGAGATAAACATGAATTCCGACGAAATGCGAATCGAGCTGGAGCAGTTCGTCAACAACGGTTTGCGTGAGGGCTGGACGGGCTGGCCGCTGAAAGCGAAAGGAGGAGCTTGCGTGCAGAGTCGATGGGGCGGACAATGGTCGGTTCTTCCGGATCGGGCGTGGCGGCGTGGTCTTGACGAGAGAATCTGCCCGGCCGGGATGGAGGACACGTTTGCCGCCCTCCACTCGCTATGCTGAAGGAGGAGTTCGGGCCAGAGGCCCGATGGATGTATGTAGGTGCCAATCGGCACGGTTTTCAACCACGGGAAAAAAGGAGAAACACAATGCAGAGAAGAATGGTGACAATCGGTATGGCGGCAGGGATCCTGGCTCTGGCAATTGCTGGGTTGTGCGTCGCTCAGCCACAGGCCGGCGGCAATCGGGGCAATCGAGGTGAGCGCGGGGCCGGCGGCAATTTCGATCCGGCGCAGATGCGTCAGCGGATGATGGAACGCTGGAAGGAACAACTCGGCGCCGACGACGAATCCTGGAAGGTGATCGAGCCGCGTCTGACGAAGGTGATGGAACTGAGCCGCGATGCCATGGCGGGCGGCCGCGGCGGGATGTTCGGCGGCATGGGCATGCGAGGCGGCCCCGGCGGAGCGGGTGGTCGCGGCGGCGAAGCCGGAAACCGACCCCGTTTCCCCGGTGAGGAAGACAGGCAACCGACCGCGGTCGAGAAAGCTGCCGAGGCCTTGAGCGCCACGCTGGAGAACCAGTCGGCGTCGGCCGAGACGATCAAACAGCAGCTCACCGCGCTGCGGGCCGCGAAAGTGAAGGCCCAGCAGGATTTGGCCAACGCCCAGCAGGAACTGCGGCAGATCCTCACCGTGCGTCAGGAAGCCCAGTTGGTTCTCAGCGGAATGTTGAACTAAGGCGCGGTCCGTCCCATGAATGCACTTGTGCACAGAATGCTCGATCAGGGTCTGATTGATGAATCCACGGCCCGGGGAATCAGCGGCTTGCTCTCCGAGGGCGAGCCGCCGACCCGGGCCTTCACGGTCTGCGGCGTGGCGGAAGAGCCATTGCTGCGGTTCCTGGCTCGTGAGCTCGGGTTGCCGTTCATCGACCTCGAACAGAAAACGTTCACGCGGGAGTTCCTGGTGAAGTTTCCGGCCCGCATCCTTTTGGATAAGCACATCATGCCGGTTCAGGGGGACAACGGGGACTTGCTGGCGGTTACGAGCGATCCCTTCGACACCTCGGCGATCGACGAGTTGCGTCTGGCCACCGGTCGGGATTTCCAGATCGCCCTGGCGCCGTTGGCGGAGATCGACCGCTGCATCAAACGGTACCTGGGCGTCGGGGCCGACACCGTCCAGTCGATGATTTCGGAAGCCGGCGAGAACGGCCTGCAGGTCATCGACACCGATTCCGACGATGACATGGACCTGACGGAAGCGGCGGAGGGGGCCTCCATCGTCCGGTTTGTCAATCAGATCCTGACCGAAGCGATCGAATTACGGGCAACCGATGTGCACATCGAGCCGTTCGAGGAGAGCCTCCGGGTCCGCTATCGAATCGATGGCGTGCTCCAGGAGGCCTCCGTCGCGGCCGAAGTCAAGCAATTCCAGGCGGCGATCGTCTCGCGTTTGAAAATTCTGGCCAAGCTGGACATCGCAGAAAAGCGAGTTCCGCAAGACGGTCGCATCAAAATTATCATCTCCGGTCGCGAGATCGATGTCCGCGTATCCGTGATCCCGATGATCTACGGCGAGGCGGTCGTCCTTCGCCTGTTGGACCGTTCCTCAGTCCTTCTCGGCTTGGATAAGCTGGGTATGTCCGCCCGAGACCTCAAGATTATGGAAGTAGTTTTGGAGCGTCCCCACGGCATCATTCTCGTCACCGGTCCGACCGGCAGCGGCAAAACCACGACGCTCTACGCCGCTCTCTCGGCCATCAACGACACCCAGCGGAAGATCATCACCATCGAAGATCCAATCGAGTATCAACTTCATGGGATCAACCAAATCCAGGTTTCCCGCAAGGCGGGACTCACCTTCGCCAGCGGTCTGCGCGCGATCCTGCGTCATGATCCCGATGTGGTGTTGATCGGCGAAATCCGCGACTCCGAAACGGCGGAGATTGCCATCCAAGCGTCGTTGACCGGTCATTTGGTTTTCTCCACCTTGCATACGAACGACGCCCCCAGCGCGCTGACCCGCTTGGTGGATATGAAGATCGAACCGTACCTGGTGGCTTCCTCCCTGGAGGCAGTGTTGGCCCAGCGACTGGTCCGCACGATCTGCAAGGACTGCCGGGAGCCGTTGTCGAAGGATGAGATGGCCCCCCTCAAAAAGCGGTTCGGCGACAGATTGCCCGAGGTCCTCTACAAAGGACGCGGCTGCCGTCAGTGTCAGGGGACGGGCTATCGGGGCCGGTTGGGCATCTTTGAAATGATGATGGTCACAGACGATCTGCGGTCTCTCATCATTGAGAATGCCTCGGCGCCCGAACTCCGTAAGATCGCGGTCAATCAGGGCATGAAGAGTCTCCGGGAGGATGGCTTTCGACACCTGCACGACGGACGCACCACGGTTGAAGAGATCTTACGAGTCACGAAGGACGAAACGTTCACGATGCGGGACTTCGCAGACCAGCCGGATCAACAGTAAGGACGTGCGATGGCAACTTTCGTCTACAAAGCGATCGACGCGCAGGGCCGTCAAGTGACCGACAGGCTCGTGGCTGCGGACCGGGCCGCCGCAATCGACCAGCTTTTCAGCCGCAAGCTCAATCCGGTCTCGATCGAGAGGCAGGAAGATCGGCCGAGCCATGGTGCGATCGGTCGACGAGGTCGAGTTTCCAGGACCGAAGTCGAGTCTTTTACACGTCAGTTGGCCAACCTCCTGGCGGCCGGTATTCCCCTGAGCCGGGCGTTGAACATTTTGAGCCATGAAGCCTCCACGCCTGCGGCCGCCCGGCTTTGGGCAACGGTGCATGACCAAGTCGCCGGCGGCATGTCTTTGGCCGATGCCCTCGGCCAGCACCCTCGCGTGTTTCCGCCGGTGAATGTCGCCATGGTCCGGGCCGGCGAAACCGGCGGTTTTCTCGATGTGGTGCTGGAACAGATCGCCACCTTCCGCGCCAGGGAGAAGGAATTGAAGGACAAGGTTACCTCGGCGATGGTGTACCCGGCGATTCTGTCGATTCTGGCCACCGGGATCCTCGTGTTCCTGCTGATCTACTTTATCCCGCGGTTCTCAACGATGTTCGAAGAGTACGGCGGATCGCTGCCGGGGTTGACCAAAACGATCGTCGCCGTCAGCGGGATGGCGGTGGACTACTGGTTCGTGCTGGTGATCGGGTTTGCCCTGCTGGTCTTCGGGATTCAGCGAATCCGCGCCAGCCAGGACGGGCGACGATTGATGGAACGGGCGTTGCTTCGGTCGCCTTTGTTCGGGCGGGCCGTCGCCAGGTTCGCGCTCGTGCGGTTTTGTCGAATGCTGGGCACTCTGGTCGGCGCAGGCGTTCCCTTGGTGGCCGCTCTGCGGGTCGCCAAGGAGGCCATCGGAAACCAAGTCCTCGCAGACACGGTGGACGGCGCAATCGACGACGTGCAGCGGGGGGTCTCCCTGGCCCGCAGTCTGGAGCGATCCAAGGAGTTGTTTCCGACGTCCGTCATTGAGATGGTGGCCGTCGCGGAGGAGAGCGGCCGGTTGGATAAAGAGCTGACCCGTTTGGCTGGCGCCTATGAGCAGGAACTGGACCGTTACCTCAAGATGCTCGTGGCGATGGCGGAACCGGCGCTGCTGTTCGTCATGGCGGCCTTGGTGGGTACAATTGTGATCGGCATGATTCTGCCGATATTCAACATGCAGGAGCTGATCCGCTAGAGGTGGCTCAGCGTAATTCGTAGACGTTTTTGAGTTGGGATGCTTATGAAATGGTCGGTTGACAACAAAAGAGAGACGTCGAAACGGAATCTCGCGAGACAAACAGGGTTTACTCTGATCGAGCTGCTGTTGGTGCTGGTGATTCTGGCCACGCTGGCGGCGATCGTGACCCCGAAGTTCGCCAAGCGAGGTCAACAGGCGAAGATCACCGCCGCCAAGACCCAGATCTCGCAGCTTGAGGTTGCCTTGGACGCCTTCGAGATCGACGTCGGCCGGTATCCTACCACCGTGGAAGGATTGCAGGCTCTTGTCACAAAACCGACCTCGGATTCCGACGGGTGGAACGGCCCTTACCTGAGCAAAGGCGTTCCTCGAGACCCCTGGGGCGGCGAATACCAGTATCGGTATCCCGGTCAAAAGAACCAGGATGGGTACGACCTGTCTTCCTATGGTCCGGACTACCGCCAAGGCGGCGGCGATGACATCACCAACTGGTCCGAGGAGTATTGATCGATCGTTCCCTTCTCGTATTCGCAAGCCAAAACGACCATGACCCCACAATCGAGACAACTTGATTCCCGCAAAGGCTTGACGCTCCTGGAGTTGATCCTGGTCATGGTGATTCTGTCAACGGTCCTGGCGATGGCGGCGCCGTCTCTTCGTGGTTTTTTTGCGTCCCGCCGGGGCGACGACGCGGCCGCCCAAATCCTGGCTCTGACGCAGTTCGCCCGCTCGCAAGCCATCAGCGAGGGGCTCGTCTATCGGTTAAACTTTGATACTCGGGAACGGACGTGTTGGTTGACGGTGCAGAAGGCCGGGACGTTCGAGCGACTCGAAACCAGCTTTGGAAAGGTTTACACCGTACCGAAAGATCTCGTCATTGTGCTGGAGAACATCGCGCAGAAAGACCGCGAGGTGTACGTCGAGTTCACGCCTTACGGGACGGTCACACCCGCGTTGATCCGGCTCATCGATCGACGCGGCCGAGCTCTGGAGATCGCCTGTCCCACGGTCACGGAATCCTTCTCTATCACAGAGTCCGATCGGATCTACACACAATATGCGGCACAATGATACGACAACCTGGCTCGGCCGATCTCGCCCGGGAGGGAACCGCCCGACGGAAGCTCGGGGGTTCACGTTCATGGAGTTGTTGGCCACAATCGTGCTGATCGCAGCGATCATGCCGGTGGCGATGCGGAGTATCGGGCTGTGCACCCGGCTTGCCGGCCAGTCTCGCAGGCAAATGGAGGCGGCTTCGCTGGCCAAAACCAAGCTGACCGAGCTGATCGTAACGGGCGAATGGCAAGACGGCAAACAGCGAGGCCGCTTCGAAAAGGAATGGCCCGACTACGAATGGTCGTTGACGGTGACGAACTGGACCGACGCAGTGGTCCGGGAACTCGAGTTGACGGTGTCCTGGCGTTCTTTCGGTCGCCCGCAGGAAGTGACGCTCAGCACTCTCATGTATCCGGAGGAAAGTTGACGTGACGCCGCAACCGAGAACAAGACGACTTGCCAGAACGCCTGGCGCACAACTGGCGAGCGGCTTTACTCTCATGGAGCTTCTGGTGGCCATGGTTCTGATGGTCGCGGTGGCGTCCTCTCTTTACACCGCTTTGTACACGGGTTTTCGCGCCCATCGCAGTTCGCTGCTGGCGGTCGACCCCACGGCACAGGCCCTCAACGCGCTTGAACTGATCAAGCAGGACATATTGGGAGTGCTTCCGCCCGACAGCAACGGTCTGGCCGGATCGTTCATCGCCACCAACGCAACCGGTTTCAAAGGGAAAGAAAACGACTCTCTTGAATTCTACACGACTCACATTTATCCCGACGACAGCAATCCCAGTGGAGGCGTGGGCAAGATCGGGTTGCTTCTCAACCAGGACAAGGAATCCAACCAACGCAATTATACTACGTATCAGCTCGTTCGGGAGGTGACGACGAACCTATTGGCGCCCAAGGAGGTGGAACCCCAGGAACAGGTGTTGTGTCGCAACGTCATGGCGTTGAACTTTCGTTATTACGACGGCAACAGCTGGCTGAAGGACTGGGATTCGACAGAGGCCGACAACAGCTTGCCGAAGGCGGTCGAAGTTGAAATCGAGATCGCCTACTTCGCCCGACATGGCTCCACCGTCAAGAACAGCACAAGAGAGCCTGAAATGCGGCGATTGATCCAGTGTTTCCCCATCCCGTGCAAAGCCGCGGAGGCGACCGACGACACGTCGTCGAGCAGCAGCACATCGGGAGGCACCGCTTCAGGCGGGTCGTCTGCGGGAGGAACGACCGCCGGCGGAGCGACGTCCGGAGGAGGAGGCCGATGATGCGTCGCACGATGAGACCACACGGAACGGTGTTGATCGTCACGATCTGGGTCGTGCTGGTGCTGGCCGGCCTGGCGATGGTGTTCGCCCGTTCGATGCGGGTTGCCGCGGCAGTCTCGGCCAATCACGTCGCATCGCTTCAGGCCGAATGCATCGCCGAAGGGGCTCTCCAGTACGTCATCGCCAGAATCGTCGAATTGACGAAAAACGGCGGCATTGAATCCGACGAGAGCGATTTGTACGAAGCGCAGGAAGTAGGTAAAGGGTATTTCTGGATTCTTCGTTCGAATCTCGAAAGCGATCATGAGTTTGATTACGGCTTGACCGACGAAGCCGGCAAGATCAATCTAAACTCCGCATCGCTGGAGATGCTCCAGAAGCTGCCGGGGATGACGGCCGAACTGGCCGCGTCGATCATCGACTGGCGGGACGAGGACACCGACGTCACCACCGGCGGCGCCGAAAGCGAGTACTATCTGTTGCAATCCAACGGGTATCAGTGCAAGAACTTGCCTCTGGAAACCGTCGAAGAGATTCTTTTGATCAAAGGCGCTTCCCAGGAATTGCTCTACGGCGAGGATATCAATCTCAACGGATATCTCGACGACAACGAAAACGACGGCGACGAGAGCGAACCGGCGGATAATCACAACGGTCGGCTCGACGCCGGGTTCTACGACTACGTCACGGTCTACAGCACGGAAAAGAACGTGGACGCCGACGGCAACACCCGCATCAACATCAGCGACAGTACCGCTGCATCGAGCCTGCAGACGTTGCTGGAGGAGAAGTTCAAACAGGAACGAGCCCTCGAAATCATCCAGCGAAGCGGGATCAGCACCAACCCGAATTTTGAGAACATCCTCGACTTCTACTACCGTTCGCAGATGACCGCCGCGGAGTTCGCCCAGATCGCCGACCAACTCACCACCAGCAGCGAGACAACGCTTGTCGGTCTGGTGAACGTGAACACTGCGCCCAAGGAAGTGCTGCTGTGTCTGCCCGGACTGGAGGAGAGCGATGCGACGGCCCTTGTATCCTATCGCCAGGCCAACAGCGGAAGCCTCGACTCGATCGCCTGGGTGACGCAGGTTCTCAGTCAGGAGAAAGCGGTCGGAATCGGCAGTTACATCACCGTGCGGTCGTATCAATACTCCGCCGACATCGTCTGCCTGTCGGGGAATGGGCGGGCCTACAAGCGGTGCCGGGTTGTCGTCGACACCCAGGATGGCTCGCCCCGGGTGGTGTATTGGCGGAGTCTCACCCACTTCGGCTGGCCCTTGCCGCCGGAGATTGTGGCGGCCCTGAGGAAGGGGCAGCCCCTTACCAGAGTTGTGTTGAGTATGCATTAACAGGACTTGAACATGGTCGGCACACGCCATTTGTTGGGATTGGCCCTCGACGATTGTGGAGTCGTCGCAACGGAGCTCTGTATCCGGGGGGGACGTCCGGAAATCCGCCGGACAGGCGAGCTTTCCTGGGATCGGGAGTTTTCGTCAGAGACAGTTGTCGAACTGGGCCATCGGCTTCGGCAGTTCCTTCGCGAACAGGGGTTCACCGCCAAGAAAGCGGTGGTCGGCCTGGCGGCCAAGTGGATCTTGGCCAAGGAAGTGGAAGCACCTCCTGCCACGCCGGAGGTCCTGGCCGGGATGTTGAGTATTCAGGCAGAGCGGGCTTTCTCGTTGAACGCGGAGGAGCTGGTGTTTGACTACTGCGGCAAAACCAGCACCACGCAGAAAAGCCAGGTTCTTTTGTTGGCGGCCCGTCGTCAAATCGTGGATCAAGTCAAGGAATTGGTCGCCACGGCGGGAATTCAGGTCCAATCGATCACCGTCTCGGCTTTCGCCTGTGGCAGCCGAACCTCCGAGAACGGTTCGGCCTTTCGTTATGGTCTGTACACGCGACCCACATACTGTGAATTCTGGGCCCAAACCAACGGCAGTCCACAGTTCATCAAGCACATCCCACTGGGAGTGAACGGAGATCCCTGCGGCTACGCCGATTTACTGACGACTGCGATCCAGCGACAGATCCTTCTGTCGTCGCGACAAGACCAGGCGCCGCACCATGTGGCAGCGTTCGACGCCTGCGGCTTGCCCGGCGAAACCCTCGCACGACTCAACGAACGGCTCGGACCGAATCAAATCTCGGTTCGCGACGGCCGATCCGGATTGCTGGCCACCGGCGTGCGGATTCCTTCGGGAGTCGAAGCCAATCAGGGGGTGGTCGCCGCAGCGGTGGCTTTGACGGGCGTCGGGCCGGAACGACCTGTCGTCGATTTTCTCAACCCTCGGATTGGCGAAGAGAAGAAAGCCGATCACAAACGGTTCTTTATAGGGGCGGCAGGTGTTCTTGCGGTGTGTCTGATCGGTTTGGGTTTGTGGCTTCTGGATTGGCAAAACGACCGGCGCGACATCGCGGCGTACAAACAGCAGTTGGCGGATATGGAAAAAGATTTGGCGGTCGCCAAGGACGTGGTTGCCCGCCTGACCTATGCGAGCAGTTGGGGCGCGACGGACCCGCGGTTCCTCTGTTGCCTCCGCGAAATTACACAGGCCTTCCCGGAAGAGGGGGTCGTCTGGGCGACCAGCCTGGCGTTGAACGAGAGCGGGGTCGGTTCGGTCGTCGGCAAACTCACGAACGAATCGAGTTTCTATGAGGTGTTCGACAAGATCGACCGAAACCCGGCGTTCACGAACACCAAACTGATCCATATTCGCGACGTCGGGCAGAACTCGCGGGAAAAGGAGTTCGCGATTAGTTTCACCTTCAAAGGGGTCAAGTAACCATGGTTCTATCGAAACGAGAACGAATTCTCGCGCTGGCCATGATCGTGGTCGTGGGCATTCTGGCGATCAACACGTTCATCGTCAATCCTCTGTCCGCCAGCCGCGAGGCGACGACGAACGAGAAACTGGAACTCGAGGCGCGGATCGCCGAGGCACAAAACGTTTTTGCGAAGAAGACGAACCTGGAACGGCGATGGAAAAGCCTTTTGTCCGAAGATTCGCAGAACGTCACCGGATCGGAGAGCCGGATTGCCCGGGCGCTGACGGAGTGGTCGCGTCAGACGCGATTGAACGTGACCTCCGTCAAGCCGGACCGAACCGACAACAAGAAGGGAATCGTCGAAACGACTTTCGTGCTGGCCGGGCGGGGCTCGCTCGACGCAGTCGCCTCATTTCTCTACCGAGTGGAGACTTCGGAATTGCCGGTAAAGGTTGTCGATATGCAACTCGGGTCGAGCAGCGAATCCGGCGACAGTATCTCTCTTCAGCTTCGCCTGTCGTCCGTCGCTCTGAGTTCGACGTCGAGTTTTTCTGAGAGACCATCCGAAAACAGACGACCGGAGGCCAATGATGAAAACGAAATACTCTAATCGCGCAAACGTTCTTTCCTGGACCATGGCGGTCGTCGGGCTGATTCTGGTTCTGGGGTCTCCCGCCCATGGCCAGCGGTCGCGCCGTGGGACGATGCAGACGACGACCCCGGTCGATCCCAACGTGGCGGCACCATCCAACGCGTGGGCCAGTTTCGACATTATTCTGAAACGAAACATCTTTTCCCGCCAGCGAACCGCGCCCCGTCCGGTGGTCGAGAGAAAAGAGCAGCCTCCTCGCGTCATGCCCAATCCCGAGTCGTACTATCTGTTGAAGGGGGTTGTGCAGGAGAACGACGATTTCATCGCGTTCATCGAAGACACCCAGAGCGGCACGGTCCTGCGGCTGCGCCGCGGCGATCCGGTCGCGCGGGGCGCCATCAAAACGCTGACTCTTGACGGGCTCGAATACGTGATGGAAGACAAGACGACCGTCGTCCCGTTGGGCCGGGACCTCGAAGGGGGGCATGGCAACCTGAGCACCCGTCAGATGCTCGATCTGGCGGCGACCATGCCGACGACTTCTTTGTCTCCCACGCAGACCACGCCGACGGCCCCTTCGGATGCGGAATCCGACGTCATCAGACGCCTTATGGAACGACGAAAACAACAACTTGGACAGTAGTTCGGAATTTCAAACGTCCTGTCATTGACCTGTGCGAAGGAGTGAGTGCAATGCGATCTTTGAATTTGACTATGGTTGGCTGGGCTCTGGCGGCAGCTCTCATGGTTTCATCCGGTCTTGCCGCTTCCGGCCAATCCAATGGCGCGCCCCCCCAAGGGAGCTCTGACCCGTTGGAGGTCGTCAAGACCAATGGAGACGTCAGGGTCAAGCTCAATTTCCAGGACGCTCCCTTGCAGACGGTTTTGGAGTACCTGTCGGAGACCGCCGGATTGACGATTGTCTCGGACGAGACTCTGTCCGACAGCCGAATGACAGTGATCAGCCGCCAGCCGATTCCGCTGAACGAAGCGGTCGCGTTGATCAACTCCATCCTCAAGGAGAGAGGTCTGACCACGGTCCTGACGGGCAGGACTCTCAAGGTGGTCACCCTGGCGAGGGCGAAAAAGGAGAACATCCCGGTTCTCACAGGCCGGGATCCCAACGCCGTCGTCGCCGGAGACAACGTCGTAACGTATGTCATCCCCGTGGCCCACGTGACGGCCACCGCCTTGAAGGACAACCTCGAAGCGCTGCGTCCGGAATACGCCAGCATCGAGGCCAATGAGGACGGCAACGCCCTGATCATCACCGACACCACGGCCAACATCAAGCGTCTGATGCAGATCGTGGTGGCTTTGGACACGCACATGGCGTCGGTGGCGGAGATCCGCGTCTTTCGCCTGACCAACGCCACCGCATCGAGCACCGCCACGCTGATCAACAACATTTTTCAGCAGCAGGCCCAGGGCACAAACCGCAACCGAACGAACAATCGCGCCGGTGCCATGGGCGGCGGTCCTTTCGAAATGATGATGCAAATGCGAGGCGGAGATCGGGGCGGACGAGGCGCCACCCCCGGTGGAACGTCGCAGACTGGCCAGGCCGGTGGCTCCATGAACGTCCAGCTCATCGCCGCGGCCGACGAGCAGACCAATTCCGTCGTCGTCCGGGGTCCCTCTGAGGCTTTGATGCTGGTCGAGGAGATCATCGAATCGCTCGACGACAAGACCGCCAAGGTCGCCGACGTGCGGGTCTTCCAGCTCCGCTATGCCGACGCGATGAACACCGCGGACGTAATCAACCAGCTGTTCAATCAAAGCCAATCTACTTCGAGTTCCCGAAACCGATCTAGCCGCAATGCCGGAGGCGGCGACATGGGGCCGATGATGTTCCGCGGCCCGTTCGGCGGGCCCGGTGGCGAGACGCAGGCCGAGGGCGCCACGATGGTGCAGGTAACTGCCGCGGCCGACAGCCGGACCAATACGGTCGTGGTCACCGGCCCCGAAGCGGTTCTGAAGGTGGTGGAAGGGGTGATCGCGAAGCTCGATTCTCCGATCGCCAACGTGGCGGACGTAAAGGTATTCCATCTGCAGTACGCGGACGCGACGAACACCGCGGAACTGATCAATGAGGTCTTCGGACAACAGAGCAGTTCTTCGTCTCGTTCGTCGCGAAACAGCCAGCAAAACCAGCAGATCAGTTTCCAGCGAGGCGGCATGATGGGCGGCATGATGGGGGGCCGCGGCGGTATGATGGGCGGGCAGACCGGCCAGACCGCCGGTGGCGGCGGCAGCATCTCCGACGTCTCGGTAATTGCCTCGGCCGACTCGCGGACCAACTCCGTCGTGGTCAGCGGCCCGCCGGAGACGCTGGAGATCATCGCCCAGATCATCAAGGAGCTTGATGAGAACCCCGAGCAGGAGCGACGGATCTTCGTCTACCCCCTGGAGAACGCCAACGCGACCAACCTCATGACGATCTTGAACAATCTGTTCACACAGATGGCCGCATTGCAGGCACAGGGCACCGGTTCGCGTGGCACCCAGCAGTTCCAGGGGCAGACGGCCCGCGGCGCAACCGGCCAGGCGGCCGGCGGTGCGACGTCCGGCTCCTCCGACAGCGACGATTTGTCGGAAGAGACCTACTTCGAGGCCGATCCGAATACCAACTCTCTGCTGTGCATGACCTCTACAAAGAACTACGAGAAGATCAAGCCGATTATCGAGGAGTTGGATCGCCCCGTCGGCCAGGTCCTCATCAAGGTCCTGTTCGCCGAGGTGACTCACAGCAACACCGTGGATCTGGGGACCGAATTCTCCATGCTGAACGTCCGTAACGACGGCGGCAGCACCCAGAGTATCGGCGTCTTCGGTAAACCGACCACATTGGGCACCGAAGGGGGCATTTCGAGTCCGACGGGTCTGTCGATCCGAACGCTGCAAGGGGATCTGGACTTCACTTTGCGGGCCCTTCAGGAGACCGGTAAGCTGAACGTGTTGTCGCGTCCATATGTCTTGACCCGAAATAATCAGACGGCGACCATCACCGTGGCCGAGGAAGTCCCGATCCCGACCGGCACGACCACAGTAGCCGGACAGAGCCAGGTAACCATTAACTACCGCAGTGACATTGGTATCGTTCTTGAGGTGACGCCGTCGATCAACCGCAAAGGATTGGTCAATATGACGGTCGTCCCCAAGATCACAACCCGCTCGGCGGAAAAAGTTCAGGTGTCCGAGACCCTTAGCGCAGAGGCATTCTCCACGCGTTCGGCCAGCACAAGGGTCGCGGTCCTGGATGGCCAAACCATCGTCATCGGAGGTTTGATCGAAGACCAAGTCAGCGAAAGCGTCAAGAAAGTGCCGCTGCTGGGAGATATCCCTGTGGCGGGGATGTTGTTCAGACGGACGATCAACAACAAATCAAAGACGGAATTGCTGATCTTCCTGACTCCGTACGTGGCGGAGATGCCCGAAGCTCTCGTGCCCATTGCCGAGCACGAGCGGTCCTTGAGCAACATCGACAAGGACCCGGAAGCGTCGAAGCTCTTCCAGAGACACATAGAAGCCATGAAGGGGCCGGCCAAGACCGCGACGGAAAGCGACGACAAGTGATCCAGGCGGATCCTTGTGAAGATTGATTGGTGGCCTCGACGGCTTCATGCTTGTCGAGGCCGCCTTGTTTTCGGCCGGCAACCCCTGGCTGTCGGTTACGGCGCTTCGACCCCGCACCAGTAGCGGGAGGTATTGGCCTGGATCGCGATCACGACCAAAAGCTCGATCAGTGTGAACGCCCTGTGCCTGTCCTGCATCGCAGCATCTCCATCGAAGAAGAACCACCGAGTTCGTCACATCTCCCCATTATGGCAGACGCACGGGCGGGACGAACAGCAAAAGGGACGCTGCGAGCAAGGCACCGCTACGTCAGGGGCGAGGCGATATACTTGATGATGTCTCGACGGCTGACAATGCCGACCAGCTTGCCGTCCTCCAGGATCGGCACCCGGCGAAAATCGCTGCGCATCAGGCACTCGCAGATCGCGATGAAATCGTCCTCGACATTGAACGCGACGACCTCCCGCGTCATGTACTGCTCGACGGTGCCGCAGGCAAACCGCACGTCGGCCAGCAGGGCGAGAATGTCCTTTTCCGTAACAATGCCCGCCAGGGTCCCGTCGTGGTTCACAACGGGCAATCCGGTGATGTCGTTGGTGACGAGCAGCTCGATCACTTCGGTGATGGGCGTGTCGCGGGTCACACTGACCACGTCGATCGACATGATGGTCCTGGTTTCATACATGGGATTTGCCTTAGAAAACCAGTTCGAGGATGCTGTCCCGCAGGAGCCGGTCTTCGTTTCGAAGTTCCCGCATGTGCCGGATGATGTCGCCACGGCTGATGATTCCCACCAGTCGCCCCCGGTCCAGGATCGGCACCCGTCGAAAACTCTGAGTCCGCAGGGCCTCGGCGATCTCGACTAGGTCGGTCTCCTGATCGAAACAGACGACATTGGAGGTCATGAAATCGCGGACTGTGCCGGGTCTGTCCTGCATCGTGTACAGCAGGGTCAAGACGTCCTTTTCCGTTAGGATGCCCACGAGTCTCTCGTGTTCATCGACGACGGGCAAACCCGTGACTTCGTTGGTCGCCATGAGGCGGATGGCCGTGTAAATATCCTCGTCGTGGCGAACACTGATGACGTGAGGGCTCATGACTTCTCGTGCTTTGGCCATGTATCGGACCTCCAGACACCATGCAGATTCATCGACCTTTCAGACTTGCAGCCTTCGCATGTATCGGCATCTGCCGGGGGGGGGCGATAAGCTGGACGGAACGATTTCCGGGCCGCGCCGCGATTGTGCGTTGGGAAAGATGACGAGAAGGGGGGAGATCTTCGATTATCGGGCGAAGATTCCGCGAACCCTAGGGGCGCCCTCGGCCGTATCCATTCTGACAATCCGCTTTGTTTGAAGAGGTGAAACAATGGGAAAAAGCATTCCCCCTTGGTTTTTCCTTTACCTTTTCGTTGTTCCGGCCAGCGGCTGGGGGGCCTTGCCCGATGAAAGGAGGGCAGGACCCATTCGCGTCGCAGTAGGCCCCCCTCGTTCCCAGGTCCGAGAGATCCAATTCAGTCCTTGCGACATTGTTGTGGCATTCGAACCCAACGTCCCCGACGAAGTCAAAGCGGATATCCTGGCTGCCAACCATTGTTCCCTCCTGCGTTCTTGTCGCTGGACCGACCGCCACCTTGCCAGGGTCCCGTGGGGTCAGACGCCCGAGTGGACGATCGCAAGACTTCAGGCTTGCCCCGAGGTGAACTACGCGGAAGTCAACGCGTACGTACACAGCGCGTTCGTTCCCAACGATCCTTTGCACTTTCTCCAATGGAATTTTCAGAACCCGGTCAATGGCGGCATCCGGATGGAAAAGGCCTGGGATATCGTTCAGGGCGACCCGAACGTCATCGTCGCAGTTCTCGACACCGGCATCGCCTATGAAGACTTCGGACAGTATCGGCTGGCTCCAGACTTGGCAGGGGCGTCCTTCGTGAAGGGATACGATTTCGTCAATGATGACGAGCATCCCAACGACGACCACGGCCACGGGACGCACGTTGCCGGAACGATCGTGCAAAGCACCAATAACGGCCTAGGCGTGGCCGGCGTGGCGTTCGGCTGTTCGATCATGCCGGTCAAGGTGCTGGACGCCGAGGGCTCGGGAGACCATTTCGCGGTCGCCTCGGGGATTCGATTCGCTGTGGAGAACGGAGCCCGCGTCATCAATATGAGTTTTGGAAGCTCAGCCAACACGCGGACGCTTCGCGACACTGTAGCCTGGGCGTATGGGCAGGGGGTGACGATCGTTTGTGCCATGGGCAACGATTTTCGCAACGGCAACCCGACGATCTACCCCGCCGGCTATGAGGCCTACTGCATTGCCGTCGGAGCGGCGCGATTCGATCTGCGAAGGGCCGCGTACTCCGGAACGGGCTTCCACCTGGACGTCCTGGCCCCCGGCGGCGACACCCAGGTGGACCAGAACAACGATGGATACCCAGACGGCATCCTCCAGCAGACCTTTTCCGGCAATCCCGGCGAATTCGCCTACTGGTACCTGCAGGGAACGTCCATGGCCACGCCGCACGTAAGCGGTTTGGCGGCCCTGTTGATCTCCCAAGGCGTGGTTGAGCCGGAAGAGGTCGCTGAAACCATCAAGAAGACCGCCCGCGATCTGGGACGTGCCGGATGGGACCCTGAGCATGGCTGGGGTCTCATCGATGCCTCCGCGGCTCTGAAGCTCCGTGGGGGCGCCACACCCTAACCGTTTCAGATGTCTCGTTCCGCACAACCCACGTTCCGTCAGGGTGCTCCGGAAACCTCAAGGGCGGGCACTTGGGGTTCCCTATTTCGTTGGTCTATGGCATTGGCGTTGAAATGGCAGGACTGAACGGTATAATCAAATCATACAAGATTGGGTAGTTGGGACCCCGCCTCGGGAGGGCTGATTATGGCGTTTCGTATTGCGGTTTGGGGGATGATCGTGGTATTTTCCACATGCGGCTGGGCCCAAGTCCGGCCAGGTGCCAGAGTCAACATGGAGGTCCCGTTCCATCGTGGGGTCAATTTAACCGGTTGGTTTCAGGCGGAGAGTCCCCGCCGCATCCAATTCAGCAAGTTCACGAAACAGGATTTTCTCGATATCCAGAGCCTGGGTTGCGACGTGATCCGCCTACCGATCAATCTGCACTTCATGACCGGAGGGGCCCCCGACTACAGGCTCGATCCGTTGTTTCTTCAGTTTCTCGATCAAGTCGTCGATTGGTGCCAAGAGCTGGATTTGCACCTGATCCTGGACAACCATACCTTCGACGTCACCACCGGTACCGATGTGAATGTGGACCAAGTGCTTGTGCCGATCTGGACGCAGATGGCCGAGCACTACAAGAACAGCCCGGCACACCTCTATTATGAGGTTCTTAACGAGCCACACGGCATCCCCGACGCCCGCTGGGGCCAGATCCAGTACCGGGTCATCATGGCGATTCACGCCGTCGACCCGGTGCATCCGATCATCGTCACCGGAGCCGGCTGGGGCAGCTACAACAACCTCAATTCGATCCCGTCCTACCCCAGGGACTACAATTTGATCTACTCGTTCCATTTCTACGATCCGTTTCTTTTTACGCACCAAGGGGCCAGTTGGACCGATCCGTCGATGGTCTCGCTGGCGGGCATTCCGTTCCCCTATGACGCCGGTCCCGTGCCCGCGTGCCCACCGCAGCTCAAGGGCACCTGGATCGAGAACAGCCTTAACTCCTATCAGAACGACGGAACCGTTGCCCACGTCAGGCAACTGCTCGACATTGCGGTCAGTTTCCGAGACAAACGACAGGTACCCGTTTTCTGCGGAGAGTTCGGTGTGTATAAACCCAACAGCGACAGCATCCAGCGGGTCTACTGGTACCAGATCGTCCGCGAGTACCTCGAGGAAAAGGGTATTGCCTGGACCTGCTGGGACTATCACGGCGGCTTTGGCCTGTTCGAGTTCGGATCCAACGAGATGTTCGCGCACGATCTGAACGTCCCACTGGTCGGTGCCTTGGGTCTGACCGCCCCTGAGCAGTCACCTTTCGTCATGAAACCCGAAAGCAAGGGATTTGACATCTACACGGACTACATCGGCCCCAACATCCAAGAGGCCAGCTACTCCAGCCATGGCATCATCGATTTCTACTGGGACACCGCCCCGGCGGCGGGGCAGTACTGCATTTACTGCACAGGATGCAACCGCTATGCCAGTATCGGCTTTGATTTTCGTCCTGACAAAGATTTGACGGAGCTGGTGACTGACGGGTACCGATTGGAGTTCTGGGTTCGCGGCGACACCCCGGGGACACGATTCGACGTCCGATTTCTCGATACCAAAACCGTCGAGCCCCAGGATCGTCCTTGGCGGATGGCCATAACGATCGACGAAAAAATGGTTGCCTGGGACGGCCTCTGGCATCGGGTGCAGATTCCGCTGCGGAGTCTCAAGGAAAGCGGCGCCTGGGACAACGGGGCTTGGTTCAACCCGAAAGGGGCTTTTGACTGGTCGGCTGTCGACCGTTTCGAGATCGTGGCCGAACATCACAGCTTCGCCGACGTGCAGTTTTGGTTCGACGACCTCCGCATCACCCCATCGGCTCCCCCGCGATGATACCCGTCATTTCGCCATTCTTGCCCTCCCCATGAGTTTACTGTATGATGCGCCCCGACGCCTTGGGGCACCTTAACCTTGGAGGTTCGGACATGCAACGACATTCGATGGCCTGCATCGCGGCGGCGATGTTCATCTTTGGCTTTGGCTTTGGCTTTCCCCCGACTGTGGTTCTTGCCCAAACAGGCGGAGATCAGTTCCTAGACGGGATCGGCGAGACCGCCCTGATCGCTCGCTATACTTTCAAGGGCAATGTCGAGGACACCTCCAGAAATGCCCTCCATGCCACCCTGCACGGCACCAAACCGGCCTACATTCAGGACCCCCAGTTCGGCCAGGTCCTATCGTTGCCTGGAGGCACCAACGGTGGCTATGTTCAACTCCCTGGCAAAACCTTGCTCGGCGAGGATACGATCAGCGTCACGGGTTGGGTTTTTCTCAGAGACACTTCCCAACCGTGGCAGCGGTTTTTTGACTTCGGCCAGGACACCGCACGGAACTTCTTCTGCACGCCAATCGGCCCGGACACCTCCGAAGGGTATCGCGCACGTATCACCGCCACAGGCTGGACGCAGGAAAAAGGGCCTGTCTCGGAGAGGATCGCCACGGGACACTGGGTACATCTGGCTGTGGTTCTCGATGCTGCGCACAAGACCCTGAGCACCTACGCGGACGGCGTCAGGGTCGGACACGCCACAAACGTGGATCTGAGCCTGGAGCAGATCCTCAACCAAGAAAACGACGCCATCAACCGCCTCTACCTCGGCAAGTCGGCATACGATACAGACCCGGATCTCAACGCGATGATCTACGACGTCCGCCTCTACCGCATCGCTCTGACGGATCAACAGGTAGCCACGATTCGAAACAACGCCTTATCCGGCCCCGAGAAGGGAGAGACAGGCGGAATGTTTACAAGCTCTTCTACTTCAGCACAATCTGCAACAAATAGTGCGGCTCTGTCCCGCGTCTCGGACCTGATCGACGTGCCCGATATCGTCGCAGAGACGATCGTGGGCACGCTGCCACACCTGCCTTGTCACATTCCCGGTTTGTACCGCGATGGCGTCAAAGGTCCACTGGTTCGAGTTATCTGGCCCTCGCCTGTGGACAATAACCAGGTCCGGCACGTCGGCGTTTACACCGTCTCCGGTGTTGTCGCCGGCACGAAGTTCCAACCCAAGGCTTGCGTGACTGTGAAGGCCGCCTCCGAAAGGACACCGGAGGGGCCACAACGGGACCTGGAACCCTTCCCCCTCGGTCACGTCCTGCTCGAGCGGTATGAGAACGGACGCGATACCCCCTTCATTCAAAACCGGGACAAGTTCATCCAGGGCCTGATCAAGACCGACCCCAACAGCTTTCTCTATAACTTCCGCGAAACCTTCGGGTTGCCCCAGCCCAAAGGGGTCCAACGCCTCGGCGGCTGGGACAGCCAGACGACTCGACTGCGCGGCCACGCCAGCGGTCATTACCTCTCCGCCATTGCCCAGGCCTACGCAGGTGCGGCGTACGACAAGAATCTGCAGGACATATTCCTGCAAAAAATGAATGTCATGATCGACACTTTGTATGACCTGTCCCAAAAGTCAGGCAGGCCCGCCCGGGAAGGCGGAGAGTACAACGCCGATCCGACGAAAGTCCCGCCAGGTCCCGGGAAGCAAGGCTACGACTCCAATCTGAGCACGCAAGGCATCCGAACGGACTACTGGAACTGGGGCGTCGGCTTCATCAGCGCCTATCCGCCGGACCAATTTATCATGCTGGAGCAAGGGGCCACGTACGGCGGCAGGGACACCCAGGTCTGGGCGCCCTACTACACCTTGCATAAGATCCTTGCGGGTCTTTTGGATTGCTACGAAATCGGCGGCAACGAGAAAGCCCTACGTATCGCCGAGGGCATGGGCCTCTGGGTACACGCCAGGCTCCAGGCCGTGCCTACCGAAACTCGGATCAACATGTGGAACCGCTATATTGCAGGCGAATACGGTGGCATGAACGAGGTCATGGTCCGTCTGAATCGTCTCACCGGAGACCGGCGATTCCTCGACTGCGCCGAGCTCTTCGATAACATCAGCTTCTTTTTCGGCGACGCTGAACGCACCCATGGCCTGGCCAAGAACGTCGATACCCTCCGAGGCAAGCACGCCAACCAGCATATTCCACAGATCACCGGGGCTTTGGAGACCTACCGAGTCACACGCGATGTCCAATACTATCACATTGCCTGCAATTTCTGGGAGATTTGCAACCACGGCTACACCTATAGCATCGGAGGCGTGGCGGGGGCCAAAAATCCCAACAATGCCGAGTGTTTCACGGCCCAGCCCAACTCCCTCTTCGCCAACGGTTTCTCTCCCGGCGGTCAGAACGAGACCTGTGCGACCTACAACTTGCTCAAACTCACCCGCCAGCTTTTTCTGTTCGATCAGAACGCCCGCTACATGGACTACTACGAGCAGGCCCTGTACAACCACATCCTGGCCTCTGTCGCAGAGAACAACCCGGGCAACACCTACCACGTTCCGCTTAATCCCGGTGCCCGCAAGCAATTCGGCAACGCCCAGATGACCGACTTCACTTGTTGCAACGGCACCGCCCTTGAGAGCAACACTAAACTCCAAGACTCCATCTACTTCCGAAGCAAAGACGACAAAGCTCTCTATGTTAATCTCTACATCCCCTCGACCTTGATCTGGCGACAACGAAATGTCATAGTCCGCCAGCGGACCGACTTCCCGTATGCCGACAACACCACGCTTGTGATCCGCGGCGGCGGTCAATTCGACCTTAAAGTTCGCGTCCCCCGATGGGCTGAACGAGGGTTCTTCGTGCGGATCAACGGCAAAGACCAGACGGTCCAGGCTGTGCCGGGGACCTACCTGACTCTCAGTCGCACCTGGAACGATGGCGATGCAATCGAGTTGCGGATGCCCTTTGGCTTCCATCTGAACCCGGTCATGGACCAACCCAACATCGCGAGCCTCTTCTACGGGCCGATCCTGCTGGCGGTGCAGGAGCCGGACCGCAGGTCCGACTGGCGTCCGGTGACTCTGGATGCCGCCGACGTGGGCAAATCCATCCAGGGGGATCCCGCTACCCTGCAATTCCGCATCGACGGCGTGGAACTCAAACCGTTCTACGAAACCTACGGTCGCCACTCTGTATATTTAAACGTAACCCTCCAATAACCAGCGGGCGGGGTGAGTCTCCGACAGGTCGTCTGGAGCGGCCGGTGGGCCTGCCCCGTATATGCCGCTTCTTTGCCGGCCAATACGGTTGTTTCCTTGCCCCAAGAGGATGACTTTTTCTGACTTCTGTGGTATGGTGGGCCGCCGATACGTTCGACGCAAGAGTGTATGTACTCCTGTTGAACACCGCTCACAGGGGGGTACGAACTAACATGATTGGGGAACCAAGGAAGAAACGACTAAATTACGTGGAGTCAGATCGCAATGATTGATCCTGTACCCATCTCGAAGACAGGTTACAACCGACTGAAAGAGGAGCTGGAGCGACTGGAGAAAACGGAACTGCCCGCGGTGATGCAGCGGGTTGCAGAAGCCCGTGAAATGGGGGATCTGCGGGAAAACGGCGAGTACATCAGTGGACGTGAACAGCAGGGGTTTATCGTCGGTCGGATCCGGGAGTTGAAGGGCATGCTCAGCCGCTCGGACATCGTCGATTGCACGAAAGCCGAGACCGACCATGCCGCATTCGGAACGATTGTGACTCTGTTGGACCTCGACAGGAATCAAAAAGTGACCTATCGGTTGCTCGGTCCGGACGAGGCCGATTCCGATTCCGGCAGCATTTCCGTCCACTCCCCCATCGGGGGCGCGATGCTAGGACGTTCGGTGGGCGAGAGGTTTTCGGTGACCATTCCCCGCGGCGACCGACATTTTGAGGTGATCGAGATCAAGAGATCGGACATCCCTTGAGTCTGTGAGTCAAGCGGGAGGATCATCCACTTCGAATACCATCTTTCTGCACAACGATCGCGTTTCGTCAGGTCTCGGGTCCTGTCTTGCGATGCAACTGGGTTGCCAGCAGTCCCATACTGTCTTTGAGCCGTTGAAGGTATTCGCCTTCGGATATCTCCATGATCGACAGGGCGTCACCCAGTCTGGTCCTGACAAAACCGCAGGTGGTTTCGATGTCGTTCATCATCATATGCGCGTTTTGGATGTCCGTGGCGAGGATATCGATGATCAGGCCAACGAAATCGCCCTTGGGATTGGGGACCGCCAGTTCGAGGACGCGGTTGTTCTCGACGACTTCAAACGTCAATTCGGAAACCTCGTAGATGACTGCAGCCGCCTCGTCGAGCTTAAGGTAGTACGCTTTCATCGCGAGGATCAGTTCGTCGGCGGTGGGGAACAGATCCTTCAGCAAGGTCGTGCGTTTCTTGAAGCCAATCTCCGAGTAGCCCTCCAGCCCGTGGTACTGGATCTTCAGTCTGTAACGGTCGCGATCAAGCATACGTGGATACAGGCCGGTATTTTGTTAGTACCCCATCGCGTAGCCGTTTTAGCCCCGCTAGCCCTGTGTGGATTCGGTTGGCTCCGGCGTCGGAGGAACAGGAAAAGCTGGAGGCACCGGGGTCGCCAGTTGGGGTTCCGACGTCGCGCTACGTTGTTGCGGATAGTCGATGGCGAACTTGGCCCGGACCTTCTCCAATAAGGCGGCCTTCGTTTCGATGCGCCAGACGAGCAAGCTCAGTGGAGGACGGGACTTCTCCTTGAATGTGATGATGATCCGACCGAAGCCCAGCAGTCGCTCAATGAAATCGCCCGTATCGACCTTGGTGTTGTAGTCCTCACGCCCGATCTGTTCGCCCGCCTCGGTGGGGCCTTCCTGGAGGTTCAGGAAATTGGGTGTAAACGCAACGTAGAAGAAAAGTCCCCGCAGCCATGAGATGCCGATGGTGAACAGACCGATCAGGGCGATGAGCAGATACCCTGTGCCGCTGATGGAGAAGGCCAGGCTTGTGAAGAGTCGCAGGAACCCGCTCACCCAACCCAGCAGGTGCAGCCATAAGAGCAGGAAGCCTGTGCCGACCACGATGATGATCAGGATCTTGATGTTGATGTGATATTCTTCGATCAGAAAGTTGGCAAAAAACAC
>JAGPGT010000216.1 GCA_018055905.1 Phycisphaerae bacterium
TTGCCGGGTCCCGCTTTGGCTTTCGGAATGAATGGTTCGATACGTTCCCATTGTTCATTGGTCAGGTCCATGAGCCTTATATCGGCCATGACCCTGCATTACCTTGAGGTTTTGGGATGGGTTCTACAAGATCCGTCTTGTTGTGCTTGGTGCGCGAATGATGGCTTTCACCATCTTGCGCGGCACGACAGCTATGGTATGGTCTGTCACAGGAAGGAGGTGATTCAGCTCGCAGCGGGGGGCCCGTCGTGTTGTATAGGAGATAGGGCACATCAGTGGAACGATCAAGAATTGCTCGCTTTGGTGTGTGGCTGAAGTACGGTCTGCAATAGTGGGATTTCCTTGGAGGAACAGTATTATGTGCAAAAGTACGAGGTACTTAATCGCCGTGGGCCTGCTCCTGGGTGTGGTGGCCGGCGCAGCAAACGCCGAAATCATTGCGTACTGGCCCTTCGAAGAGGGCGACGGGAACATAGCCAAGGATGTCGTCAGCGGTATTGAGGCCACACTCACCGGTGTGAACTGGGTGCCCGGACATGGCGGCGGGTTCGCGCTGAATTCGCCCGCCACTGGCACCCGATCCATTCTGGCCGGCACTGCCCCGACGCCGACAACCAAGGATATCTCCCTCGCCTGGTGGATGGTCGACAGATACGCCAGCTACCAGACCGTGATGAACAAGGGTTTGGATTCCAGCGTGGCCGGCTACTATATCCTTCTACGTCCGACTTCAGAGGACAGCCCGCTGCGGTTCCGCATCGGAGGCTTCCAGGCATACGGCGGCTGGGGCACCGAGTGCCGTGTTCCTGCGGGCGCATACCAGGACGGCGAGTGGACGCATGTGGTCTGCACCTTCGACTATGCCTCCGACACGGCAACGATCTACATCAATGGAGAGCTCAAGCCCAACGGCGCCTATAATCCCAAGACCGGTATCGCGGGTCCTTCCGGATACTGCCAGGGCGTGAACGACCCTACTCAGCCCCTGTATATCGTGGGCCAGCGGGAGACTTTCCAGGGCGATATCGACGAAGTGGCCATTTGGGACCACGCGCTGTCGCCCGTGGATGTCGCGAAGGTCTATGTTCTTGGGCCGCTGGCTCTCGATCCGAAGTTGGCCGGCCGGCCGCAGCCTGCGGATGGCGCTGTGGACATCCGCCGAGAAGCCACTCTGAGCTGGAGTCCGGGAGAGTCTGCCGTGAGCCACGATGTCTATCTGGGCACGGTGTTCGAGGATGTCAATAACGCCACGACAGGCAGTCCTCTGCTGGTCAGCAAGGGTCAGACCGACACGACATATGATCCGCCCGGCCGGCTCGAGTTCGGCACCACCTACTATTGGCGGATCGATGAAGTGACTGCCCCACCTGTCTCGACTATCAAGGGCCTGATCTGGAGCTTCACGACCGAGCCGATTGCCTATCCCGTCGCCGGCAATACGATCAAGGCGACCGCCTCCAGCGCTGATGCGGATCAAGGCCCGGCGAATACCATCAACAGCAAAGGACTGGCGAACGACCTGCACTCCGATGATCTGACGGCCATGTGGCTGACGGCACCGGGTGCGGAAGGACCGGCCTGGATCCAGTACGAGTTCGACAAGGTGCTCAGACTCCATGAGATGTGGGTCTGGAACCATAACGGACTGCTGGAGCCGACGCTGGGTCTAGGCGCCAAAGAAGTGGTCATCGAGTACTCGATCGACGGGGTGGATTTCGCCACGTTGGGAGCCCCCGCTACGTTCAACCGGGCCCCCGGCAAAGTGAATTACGCCGCCAATACGGCGGTCGACCTGGGCGGTATTGCGGCCAAATACATCCGGCTCACCATCAATCGCAACTGGGGCGGCATCCTGCCACAGTCCGGCCTGAGCGAAGTACGATTCTTCAGCGTTCCCGTGTTCGCAAGAGAGCCTAATCCAGTGGCCGGTCGGACCAATGTAAACGTTGCGACGGACCTGATTTGGCGAGCGGGGCGCGAGGCGGACAAGCACAACGTGTACGTGAGCACCGACCAGCAGGCGGTGATCGACGGTACGGCCCCCGTGGTGACGGTGACCGGGCCCAGCTACACGCCGGCGCTGAACCTGGCCAGCACGTACTACTGGCGAGTCGACGAGGTCAATGAGGTCGAGACGCCCTCCGTTTGGGCCGGTCCGGTCTGGCGGTTCGATACCGAGGCGTATGTTGTGGTGGACGATTTCGAGAGCTACACGGACGACATGGACGCCGAGAAGGCGATCTTCCAGACCTGGATCGATGGCTACGAGGTCGCGGCCAACGGTTCGCAGGTCGGGTATGGAACCTCGCCGTTTGCCGAGCGGACGATCATCAACAGCGGAAGACAGTCCATGCCGCTGGCGTATGACAATACCGGCACTGCGACGTACTCCGAGGCCAAGCGGACGTTCGACAGCCCCTGGGATTGGAGCCGGCACGGCATCAAGGGCCTGACGCTGCGGTTCTATGGCGATCCGGACAACGCGGTTCAGCAGATGTACGTGAAAATCAACAACACCAAGATCTCATACACTGGCGACCCCGAGAGCCTCAAGCGGGCAAGTTGGCAGATGTGGTACATCGACCTGGCGGGGCGCAACGTGAGCAATGTGACGTCGCTGAGCATCGGCTTCGACCGTATCGGCGCCACAGGCGGCAAGGGCATGGTCTTCATCGACGACATCCGCCTGTACCCTCTCGAGCGTCAATTGATCACCCCGGCCGATCCGGGCACAGCGGGCTTGCAGGTCCAATACCAGTTTGAAGGGAATGCCAACGACAGTTCCGGCAAGGGTCGCAATGGCAGCCTCAAGGGCGCTCCGATGTTTGTGGCGGGCAAGGCCGGACAAGCCATCAGTCTCAATGGCACCGCCGATTACGTGAACATCGACGGTTACAAGGGCATTCTGGCGGACGCCGCCGGGGTCCAACAGCCGCTTACGCTCACTGCCTGGATCAAGACAGCGACCAACGGCCGCGACATCATCGCCTGGGGTACCAACGCGGGAGGACAGCGAATGAATTTCCGCGTCGATACGGTGCTGCGCGTCGAGCACGGAGGCGGCAACATCCGCGGAACGAATGGCCCCAGCCTGATCGACAACGAGTGGCACCATGTGGCGGCCACCGTGCCGCAGGGCGGTCGAATCATGGACGTGCTGTTGTACGTCGACGGGATGAATGTGACGCCGCCGAGCACGACGACCGCCGCATTCAACTTGCAGCCCGATATCGATGTTGTCATCGGCCAGGGCGGCACGCAAGGCAGCCGGTTCTTCCTGGGTCTGATCGATGAGGTCCGGATCTACGATCGGGTGCTCTCGGCGGGAGAGATCGCCTGGCTTGCGGGGCAGACGATGCCCTTTGACAAACCGTTCTGAGTTGTCTTGGAGCGGTCGCCGCCGATGTCAGGGACGTGGTGTGACGGCCCTATACCACCTCGGGCGTTGACGCGCGACTGCCGGGTTCGGCCTTGCCCTGCTCGTGGCGACGAGCGACCGGGTCGTGGCATTGTATGAACGGGGGCTTATGCTGAATCTATCGGCATAGGCCCCTTTGTTCTTGCGGAGCCAGCCCCGTGGGCTGGGCAGTGACACGGGACCGATTCGATGTCGAGGGACTGCACAGAGAACAACAAAGGGATTCTGCGCTCTACGCGCTCCACGGCCAAAGCAGCGGACCTGCCGGTTGCCGTGGACTTCTTCCGAAGGAGCTTCGATATGTGTGAGACACTGAGTTCTCGGATTCCGTTTGTTATCCTGACGCTGGCGATATACCTGATATGCAGCGGCATCGTCGGGGCACAATTGCCGGAGCCGATCGGTTTCTGGCGTTTTGAAGAGCGGGATGGAACCACGACGGCCGATGTCGGCACGGGCCGCAATCCCGGGACCTTGATGGGCGACGTGGTTTTTGTGAAAGACCCTCAACGCGGCACGGTTCTGGAGTTCGGTACAGGCGTCAGTTATGTGGAAACCAATGCCTGGGTCACCGAGTTGGCCATTGCGGATTTCTCGATGGCCGCCTGGATACAGACCCACGAGCAAGGGGTGGCCATCGTAGGTAAGTGCAATCAGGACAGGACCTGGCAGTTCCACGAGAAGCAATTCTACCTGTCAAACGGCACGGAACAGGGACAGCCGGTGGCCGGCGGGGTGCATTTCTATGGGAACCAGGGAGGAGAGATCTGGGGCAAGACCCCCGTCAACGATGGCATGTGGCATCACGTGTGCGTAACCTGGAACTACGCGACCAAGGCACAACACATCTACGTCGACGGTGTGCTGGATGACTTGCGTCCCGTATGGGTCTACTACGGCGGCCGCGGCGACAATCCGACCGACACCGTGAAGATCGGTTTTGACTGCTCCGGCGACGCCATTTCTGATTTCATCGGTCGCATGGATGATGTCGCGATCTTCAATGTGGAGCTCACAGCGGGGCAGGTGGTCGAGTTGATGAATCTGGCCTGGCCTGTGAAGGCGTCGAACCCCACCCCCTATGATGGGATGACGGACCTGCCGCGTCAGACGGTGGTCCTCCGCTGGAATCCGGGCATGTACGCCCGCACGCATGACGTATATTTCGGCGCCAGTTACGATGACGTGCAAAACGCCGACAGGACAAATCCGCTGAACGTGCTTCTAGTCCAGGATCAACCTGAGGACCATTATCCGATCAATGGCACCCTTGACCTGAATCTGGGCACAACCTACTACTGGCGTATCGATGAGGTCAATGGCGCCCCTGACTACGCCATTCACAGAGGCGAGGTATGGCAGTTCACGACCGAACCGCTGGCCTATCCGGTGGACGGCCGGACCATCACGGCCACCGCCTCCAGCGCAGCGGAAGGGCAAGGCCCGGAGAATACCATCAACAACGCCGGGCTGGCGAATGACCTGCACTCCGATACGCTGACCGCCATGTGGTTGACCGCCTCGGGCGCAACGGGACCGGCCTGGATCGAGTTTGAGTTCGACACGATTCTAAAACTCCACGAGATGTGGGTCTGGAATCATAATGGCCGATTGGAGCCCGCGATCGGATATGGGGCCAAGGCGGTATCCATTGACTACTCGACCAATGGAATCGACTATATGCCCCTGAAAACGACGCAGTTCGCCCGGGCCCCCGGCAAGCCAGACTATGCTCATAACACGATCATCGATCTGGGCGGCATTGTGGCCAAACACGTCAGACTGACCATCAACAGCAACTGGGGAGGGCTCCTCCCTCAATATGGTTTGAGCGAGGTGCGCTTCTTCAGCGTGCCGGTTTACCCCAGAGAGCCGAACCCGGCTTCCGGTCAAACCGCGGTGGCCGTGGATACCACCCTGAACTGGCGAGCGGGACGGGAGGCGGCCAAACACAACGTGTACCTGGGTACCGATCAACAGGCCGTGATCGATGGCGTGGCCCCCGTTGCGACGGTGACCGAGGCCAGCTACCCCCCTGCCCTGACCTTGGGTACGAACTATTTCTGGAAGGTCGTGGAAGTGAATGAGACCCAAGTCCCCACTGCATGGCATGGCCCGGTCTGGAGCTTCTCCACCGCAGAGTACCTCGTCGTGGACGATTTCGAGCGGTATACGAACGATCTGGAAGCCGGCGGCGCGATCTTCCAGACCTGGGTAGACGGCTGGGGCGTGGCAACAAACGGCGCCATGGTGGGCTATGAAATCGCACCGTTCGCCGAGCGGGTTATTGTCAACAGCGGCAGGCAGTCCATGCCGTTGGCATATGACAATACGAGCGCC
>JAGPGT010000217.1 GCA_018055905.1 Phycisphaerae bacterium
GCTTGGCTTCACAACTTCCGTCGGCTGGTTGTGCGGTATGAGTATCATTTGGACAACTTCCTGGCCATGATTCAACTCGGCTGCATCGTCATCCTTCTTCGAAGGGTTTTGGGATGAGTTCTAATCTAATGAGACTCGTGGTGCCATTTGGCCTCTTTGTCTGGTCGATATTTCAGCCCGCCGTCGCGAGTTATATCTTCATTGTTCTTGCCGCAGTTCTGGCCGGCTTTCTTTTCCTGGCGGATATCACCTCCAGACCAAGTATAACAATCTGTGGATCTGGCCCTTGTGCTATCGGATTCCTGCCGGGCTTCTCCTCGGGTTGGACATCAGACGAAATTAGAATCTTGAAGAGGTACCATCTTGCACTCCGGCTTCCCTTCGCAGCCAATTTGTTCTCTTGTTGTCTCAACGGTATCAGGTTGTCAGCCCTGCTGTGGGTACCTTGGCTACTGTGGAACAGATTATGGATCCCCGCAGGATTCCTCACCCTGCACTTTTTCCTGACCGCGTCCATAGCGGTGCGACTGGATCCAGTATTCTTCTTGTCGGATGCAATCCAAAGGGGGAAGTACCAGCTTGTGGACGAGTTGGCAACTCTACGGCAGGTTCAAACCAAGCTACGTGAAGAACTATACTCCATTCGAGCAGACCCGGCTAACGGGGATATGCACCGAGTGCTTGTATCCACTTCAGCCGAAGCAGAAGACTAAATTCCGCGGACGGAATTCCGGGGGCGCTATACCAATTGCGATGGGCGTTAGGTAGAGTGATTCGCTCCGGCGGAACATGGAGCCCGCTGTATCATGTATCTGTATGCCGGAAGAGACGGTCCCATGGCGGATCTCGATGATCCCAAGCACTTCAGGCACATTCCCAACCTGATCGTCGAAGAGTACTGAATCCGCTGGCGTTTGTGCGTCGTGAATCCCCTCTTTCCCGGACCTTAAGTGTCAACTCGTTGTCGCCGATAGATACTGTGCTGGCTGTGAACCGGATGTTTGCCGGTGGGAATCGGCGGCTGAGCGCAATTCGGCTTCGATTCCGCGCCGAGAACCCGGACAACCAATCCGTCTCTGGGAGGAGGTGGTGGATGAACACGCGTTCGATCCGGAACAAGTTGCGCGTCTGCAGTCGCTGCGACTACCTCCGGGACAACAGTGTCAGACCTACACATTTCACATTCCGAGGAGTCGGGTTTTGTGCTTGATTCGGTCCGGGGAATTGGTGTATCTTGAGACAGGTTGCCGATCGGATTGGAGGACGAGGGAACCGCGATGGCGAGGCCGCTGCGAATCGAATACGAGGTGGCCCACTACCACGTGATGAGCCGTGGCAATGGGCGTCAGATTGTTTTCACCAAGGCGGAGGACTATGAGCTGTTCCTGGGGCGGCTCGGCCGATTCTGTCGGCAGTTTGACGTGGCGCCGTTGTGCTATTGCTGCATGGCGAATCACTTTCATCTGTACATCCAGACGCGACAGGCCAATCTCAGCCGCTTCATGCACAGCCTGCTGACCTCGTTCACCCTCGCGTCGAACCGTCGTCGTCGCAGTTGCGGCCACCTGTTCCAAAGCCGTTTCGCGGCCCATCTGATCGAGAGCCAGACCTACGGCGGCGAGGTTTCTCGATACATCCATCTCAACCCGGTCCGCACGCGCGTCATGAAACAGGCTTCGATTTCGGACCGGCGAGTAGCCCTTCGTGCGTATCCCTGGTCGAGCTACGGGGCCTGCCTGGGTCTGTCGACGGCCCCCGAATGGTTCGATCCGACGCCGCTTCTGTGTGATTGGGGCGACAGGCGACAGGTACAACAGCGACGCTATGGCCAGTATGTCGAGCAAGGCCTGTTGCGGGATCTGGACGATCCCCTGGCCCGCCTCGACGGGCAGGCGATCCTGGGGACCGAGAGCTTTTGCGATCGCATTCGACGAGCCTACGTGTTGACGCGAACGGCCGACAAGCGGGAACAGCCAGCGGTCGAACGGGCCCGGCGGTCGGTCCCCTTCGAGGAAGTGGCCCGCTGCGTGAGCCGCCAGTACGGGGTCGGACCCGACAGTCTCATGGCCCTGCGAGGTTCGGATCGGCAGGCACGTCGGCTTCTGATGTACGGCGTGTGCTGCTACAGCCGCGCAGGCGAGAGCCTGACCGCTCTGGCCGGACGGTTCGGCATCTCGCTCAGCGGGCTGACGATGGCATGCAGCCGCATTGAACAGCAACTCCGTCGCGACAAGACACTGCTGCAGGCTTGGCTGCAAATCGAAGAACAGCTCAAAAGGCTCTAAAGGAAATGTGAAATGTGTAGGTCTGACACTATGAACTGCAAGGAACTGACCAAGGCCAGGCAGAACCTCCGACAACTCCTGACCCTGCGCCAGGAAGCGGCGCTGGTTCTGAACGGGCTGCTGGATTGAACTTGCAGCGCAGTGTCTTGGCCCTGCGTTTCATGAGACTTGTTCCTGGACGGACCGGCCGCATTACGAAATCTGCGCGATCAGGTGTTCGAGAATGGGACCCAGTTTATCGTATTCCCGATCACTGAGCGTTCGCTGAACCGTCACACCTCGATCATTCTTGTAGGTAATCGTGAAAAATCCCCTTTTCTCGAAGTGTGTTCGGTCGATTTTTTCGATCGCGTCGTAGGGAATCCGACGTTTTCCAGCGATGATCAGGGCGTCGGCGTCGGCGACGACCTTGCGATTGCGGATCAGGTACAGGTATCCGCCCAGTAACACGGCCCCGACGACGAGAAACGGCGGCGAGACCCGGTTGATGACGAGCGTGCTGTTCGGTTGGCCCTGCTCGTCGGTGTGCTCGGCGATGAACTTCTGGTTGAGGTACCCGTCGTAGGCGAACCACAACGCCATCACCAGGCACACTCCGATGTAGATGTAGAAATTAGTTCGTTTGTACCGGCTCAGTGGAGCTTCTATAGCCATCTCGACTTCCGCTTCCGATTCCAGGTCATGACGAGCGTCTTTGCGCGATTACCTCCGTCAAAGGTTGCACAAAATAACGCAGAATCCGTTCAGTCATCAATTCTTCCACGATCTGAACCTGCCGTTCCAGCGAGGCCACTGGGTCGAACCGTTCGTTGGCCTTGGGGTATTGGCGGATGGTCAGCGATAACGTGATCGCTTCATCTCTGCCGGGCTCTTTCTCGCCGGGCTCGTAGAGACTCGTCTTGGACTCGACGCTCACCCGGGCCTGAGTGTGGTCATCCTCCGCCAATGAGAACACGATGGCCGGCGAATAGACGATCGGACGGGAGTGCGGAACGTCCAGGAGCCAGCCAAAGGCGCTGGAACCGAACAACGCCTCCATAATCACCTCATCGTGATTGCCCGAGCAGTCGAAATCCATAGCATACGTCAAATCCAACGAATCCACGTCCAACGGGGTGACCCCGAGCATATACGGCATCAAATCCAAAATCAGTTTGTTCTGGCTATGCACTTCTTCGATCGTCGGCGGATTGACGGCGCCGGATCCAACCCGATCGACCTCCAGGCTCACCCAACGGTATTGCCCCGAGACCTGATCTTCCTCCAGGCAGTATTCCCCGTTGTCGCGCCGGGAAAACCGCCCCATCGTGGGAAATTGCCTCTGGATGCGGTCGAAAAAAGTCAGAATCGTGTCCCGCTCGGTGGGCAGATCCAGTTCCGTGTTCACGTACATGTCGATATAGAAATCGTCACACAAAGAGCTGTAACTATTCGTCGCCATGGGGGAGTAAACCCTCCACAGAATTCAATCCGGTATTAGATTGAGCCGTGGCGCGCCCGGACATCGGGCCCCCAGCGGCTCTTTTACAACCTATTATATGCATAACCGGCGGTTTCCTAAATCTTTTTTCCGCAGAAACCCGCAATTCCTCGCTGGGTCGGGGGCACCTACCTCAGCGTCAGGAATATGACCACGCCCAACGCAAGGCGATACCAACCGAAGGCATGAAACGTGTGGCTCTGGACGAACCGCAACAGCCATTTGACCGCGATAAACGCGGTTACCGCCGCTACAAACGTTGCAACCAGCAACTGAGCCCAGTTCTCTGTCATTTCCACGCCTTGAGCCTGGGCGTCCTGCCAGGCATCGACGATTTGGAGGCCCCCTGCCGAAAGCAGGGTCGGAATGCCCAGGAGGAAGGAAAACTCGGTCGCCGGCTTGCGGGCGGTTCCCATAGCCATCGCAGCCAGGATCGTCGTGCCGGACCGAGAGGCCCCAGGGAACACCGCCGCGACCAGTTGGCCCACCCCGACCACGATGGCGGAAAGCCAGCCGACCTCCCCTGCCTGCGGCCGGTTCTTCACCCAACGCTCCACCGCGAAGATGACGAAACCGCCGATCAGGGTTGCCCAGGCGACCGGTCCGGCGGTCTCAGGCAACTCCAGACCTGCCTTCTTCAAAACAAGCCCGCCGATGCCGGTGAGGAAGAAGGCCGCCGCGAGCTTGAAGATGAACGTCCGCACGATCGGATCGCGCCACTGGAAAAGCATCTGCTTGACCCGCTGGGTAAACAGGACCAGCACCGCCAGCACCGCCCCGCACTGGACCACCGTGTTGAACAGATCCGACCGTTGGGGCAGCCCCCACATCTGCTTGAAGAACTGCTGGGCCAGCAACAGATGCCCCGTCGAGGATATCGGCAGAAATTCCGTGATTCCCTCGATGAACCCCAACACGATGACCGCGATCCATTCGATCATAATCACCTATAGTCCTTCAGGGTGCGCACCACGCACTGTCTCTTCTAGCCTCGTACCATCAAGACCGCTGCGACACAGACGCAAACCGCAGCGGCCGCCCCCGCCCCCAGATCGTCCGCCAGAATGCCCCACCCTACCGGGAAGCGCTCCAGCTTTCGGATAGGACCGGGCTTGAGGATATCGAACACACGAAACGCAAGAAATCCGATGGCTGCGATCGCAAGGCTCTCCCAACCGGAGAGACTCCTCGCCAACAGCAGCGGCGCCGCCAGAAACGCCAACGCCTGACCGGCGAACTCATCCATGACGACCTCGCCCGGATCCTGCTTGCCTTTGGCCGCGATCGAAGCCGGTGCACAGCAAATGCACGCCACACACCCGGCGACCACCATCGCTGCCATGACCATCAGAATCGCAACATTCGCCACACCGAAATACATCAGCAGGCCGAACGTAATCGCAGGCGGTAGCGAACCCCAGGTCCCCGGCGCAACCGGCATCCAACCCAGCCCAAAACACGCGGCAATCAGTCGTCTCCAATACATAGGGCAACGACACTACCGCAAAGAGGGAGGAAGGTCAAAGGGAAACAGGTGGAGCGTTACGCCGTATCAAAGAAAGCCCGGAGGCGGCCTTGGAGTTAGGCAAGTTCCAGGCAAACAGCCAGAGGGCAACGACAGTCATTTGACTTCGCCGATTCGGGTTGGTTTGAGGGTCAGGGCGGCAACCCCATGTGGTGAGGTCGTGAACGATGAATCACGTCTGCGGTGTGGGACCGCTCGCCGACGTTCGGTTGGATCTCCCCTCGGCGCGTTTTGAAGAAGGGGGCCTTGCTTTTACGGAATTCTCATCATAATCAAATCCCTCGCGAACACTTGGATGGATACTGTGCGTATCAAAACGTGAACTTTCGCACTTTTCTTGAGGCATCATGCGGCCCTTGAGAGGGCTTCCAGAAGGACGTCGGTCTTTTTGTCATGTCCGAATCGTTTGCCGAACATCGATATTATTCGTTGGCTCCACAGGT
>JAGPGT010000218.1 GCA_018055905.1 Phycisphaerae bacterium
ATCATGCCCGGCCGAAGAGACAGGTTTCACGTAACCCACATATTCATCCGCGCCGATATCGATTCGGGTGGCATACACGCGATCCTGATTGTCGATGTCTTTGGCACCGGCCGCCGCGGCGTACAGGGGATTCCCTGCGTTCACGCAGGGCGACTCGAAGACCAGATGAAAGTCCTTGCTGAAGACTGCACCAAGGAACTTCGGATCGGCGCTGATGTTGCCGTTCTTGCCGGTCAGATTGTACGTGCCGTCGATATCCAAGGCTCCTGTCTGCTGATTCATGTAGAGATAATTGCCCGGCGTGTTGCCCCAGACGTCATTACAGGAGATGACCGCCCCCTGCCAATCGCCTCTCATGAGCAGGCCGCCCCCGCTGGGGGCATTGCAGATGATGTTGTTGACGATCTTGCCGTTGCCAAGTTGAGGTTCGAAAATCACGTACACGTTGCCTCCGACGCCGTCGCCGGGGCCTTGGTTGCAGTTATTGCCGACGATCGTGTTGTTCAGGAGTGTGCCGCCAATGAGACAGACACCGCCACCGACATAGGCGGAGTTGTCGTGGATGATGTTGTTGGCGATGAACGCCTGGCCAATGTACAGCATCAGACCGCCGGCGGCGAAGCCAACGTTGTTTCGGATGACGTTGTGGGTGATCGTGGCGTTGCTTTCGATACAGGCGATACCGCCGCCATAGGAGACACGACTGTCCGCATTCGTGTTGCCGAGCATGACCGGGCCACGATTACCGGCGATGACGTTCTTGGTGATCGTCGGCGACGCTCGCAGGCAGTAGATACCGCCGCCCCAGAAGATATTATCGCCGCCTTCGAGGGAATCGTTGAGGGTGCCGAAGCCGCCGGTGATGGTGAAGCCTGTCAGCACCGAGGCAGAAGTCTCGCCATTCTCGAAGGTTACGGCGCTGCCGTCGCCGTCGGCATTGATGATCGTATAGCCGACGATCCCGCGGTCGTTGGGGTCCGTGCTCGTGACGGTGATGGCCTTGCCTGTGAAGTTGATGGTCTCGTAGTAGACGCCCGGTGCGACCAGGACTGTATCGCCGTCAACGGCCGCCTCGATGCCCAACTGAATGCTCGGATACTCGCTGGGCACCTTCAACGTCGCCCCGAAGGCGGCAGCGGCCATAAGAAACAGCACCACAACGCTCGACCATACGACCCTCTTCATACGTTCGCCTTTCCGAACCAGTGCCCATATGAAAGCAGGAATGGCAAGGGGGACCTTCCTCCGGTAGCCTGCCAGAAGGGTATGATACCCGAAAGGGACGGTCTTTTCAAGATGCGATCGACCGTCCCGACAGGTCCTCGGCCTTGTCACGAACACTCATAGTATCTGTGTTACCAGACGCACCAGATGCGACACCATTACTCAAAAAAACGCTGTGCCCCGGAAATACTTGCAGAGATGGGGTTCTTGAGAGGTGTTGAGGCAGCGTTGACAACTCGCAACGCCGATGCCGGATCGCAAGTCGCAGATCCTAAGCCCCTTTTCCCCGCTCCGGCACCGGCAGACCCAATTCCACGAGGACCTTCTTCATGTCCTCCCAGACTCGCCTGCGGTTGTCGGGGGTGTAACTGCGAAGCAGATACGCCGGGTGGTAGGTGGCAATCAGCTTGATGGGCGGCCGGCCGATGCCGTTGCAGTACTCCTGAAACTCCCCGCGAAGCTGACCGATGCCCTGGTTGGTGTTCAGCAACGTCCTGGCCGCGTGGGCGCCCAAAGCAACGATCACTTCAGGGTTCAGGATCTCGATCTGCCTCTGGAGAAATGGCAGGCAATTGACAATTTCGTCGGGACGAGGGTCGCGGTTGTCCGGCGGGCGGCACTTGAGGATGTTGGCGATGAAGACGTCTTGGCGTTTGAGACCACAGGCTTCGATAATCTTGTCCAGGAGCTGGCCCGCCCTGCCGACGAAGGGCCGGCCCTGGACGTCTTCATCCGCTCCCGGTGCCTCCCCCACAAACAGGATGCGGGTTCTCGGATTGCCCTCTCCCGGTACGGCGTTGATGCGTGTCCCACCCAATCCGCACCTGCGGCAATCGCGAACCTCAGCGGCAATCGCTTCCAGCTCCTTGACAACATCGACAGACATAGTCCGCTGGGGCATCATCTGCACCTCACTTCTCGGTGTATCCGCGTGGAATAGTTCATTACCGGTTAGAGGCTCTGAAGCCACCACATCCGAGGGTATGGAACTCTCCGACCGGGGCTTGCCTTTCACCGAGAACCCCGTGAAGAAGCTCTCCATTTCAAGGTGCTGGCGAACCACTTTGTTCAGATCGACATCCTGGGCCATGTGAACCCTCTATCTGGCCTCTCGCCTTTGGAAAAGCACAAACGGGCAGGCATCGCTTCAATCAGGCTCATCGCTTCAACTCTCGGGCGACCTCCCCGAACTTCTCGACCGCGAAATCCAGGTCTTCACGGGTGTGGGCAGCGGAGACCTGCGTCCGAATCCGGGCCTTGCCCTGCGGGACCACGGGATACGAGAAGCCGATAACGTAGACACCCTTTTCGAGCATCCGGCGGGCCATCTCCTGGGCCAGAACCGCGTCGCCAAGCATGATCGGCGTGATCGGATGATCGCCCGGAAGGACCGTCAGACCGGTCGTCGTGATTCGCTCGCGGAAGTACTGCGTGTTCGAGCGGAGGCGATCCACCAACTCGGTCGAGCGCTCGAGCAGTTCCAGGGCCTTCAACGAGCCGGCGGCGACCGCCGGGGCCAGGGTGTTCGAGAACAGGTATGGCCGGCTCCGCTGACGGAGCATCTGGATGATCTCCTTTCGACCGGAGGTGTAACCGCCGCTGGCGCCGCCGAGGGCCTTTCCGAAGGTGCCGGTGATGATGTCGACCCGACCCATGACGCCGCGATATTCGGGAGTGCCCCGGCCCGTCCTGCCGATGACACCCGCCGCATGGCAGTCGTCGATCATGACCAACGCGTCGTGCTTGTCCGCCAGTTCGCAGATGTCGTCGAGCTTAGCGATATAACCATCCATAGAGAAAACGCCGTCGGTCGCAATCAGGCGGAATCGCGATGCCTTTGCGGACTTGAGCTTCTCTTCGAGATCTGCCATGTCGCTGTTGTTGAACCGCAGGCGTTCGGCTTTGCACAGCCGGACGCCGTCGATGATGCTGGCGTGATTCAACTGGTCGCTGATGATCACGTCCTCGGGCCCCAGCAGGGTCTCGAAGAGCCCGCCGTTGGCGTCGAAGCATGAGCTGTAGATGATCGTGTCCTCGGTGCCGAGGAATCGCGTGACTGCGGCCTCCAGGTCCTTGTGGATCTGCTGGGTCCCACAGATGAACCGCACGGAGCCCAGGCCGAAACCCCACTTGTCGTAACTGTCGCGCGCCGCCTTGACCACCTCGGGATGGTTACCCAACCCTAGATAGTTGTTGGCACACATATTGACGACCGACTGTCCGTTCGAAACCTTGATCCGACTGCCCTGTGGGCTCACGATCACCCACTCGGGCTTCTCCAAACCGGCCCCTCGGATCTCGTCGAGCTGACCAGACAGATAATCCTTCATACTGCCGAACACTTCTGTATCCTCCGGATCGTCGACATACGTGTCATCCAAATTCGAAGCACGAAATTCGATTTCGAGATTCTCGGTTACTCTCCATTCTTCCAAGTCAATACGACTTTGCCCGAATTGCCGGAGCGCATCGCGTCGAAGCCCTTCTGGAAATCCGTGTAATGGAACCGGTGCGTGATCAACGGCGTGATGTCCAAGCCGCCCTGGATCAGCATCGTCATCTTGTACCAGGTCTCGTACATCTCGCGCCCGTAGATGCCCTTGATCGTTAGGCCGTTGAACACGATAAAATCCCAATCGATTTCCGTGCGGGGCAAGATGCCCAGCAGCGCGATCTTGCCGCCGTGGGCCATGTTCGCGATCATCCCGCGCAAGGCCTGCGGACTGCCCGACATTTCCAGGCCGACGTCGAAGCCCTCTTTCATACCGAGCTTCTTCTGGGCATCCTCGATGGTCTCGGTCCGCATGTCGAGCGTCAGCGTCGCACCGGCCTTGCGTGCCAGCTCCAGTCGATACGGGTTCAGATCGGTCACCACGACGTGGCGGGCGCCCACGCGTTTGGCGATCCCAGCGGCCATGCAGCCGATGGGCCCCGCGCCGGTGATCAGAACGTCCTCGCCGACCAGGTTGAAACTCAGCGCCGTGTGGGCCGCGTTGCCCAGTGGATCGAAGCAACTCAGAACGTCCGTCGGGATCGTCGGATCACAATACCAAATATTCGTCACCGGAACGGAGATGAACTCGGCGAACGCGCCGTCCCGATTGACGCCGATCCCCCGCGGCGCGTTGCACAGGTGCCGCCGACCGGCCAGGCAGTTGCGGCACCGCCCGCAAACCACGTGGCCCTCGGCGCTGACCAAGTCGCCCACGTGGAAATCCTGTACGTTACTTCCGATCTCGACGATTCGACCGACGAACTCGTGTCCGATCGTCATGGGCACCTTAATCGTCTTCTGAGCCCAGGCGTCCCAGTTGTAAATATGCACGTCCGTGCCACAGATCGACGTCTTGACGACCTCAATCAAAACATCATTGATCCCGATCGTGGGGACCGGGACATCCTCAAGCCAAAGGCCGACCTCGGCCCTGCGTTTTACGAGTGCTTTCATGTCCATCTTTCCAAGCCCGCAAAGGGGCCTGCACCGTCCTTCACCAAAAGGGTCTATGCGAATGCCTTCCGCAGGAGAGCCAACCCCTTGGGAATGGCTGTTCGCCAATCCTCGTTGCCTTCGAACTCGAGGGAGACGTAGCCTTTGTAGTTGTGCTTCTTCATGATCTGGGCGATGCGGGTGTAGTCCAGATCGAGCGTGTACCAGAGGCCGCCGCCGTAGTAGGTCTTGGCCTGCATGAAGACCGTCTGCGGTGCGCACATCTCCAGCTTGTCATAGGGGTCTTCCAGAAAGTTACCTGTGTCGAGCAGGACCTTCAACCACGGGGAATTGATCGTGTTGACGATCCTCAGCAGGCCCTCCGGCGTGCGGGCCAGCCCCCAGTGATTCTCCAGACCGAGGATCACGCCGCACTTCTCGGCCGTTGGCAGGCACTTCTCGATGCTGTCGATCACCCACTTGAACCCGTCCTCTTCGGTGTAACCGGGCAGGATGGGCTCGATGCCCCGATTGGCCATCAACTCGTCGAAGCTTCTGGTGGTGTTCCAGCGTCCGGTGTTGAGCCGGACGATGGGGATGCCGAGCCGGTAGGCGACCTCCATCTGTTTGATCGTCTTGTCGATGTTCTTCTGCCGTTCGGCCGCATCCGGCCAGACGAATCCCTGGTGCGTGGACAGCGAGCACAGGTCCAGGCCGTTGATCAGCGCGTGGCGTTTGAGCTTCTGCAGGTACGCGTTGTCCACGTTCTCCTCGCCTTCGATCTGGCGAAGCAGAATGTCCACCGCGTCAAAACCCATGCGGGCAGCCTCGTCGATGCACTGCTCGATGGGCATTTTGAGCCCTTCTTTGAACCGCCAGAACGAGTACGTGGCGACCGCGATGCGATTGCCACGACGGACCGCCGTACTCTCGGCGGCGCCACCGGTCGTAGCGACCCCGGCCAGAGCGGCCACCGAGCCGGCGATGAATGCTCTGCGATCAACCTGCGTCATACTCTTGCTCCTTTCCATCTCATCCGCGAGAATGTGGA
>JAGPGT010000033.1 GCA_018055905.1 Phycisphaerae bacterium
CGCCGGCTGCAACAGCGTCAAAGTGGGGGTCGAATCGGGCAGCGAGGCGGTCTTGGAGAGAATGAACAAACGAATCACGCTCGAACAGACGCGCAGAGCCGCCGCCTGGTTCCGCAAGCTCGGCATCCACTGGACCGGTTACTTCCTGATGGGTACTCCAGGAGAAACCGTGGAGGATGTTTACAAAACTCTCGATTTCATGTATGAAATCAGGCCCGATTTCGCGTCGATCGGGGTCTATGAAGCGTTTCCCGGAACCCCCATCTTTAATGAAGGGGTGCGGCGGGGGCTCATAAAAGCTGACATGACGCTAGCAGATTTCTATGATACACTGCCGAACCATTATTATCGGGTCGATCCGAGACGGCAGGTGGACACCATTGATCCGGAACGATACGTTCTTCTGGAACAGGAGATGAAGGACAAGTTTCACCGGTACAACAAGCAGTACAGTCGGCTCCTCAACAGAGCCCGATCGCGGATGGTTCAGTATGTCCGGTCCCCGCGGATGCTCTATGGAGATTTCTGCAAGTATTTGAGCTGGCGATGACGACAGCTTGGCACCACCGACCTGCGGTTCGCAACACATGCGATGGGAGTCCTGGGAGATGGGGATGGAAGTCTTTATCCGTGGGGTCGCAGGGTTTCTGGGCAGTCCCTTGGCGGAGGCGTTCTTGGCCGACGGCGTGCTTGGTCTGGTGGCCCTGTCGCAGGAACAGGTGAACCCCCTTGTCGAAGGGGCGAGAAAACTGTTGAACACAGGTTCTCCGTTGATACAATTGCCCGAAACCAGAAAGAAATATATGAGAGTCTGGAGTGCGGGCGGTTCTGTCGCGGCGCGGCAGGGCAGCCCCTCAATGGCTCCGACAATTCGATGGTTGTCTGAACTGTGATTTACAGGGTGATGGCCGAAGAGAAGCTGCGCGGGGGGATTCGCCGCCACATCCGATGCCATAACGCGGATACACACGATGACTTTGTCGATCGTTATTGTGAACTACAACACCGAAGCCCTGCTGAAGGACTGTCTTCAGTCGGTCTACGCCGGCGCCAATGGCACACCTCTGAGCATCTGGGTCGTCGACAACAACTCGCGTGACAACAGCGTGGCGATGGTCAAATCCTGTTTCCCCAAGGTGCAGGTTGTCGAAAACCGTTGCAACGTCGGTTTCTCTAAGGCCAATAACCTTGTCATCTCCCGCAGCCAAAGCGACTACGTCCTGCTGCTCAATCCCGACACCCTGGTCATCGGAGACGCGATTGAGCGAATGGTGAAATTCATGGACCAGCACCCCCAGGTCGGGATCGCCGGCTGCAAGGTGCTCAACCGCGACGGAACGCTCCAACTGGCCTGCCGAAGGAGCATCCCAACGCCTCGCGTGGCGTTCTTCCGCTTGACCGGCCTGAGCAGGCTTTTTCCCAAAAGCAAGGTCATGGCTGAGTACAATATGACGTACACCAGTCCTGAAGAAACACACGAAGTCGGCGCCGTCTCAGGGGCTTTCCTCATGATCCGAAGGAAAGCGATCGACGAAATCGGCCTGCTCGATGAACGGTTCTTCATGTACGGCGAGGAGCTCGACTGGTGTCTGCGGGCCAAGCGGGCCGGTTGGAAGGTGATGTATTACCCCGAGGCCCAGATCGTGCATTACAAAGGCGAATCCACCAAGTACAACAGCCGTAAGGCCGCAATCGAGTTCTACCGGGCGATGTACCTGTTCCACAAGAAGCATTTCGCCAAGGATTGCTCGCCGATCAATAATGGGCTGATTTATGTGGGGATTCTCTGTAAGGCCCTGCTTTCCTGGCGGCGGTTCCTTCCTTCGAAGGCCCAGTCCCATTCCTAATCGTCGGTGTGACCGACCCCGATCCTCTCCATCGGCCCCGCAGGCCACGATGCAGACGCCGCAAGCAAGAATGAGGATTCCGTTGAAACTCCGGCGTTTTCGTGGTACAGTGAAAATCCGCATTGGAGCGAGGGGGCAAATCCGGTAAAATCGCGTAGGGGTACGCAGAATGCTCTTTTGAAACTTCAATCGTTCGTATAGTCGATAGCCAATCCCAAGGTCGGTCGGGCGGTCGCTCTGCGCCGTGTTATGCGACGCGGGGAGGAAAGTCCGAGCAGGATCGCGGGCCTCTCAAACGCCAAATGTCGCGTTGGGGGGACCCCAGGGCACGGTGGTGGCTAACGGCCACCGGGAGCAATCCCAGGGATAGTGCCACAGAAAACACACCGCCGACGTCCCGTGGTTGCTGGATGCAGCGACCACGGGATCGGGCAAGGGTGAAAAGGTGCGGTAAGAGCGCACCGCGGCGATGGCGACATCGCCGGCAGGGCAAACCCCACCGCCTGCAAGACCAAGCAGCCGGTTGGCGATGACGGATTCCTCGGGCCTCGTGTCCGAAGGGTCCCGAGCCGTACTCGGCCCGGGTAGGTGCGGTTTGAACCGCACGACCGGCGGGTAGGTCGCATTCCGCACTCTTGCGGCGAGAAATTGCCGCGAGGCGGAAGAGCCAGTCGGCAACGACTGGTCCAGATAAATGATCGCCACCTGCCATTCGGCGGGGACAGAACTCGGCTTACAGACCGACCTTGAGATTGACTATCGATGGGGGAAGACCAATCACGCTTCTTTTTTTGTGTCGGCAGGGAACAAAAACTCAGGTATCCGCCGGATCGTTCCATCAGCACTGACACAGGCCAGGACGCTGGAGCCCTCTGCCAGAAGCAGGCCGGTGGACTTTCGGGTAAGTCTGTACAGATGTTCAATTTTGGCGGCCGTGACGTTGGAGCAGGTCGTTTCCAGGAGCAAATGCTCATCGTAGAAAGCGGGCCGGCGGTACTTGATTCTCAGTTCCGCGACGACAAAGAAAACCCCCTGGGTCTCGAGGTCCTTGTAAGCAACGCCGTTGGCGCGAAGCAGCTCGGTTCTGCCCATCTCGAACCAGACGGGGTAGACGCTGTGGTGGATCACGCCGCCTTTGTCGGTCTCGACGTAACGCGGGACGATGGGGATCGTATGGCTCTGAATCGTTATTTTTTCTGGAAAACTCATGGCGACCCCAAGGATACCAAATCCGCAAACAATCGCAAGCGATTGTCTGGCCGTCAGTTGCGTCAAAGCCCTTCCCTGACGAATCGGTTCCATGTCCAGCCGTCCTATCGAAATCGATACAAGAAGCATTGATTGACCGCTCTGGGAGTGTCTGCGGAAGCCAAAATCTTCTCGATTTCTTCCAAAAAATGTAGCAAATTCTCTTTACCTGTTGAGAAGAGGTCGTTATAGTGAAAGTGCAGGTTTAGCCCTCAAGCCCCTGCGTGTTATCTCGCTTTTCCTCTCCCTCCGCCGCGCAGGGGCTTCTTTCCTTTTCCTGGTGGTATTTTCTTCATCGGCCCCAGTGCCGCTCGATCTGCTCCAGGCTTTTGCCCTTGGTCTCGGGGACATAGACCGGGACGAAGACCAGCAACACTACGCAGAACCCGCCATAGAGCCAAAAGGGAAATCCCCTGTGGAAGGTCGCGACCAGCCAGGGGTTTTCGTCCATCATGGGGAAGGTTTGCGAGACGACGTAGTTGGCGATCCACAGGCAGACAGTGGCGACCGCCATCGCCCGGCCGCGAATCCGGGTCGGGAAGATCTCCGACAGAATCACCCATGTCACCGGCCCGACCGAAAGCGCAAAACACGCGATGTACCCAAGGATGAACAGCAGCATCCAGAGGCCGGTTGTTTGAAGGTATGCCGACAGGCCCATCGCGATCAGGCAGACGCCCATCCCTGCCGAACCAATCGTCATCAGGGGCTTTCGGCCGATCCGATCCACGGTCCAGATCGCGATGACCGTGAACGTGAGGTTCACCGTGCCGACCACGATGGTCTGCAACAGGGCCGCGTTTGTCCCGGCCCCCATCTTCTTGAAGATCTCCGTGCCGAAGTAGAGGAAAACGTTGATGCCGGTGACCTGTTGCAGGACCGCCAGGACGACCCCGATGACCAGGACGATCCTCATGCCGGGGAGGAAGAGCTGTCGAAGAGAGCCGCCCTCCTGAGCCAGGGTCTCACGGATCTCCGCCAATTCCGCCTGGGCATAGGCCTGGCCGTCCACACGGGACAGAATCCGCACGGCCTCTTGGATCCTTCCCTGCTTGGTCAACCACCGCGGACTCTCAGGTACCAGGAACGCCAGGATCAGCAACCCTAAAGCGGGCAGCGACTCGGACCCGAACATCCATCGCCATCCTGACTGCTCGTTCCACACCGCGTCGCCCTGCAGGGCAATGAAGTAGTTGACGAAGTAAACGACCAGGAAACCGGAGACGATGGCGAACTGGTTGATTGAGACCATCCGGCCTCGGATGCGGGCCGGGCTGATCTCCGCGATATACATCGGCGAGATCATCGACGCGGCCCCGACGCCCAGGCCGCCCAGGATGCGATAGAGAATAAATGTCGTCAGCGTGCGAGGGATCGCGGTGCCCACCGCGCTGACGAAGAACAGGATCGCCGAGACGATCAGGGCCTTTTTGCGACCGAAACAGTCGCTTAAGGGCCCCGCGCCGATCGCCCCGAGGGCGCAGCCGAGCAAGGCGCAGCCCATCGCCCAGCCTTCTTGCCGGGGATTGAGCGAGAAGTACGCCTTCAGCGGCCCGATCGCGCCGTTGATGACACCGGTGTCGTACCCGAAAAGAAGGCCGCCCAGGGCCGCCACGAGCGTGACGACGAAAACATAGGTCGTGCTCCCGGTTCGACTCCGGCCGGTTGCCATATCAGGACTCTCGGTCATGGTCGCTGTATCCTCTCATGGGGGATAGGATTACCGCCCACAGCTCTCGATTGCGTGCTTGAGGGCCCAGTCGATGAACATCGCGTAGTTGTCGTTTCTGTAGCTGCCATCGAGTTTGACGCAGTTGCGGCGGGCCTGCGCCATCTGTTCGACGATCGGGGCCGCTTTGGCGCCGAATCGTTGGGCAGTCCGTGCGGCGTGCAGCACGACCGGCTCCCGCACATCCGCCAGGCCCCGCGCCAGGACCGGCAGTCCCTCTTCGCACGCGCCCAGCCCGCAGAGCACATCGGCCGCGGTGAATCGCACGTCGGGACTCGGATCGTCCAGGAGCTCCCTGATCGCGTCGGTCGCAGGAGCGGCCTCTTTGCCCAGCGAGGCGAAATAGATGAGTGACCAATACCGCACGGCGCTGTCGGGGTCCGCCAAGGATTCGGTCATAGTCGGCAGGATTCTGGCATCCGAACCAATCAGCTCCGCCACGTCCAGAATGCTCGAGGGGGAGAACTTGGCCGGGGTGCGGGTCATCTCATAGGGCGTGGAACCGGCGGCGCGAATCAGCATCTCCGCTTCCGGTAACAGTCCGGTGTCTTTCGTGTCGAGCATCCAGTCCCGCAGACGCTTTCGCATCAGGGAGAGCGTCTCCTGGTGTTCCGCCAAGCCCGCCAGGTTGCGGACCTCATTTGGATCGACCCATGTGTCGTACAGTTCCTCCGACGGTTTGGTCGGCTCCCAGAACAGCTTCTCCATGCCGACCATCCCCCCCTCGGCGGCCACTCTTTTCAACTCCTGCATGATCTCCGCCTGGTCGCAGTAGTCGCTCGGCTGCACGTACGGCAGGTGCGGCAGGAAGTTGCGGATGTACTTGTATCGCTTGTCGCGCACGCAGCGGGACATTTCGTAGGCCTCATCGACCCGACCGGCGGCGCCGACAATGTAGTCTCGCGTGGACGTCGTGCGTCCCAGGAACGGCTTGCCCTCCATGGTGGGCGGGATCGATTGCCCGGCCAAAGACAGCACGGTCGGCGCGAAATCGACGAAGCTGACGAGCTGGTCGCTCCGCCCGCCCGGTGCCAGAGGCGCCATGCCTTGGTACGGCGCGGGGACCCGGACCAGCAGCGGAACCCGCAGGCCGGAATCGTAGAGGCTCCTCTTGAAGCGAGGCAGGCCCATGCCGTGGTCGGAGAAGAAGAACACGATCGTGTTCTCGGACACCGCGTCGATCTCCAGTTCGCGGAGAATCTCACCGACCTGTTTGTCCATGTAGGTGATCAGATCGTAGTAGCGTGCCCACATCTTGCGGACCATCGGTGTATCGGGATAGTACGGCGGCAGGATCATCTTTCGGGGGTCGTGCCGCTCCTCGGGTTTGAGCTTCGAGCCGTACTTGGCTTCGAACTGTTCGTCGGAGCCGTTGATCTGACTTTGGTGCGTGGCCATGAGATTGAAGACGCTGAAGAACGGCTGGCCTGCCGCGCGGTTGCGCCAGTGCGCGTTGTCGCTGGAATCGTCCCAGATGGTCGGGTCCTTGAAGTTGTAGTCTTCCTTGAAATTGTTCGAGCAATAGTAACCCGCGGCCCGCAACAGCTTGGGAAACGGTTCGATCTGCCGGGGGATGGCGATCTCCGAGCGGAGATGCTGCGTGCCCAGCGAGGTGGCGTACAGACCTGTGACCAAGCACGACCGCGAGGGAGAACAGACCGGCGCCGTCGCGTAGGCGTTGGTGTATAGAATCGAGCGGCCCGCGAGCCGATCGAGGTTGGGCGTGATTGCCAGCGGGTCGCCATAACAGCCCAGGTAGGGACTGATGTCCTCGCAGGTGATCCACAGAATGTTGGGTCTGGGCGGCAGAAACGTCTGCGTCGCCGGCTGGGCGGGAATCGAATCGGACCCCGGCTCGGAACATCCTGTCAACGCGACCCCGGCGGCGCAAACCCCGGCGGCTTTCAAAAAATCACGACGTGTGCGAACGTGCGAATCCATTGTGCTGCTCCTTCTGTCGGGACGCTGCAAACCGGGCGCGACGTCGCTGTGCCCACAGTCATTTTTCCGCGGTGACCTTCGCATCCCGAACGCTGCAAATAGGCTTGTCTCCGCGAGCGATCAGCTCGCCCGTCATCAAGTAATCGCCCGGTTCCGACGGCACCGTCAACGCGCCGGACAGGTCACGGCGACCCAGAGCTTCTATCGTACAAGGAATTTCCCGCCAGACAACTGTCTTGCCGTTCTTCGTCAACCGAAGCCGCAGCGTGCCCTGCCAAGTCTCGTATGTGTCGTTGATCGCGATCGCCTTGATCTGAACCTCCCGGCCCGCGGTCAAATCCTGGCCCCAGTAGTCCAGCATAATCCCGACCGGCGAGAACGCGTCTCGGAGATACTTCTCGAACAGCGGCTCGAACTTCAGTCTCTCCATGTCGATGAAGTGGTCGCTCGTCGCGCCGCCCTCGGGTCGGGGCTTGTCGCCGGAGCGAGAGTAGCCCAGGCCGCAGAAGTGCAGCACGCCCGCGCAGGCGCGGTGGGCCCGCCAGAACTCGGTCTTGGCCGCGAGGTACTTCGCGTAGAGTGCGCGGCGCTGCTCGGTCGTGGAGTTGGGCCCCAACAGCTTCTCGTAGACCGGGCCGGTCAGGCAGGTGGTCGTCCCGTCGCGATTGAGCCACAGCCATGCGTACTCGTTGATGATGATGGGCAGCTTGAACTTTCGCTGGGCCGCGTTCAGCGAGGGCACGCCGGAGACGTTCGCCATGTCCGCGAGGGTCTTGACCTTCGACTCGCCCCAGGCGGGATTGAAGAGATTGATCATCAGGTAGGGATGCGCCTCGACGCAGTCGGCCTCGCTCTGCGGTTCGGCCCAGCCGTTGTCCCAGGGCCGATTCGAGAGATCCAGATGCCGAACCGCGCTGAGAGCCTTGCCGGTCTCGGCGGTGTTGCTCTCGTTCTGGGCGTCCCAGATCACCACGCACGGGTGATTCCACCGCTGACGCATCCACTCGACGTACTCGGGCTCGATCAACTCGGCCTGGACCTTCTCCGGGTCCTCGCTGAGCGTCCAGATCGGGAACTCGTCCTGGATCAGGAAGCCCTCCTCATCTGCGATCTCGTACCACAGCTCCGGCGGAAAGCCGATGCAGTAGCGGATCGAATTCCAGTGCATGCTCTTGAACTTCTGGTGCAGACGCCGGACCCATTCTTTGCGCCAAGGCCGGTCGCCCCGCTCGACGTCCTCGAAGAATCGGTACGCGCAGACGTTCGTGCCCCGCATGAAGTAGGGCTTGCCGTTGAGGACCGCCCGGCCGCTCTCGCGGTCGAAGCGGAAAGATCGCATGCCGAACCGTGTCTCGGCGGTATCGGCCCCCGTACTCAGCTTGATCTTGTAGAGGAACGGGTCCTCCGGGCTCCACAATCGACACGACTTCAACGGGATCACGATGTCCACCTTCGTGACGCCTTCGCCGCCGACGGGGACGTCCGACTGCCGAACGCTTGCGACAACCGCACCGCCTTTGGCCTCGCGAACCTCGCACGTCACCGAGCATGAGCCGGCGACGGACGATTGCAGCTCCGCGATGACCCGCACGGTCTGGGCGTCAATGTCCGGCACGGCCTGGACGTTCACGATCCGCGGCTCGCCCGAGAGGATCAACTCGACCGAGTCGTAGATCCCTGGAATATAGAGGTACTTCTCGAAGTCCCAGCCGCTGGGCTGACCTGGCGGCAAGGCCCCGCGATCGGCGCCGACTCGCACGACGAGTATGTTCTCCCGGCCCTGGCCCTTGAGGTGCGGCTTGACGTCCAGCAGCGCGGGCGTAAAGCACGGCAGGTGCTCGCCGACGAGCCGCCCGTTGAGCCAGACCTTCGTGCCGTAGCGAGCCTTGTGGATCTTCAGAATCGCTGCCTCGGGGATCGGCCCTTTGAGGGTGAACGTGCGCCGGTACCAGAAGGCCTGGCGTTTCTCGCTCTTGACGCCCACTTCCTCGAACGCCGGTCGGGCCATGTCGATCAACCCCGGCACCTGAACCTTGCGATCGAATCGATCGGGCATCGAGTCCATCGTCCCTTCGGCGACCTGCCAGGTCCCATCGAGCTGGATCACTCTTCGAGGTTCGGTCTCACGGGCGCCGGCGGCCCCGACCCAAACCATCGACACGCACACGCCAATGAACAGAGCACCCATAGTCCTCATGGCCGACTCCTTTTGTATTTCAATCGGATCTTCCAAACAGGGAACATCGTATCAGGCTCCAGGGGAATCTGCCAGAATCCATGAGACAGGTGCCCGTTCCCTGGGATCGTTCCCGCCCAGAGTCGGCACTTGTCTCACGGGGTACCGGTTCTTCCGGCCAGTTGACGGATGACATCGATGAGAGCCTGAGTGCCGTCGCGACCGCGGCCTTGGGCTTGGAGAACTGCGAAGAGTTGTTTAACCAAGGCCGTGCCGGGCAGGGGCTGGCCGATCTGCTCGGCATACTCCAGGACCAACCGGAGATCCTTCTGCTGGAGGTCTACCATGAACGCAGGCTTCAAATCGCCTGCGATCACCTTGGGACCAAGGACCTTGAGCGAATGGCTTCCCGCCGCGCCGGCGGTCGTGACCTGGAGCGTCGTCTCCAGGTTCAGACCCGCTTTTTCCGCGAAAGCAAGTCCTTCCGCGACGCTCATGAGCGTGTGGATCACCATGATCTGGTTGGCGAGTTTGGTCGTCTGGCCGAAGCCGAGCGGGCCGCAATGCGTGACGGTGCGGCCAAGCTTTTCCAGGATCGGTCTGACCTTTTCGACCGCTTCGATCGGACCGCCCACCATGATCGACAGCGTGGCCTCGATCGCGCCGATCTGTCCGCCGCTGACGGGCGCGTCCAGGAGGACAACCCCCCGGGCGGCGAGGATCTTGCCCATCGTGCGGGTTGCGGCAGGCGAGATGGTGCTCATGTCGACGCAGATCAGGCCGGGGCGGGCGGCTTCGATGACACCTCCAGGACCGAGCAGGACTGCTTCCACGTCGGGCGTATCCGTGACACAGGTGATGACGACGTCGCTCGCTCGTGCCGCGTCCCTGGGCGTATCGGCCCAGCCGGCCCCTTCCTGCAGGAGAGCCTGGGCCTTGGACTTGGTACGGTTGTGAACAGTGACCCGATAGCCCGCGCGAAACAAGTTCCTGGCCATGGGTTGGCCCATGATGCCGGTGCCGATGAAAGCGATTCGTTCTTCCATCAACAATTCTTAGATGATCTCCAGTCTTCGGAGGATCGACTTGGACCAACCTGAGCTGCGAACCTGCGCCATGATCATCAACAGCAGAACGACAAGCCACAGACCGGTGAACCGCAGGTAGTAGAAGATCAGGTTCGACATGCCGCCGCTCTTGGAGTCGAGCCAACGGAGCAGCTCGTCGCCACCGTAAGCGACGCCGACGACGTTTGAGCCGAAAAGCCGTTGCCAGGGGATGATCAACGCCGCCATGATCAGCGCCAGGATGAACGCGCGAGAGATATGGTTGATGCCTCCCAAACGACCCACGAGCGAGACCATCAGGCAGAAGAAGACCGTCAGAGCGAAGAGGATTCCAGAGACGATGAGAATGCCGTTGGCCACGCCGATCACGCGAGCGACCCGGTCAAAATCGAGCTTGCCTGCGAGACTGTGCAGCAGCCCTCCGTCGGACGAGGTCTCATCGGTCGACGCTGCGGAGCCGGATTGTGCCGTGTCCGCCGGCTTGATCGCCCCCGGCGTCTCGATAAGTCCCAGATCCACCACCCAGAACGCCACTTGGGTTAGCACTAGACAGATCACCACAATCACAAAGAAGATGTTTTTCCACGCCCGGAAGACGCCCACAGCTTCCAAACTGTCGCTCGTTTCGATCATGTTGTTCGGGTTCACCGGCATGTCATTCATCTCTCAACTCCCCACCCTGTCCCAACCCGGACAACGACGAGATTGGTCTGAGGTCCGGCCCGGTCCAGAACGGCAAAATCTCAAAAATCCGTGAAAAAGTACATTTGGGGAATTATCCGATATTCCCGCAATCGATACAAGAGAATTCTTTCAAAGCCCTTTGTCCGTTTGTCCCGAGGTTATTCGCTCGATGCCAAAGACACGCGAATTCCTCGAATCGCTTGCGACAAGCCGCACAACACCGATTCGATCCTGTGAACATCCTCGGAGGTCACCGGCAACGCCGACGGACGCCAAAGAAGCAGAAATCCCAAGGACCGTCCCAGATCGCTCAAAGGAAGCGTTACGATCGAGTATCGCCGCAGTCCGCGGTAGTCGCCCGCTGGATCGAGGGCCGATATCTCGGCGAACGTGCAAATTTTGTTGGACTTGCAGATCCCGTCGATCAGTTCTGGCGTCAGATGTTCCTGCGGCCCCGGTTGCTCACAAGCGAACACTTCCTCGCCGACAAACGAATGAAGATCGCAACCGTCGGATTGTCTCAGATAAAACGCCACGCCGGTACCGGGTAGTTCCCGGCGGATCATTCGATCCGCCCGGGCCAGCAAATGGTTCAGGTCGGGACTGCCCAGGAGCGATTTATAGAACTCGGCCGCGAAACCGATCGTGTACAATCGCTGAATGAAGGCCCGCTGGGCGGAGATGAGGTCATTGCAGAGGATATCAATTTTGCAGGCCTGCTGTTTTCGCTGTTTGTTCAGCTTATTCAAAAGCAAGCGCAGTCGTTTATGTCGTTCGGTTTGGCTCATAACACTCCACGTTCAAAGAGGCCCGTTCGGGCTCCTCGACGCCGAACCTCGCGTCGGGTTTGTATTGTCACAGGGGCGATGCCCAGGCATAAGTTCGGTTCTGCGTGGAAGATGCTTTAACCCCTGGCCTTGGGGAAAAGAGCAAGTGTCCGTCGCCCCATAAACAGCCCCCTATCATCGGTAGTGCCCGCTCGCACCGCAACCGAACCAGGGAAAACCACGGAAGAAATCTCGACTGCGCCCCACAACGGGCGATGTTTTCGGACTGTGTTGGCTCAGCGGGAATTGGACAGGTCCCGTGGTCGGCCCAGTGACTCGATTGGTGGGCTGACGAGAGTATCATCGACTCGATTGCGGGGGTTCCCCGATGCCGTTGGCATGGTGGACTTCACCTGCTCGTTCGTGGAGGCAGCGGCAATCAGAGACTTATCGTTCTGTGTCCAAGACTCGAGGAATGGCTGATCCAGAGAGCCAAGTCAATGAGGATAACCCCGGAGGATTTCGGCTTGTCAAGCCATCCGGATCGCCTGCACAGTATCCCTCCCTACGAGAACAGGCCAGGGTTCCACCAATTCGTCGAGGAACTGGCGGCTCTTGACACCAAAGGAGTGGGCCTTCTTCAACGATGGACGCTGAATGAAGAGGCCTCATAGGCGGACCGCCGTCGGGTTATTCCGTCGGCAGGGTCACGGTGACCGTGGTGCCGTGGCCGGACTGGCTTTCGATGTCCAGGGCGCCGCCATTGAGTTGAATGAGGCGACTGGCGAAGGCCAGACCCATGCCGCGTTTTCGCCCGGCGGGCTTTGCGGAGAAAAACGGACTGGCAGCTTTCTTCCGTGTCGCTTCGTCCATGCCGCAGCCCAGATCGCTGATCCGAAGGATTATGCCCGAGGCGAAGCCTCCGGATTCCTCGTCGGACGCGTGCGATTCGACCGTGATCTTGACCGGCCCCATTGCGTCGGAGTAGGACTCGACCGCATTGGCGATGATGTTCGCCAGCGCCGAGGCGATCTGCGCCGAGTCCACGAGAACCTCGGGAACATCGCCGACCACGTGAACCTGGGTGTTGATGTGTTCGGCGCCGGTTTTACGCACGGCCAAGTCGATCGCTTCATCGATCACTTGGCGGATGTTCACCCGACTCGTCCTCGGTTGCGGCGGCTCGGCGTATGCCAACAGGTCCTCCACCAGGCTCGATGCCTCGCGGGCGTTCTCCACGATCCTTTCGAGAGCGTTTTTCTTCTGTCCGTCGGTTTCCGACTGCGCGATCAGTTGAGCACGGCCGGTGATGACGGACAACGGATTGTTCAACTCGTGAGCGATACCGGCGGCCATCTCCGCCAAAGCTTCGACAGGATCGCGGATCAATCCCGTCTCCGAGACCGACGCGGGTGACTTGACGCCGCCATTGTCCTGGGAGAGCCGCTCGGCCAGATGCTCCTGGCATTCCTTGGCCAAAGCCAAGCCCAGGATCGTACCTGCCAAGGAGGCGGCCATCTCGAATTTCTCGGCAAACAGCCCTGCGTCCGCGGGGTAGTTGAGCTCGAACAAAATCAACCCTACCGCCCGACCGTCCGACAACAACGGCAACATCTTTGCCTGATCGCGATGGAGATCCACGTCCACCTGGTCCAGAAGCCAATCGACGCGGTCGTGCACATCGAGTATGGCAAACCGCCCGGCCAGCGGCTTGGGGACGGGAGATTCTTCGGGCGGGACTTCGAGAACCGTCTTGTGGCTGTGACCGAGGGCCTCGACAATCACGGTGTCCAGGACCCCTTCTCGCGGGCCAGCGGTCAGACAGAGACAGACGGTGCCCGTTTGAAAGAACCGTTGCCAGCGCCGGGCGAAATCCTCCGCCATGTCGATGGCGGACAGGTTGGGATTCTGCCCACGCAGGAACTCCTGAGTAAAGCCCAGATAGCCGGAGGAGGCCTGAAGGATTCGTCCTTCGGCCGAGAGTTTCGTGTGACGCTGGGCCAGGTCCGCCGCGACCGCCTGGATCAGATCGCAATAACGCGCCGTCGCTTGGGGCATCTCCCAGCCTAGTATCTCTGCCCGGCGTTTGACCTCCGCAGGCAGCGTCTCCTGGATCTGCTGGAGGCTCTTGGCCGGAACGCCAAGATATCCCGAAATGTCGCGGAGGGAAGCAGGGGGGTCAAAGCTGCCGGACTGGCCGATTCCCGCCTGGCGGGCCAGGCTGTCGGCGGCCTTGACGAGCATGGCGATACGCGCCTCCGGCACGGCCAGAAGGGCCCCAAAATCGCGATGGTGCAGCCAGATCGACAATAGGATCGGTTCGGGCAATCGCCATCGCTGGGCAAGCTGCTTTCCCAGCAACGTGTGATTGGTGCCCAGATGACGGTACTCGACGGAGTACAACGAGGCACTGGAGGCTTGGGCCTCGCGGGCGATGGCTGCCAGACTCTTGGGCATAACGTCCTGGAGGGCGAATTTCCCGATGTCGTGCAACAAGCCTGCGGACCAGGCCAGAGATAGGTCGATTCCCACGGCTTCCGCAATCCCACGGGCACAGCAAGCCACTGCCAAGCAATGCAGGATCAGATCCTTGCGGGTGGGCGCACCCAGTGGCTGGTCGGAGAATTCGATCTCGAAACCCGCGGCGACCTTCGTTCGCAGCAGCGCGTCGCGAACGTCATTGGCGTCCAGACGATCAAGCACCAGCCGGACGGAATGCCGCTGGCAAACGGGACCTGCCGCCTGACGTTGGGCCAAAGCCAGAATGGTCGCGGCGCAGGCGGGTTCGCATTCGAGGAGGTCGGCGACCGACGCGGGGGAAAAAGAATCACCCATTCCGACCGCTCGCACGACAGGTCCTGAACGGCTCTGAACGAGTTTCGAAAGGTATTGCACCGCGACACACGGGGGAACCGACAACGAGCCCAACTCACTGACGGCCAGCTCCACCTTGCGAGAGGCCGTCGTATCGATGTACCTTTTGGCCATGCGGCTACCCTATGCTATCGCCCTGCGAGAGCACCCGCCTGCCAAACGGCGTCGTTCACCCTCGCTCCAGCATCCATCCAACTCATCTTTGCGTGACGGCGCTAGGTTCTCAAGCAACCAACTGAAGAGCGGAATTCACCTTTTCGGTAAGTTCCGCAATGTCGAACGGTTTTCGTATGAACGATTCGGCGCCCGACTTGAGAAGCTGATCGATCTCTTCCTGTTTGATGACGCCGCTGACAATGATGATCCGGGTGTTCTCAAACTCCGGATTGTTCCGAATCGTCTGGCACACGACGTTGCCGTTGACGTCCGGCAGCATGTAGTCCAGTAAAATCAGGTCCGGGTGGAACATCTGAGTCACCATGCCCGCCTCGTACCCGCTCGACGCCGTGCGGATCTCGTAGCGACCGTCGCGTGTGAGGATATCCGTGATCAGTTCCACGATCTCGGTATCGTCATCCACGACCAACACCTTTTTCCGTCCGGAATCCAGATTGTCCAGAGGGATGTTGTTGTCCCTCATGAACTTGATCAGATTCGCGCGGGGAATGCGACGGAACTTCGATCCCGGCACGCGAAAGCCCCTGAGCCGGCCGGAGTCGAAGCAACGGATGATCGTTTGTTGACTGACTCGACAAATCTCTGCGGCTTCGCCGGTGGTAAATAGATCCTTCATCCTTACCCTTCCTTTTTCGCCAAATCCATTTGACAGAAGGCCCACGCAGTTTGCCTTATCGCCCTACTTTAGCCCGACACTGATGCCCTGTCAAGCTCAAAAGCCAACAAAAACCCCGTTCTTTGCCATAGTACCCAGTTTCTTATCGGCAGTTCACCCTGTTTCTCTTCGATGTTTTTCCAGAAGGGGTCGATCGCGGGGAACCCGTGGGAAACGGGAGATATTAATTTTTTTCCTTTTCCTCGAACCGAACTTCCAATTCATAGTAATATTGAATTATAGCAATATTAATATTTATTAAGGGCAGCCTTCGTGGATAGGGAACTAGCGATACATGCGGCTGAGGTGCTCAAGGCGGTGGCCCATCCAGTCCGGCTGTTGATTGTCGAGGCACTGCAAAACGGGGAACAGAGTGTCAGCCAGATCATCAGCGCCTTGGGTGAGAAACAGGCGATCATCAGTCAGCAGCTCAACTTGATGAAAGACAAAGGTGTGCTGGCCTGCCGGAGGGAAGGGACCAAGGTGTACTACCGAATTAGAAATCCGAATGTAATTCGCGTATTGAACTGTGTTTACGATCATTGTAATGGTACTGCGAAAGAGATGAGTTGACAATCAATCGATACCTTCTGAGGAATTAAGGATAACAACTCACTGAAACGGTATGACGTGCACGAAGAGGATCGTACGGTGGATGCTGGACAATACATATGATTGTTGCCTGAATCACCAAACATAGATACCCCTGTCGAAGTAAGGAAATTCAAAGCCGTTGAGAATGTACCACGGGAGTTCAAGCATGGATTTCAAACGCAAGGTCATCGAGTTCTCGTTGGATCACTACAAGCTGGTCACCTGGGTCATGGTGATCTTCACGCTCGTCTGTGCGGCGTTCATTCCGCTGATCAAGGTGGACACCGACCCCGAGAACATGCTCTCGGAGCATGAGACCGTGCGAGTCTTCCACGAACAGACCAAGCGGGACTTCGTCCTCAACGACATCGTGGTCGTCGGGGTAATCAACAACAAGGACCCCAACGGCGTGTTCAATCCCCATTCGCTGCGACGGATCTACGAGCTGACGCAGTACGCCAAGACGCTGCGATGGCCCGATCCCAAGGACCCGAACGAAACGATCGGCGTGGTCGAGGTGGACCTACTGGCCCCTTCGATGGTGGACCACATCAGCCAGGGCGGTCCCGGCGAGATCCGATTCGAGTGGCTGATGCCCCAGCCGCCGGAGACCGCCTCCGAGGCGATCGCCGTCCGCGACAAGGCGCTCTCGAATCCCCTGCTCAAGGACACCGTCGTCTCCGGCGACGGCAAGGCGATCACCCTGTATCTGCCGCTAACGAGCAAGGATCTCAGCCATAGGGTGTACCTCGCATTACGCAAACAAATCGCGACCTTCACAGGCGACGAGGAGTACCACATCACCGGCCTGCCCGTCGCGGAGGACACCTTTGGCTACGAGATGTTCATCCAGATGGCGATCTCGGCCCCCTTGGCGATGGCGACGATCTTCATTCTCATGCTGATTTTCTTTCGAAAGCTCGTGCTGATCGTTTCGCCGATGATCATCGCTATGGTGACGGTGCTGTCGACGATGGGTATCCTGATCGGCCTGGGCTTTCCCGTCCACATCATGAGCTCGATGATCCCGATCTTCCTGATGCCGATCGCGGTGGTGGACTCGGTGCACATCCTGTCGGAGTTTTTTGAGAAGTACACGAAGGAGAAGGGCCGACGACAAACGACGATCGAGGTGATGAGCACGCTGTTTGCGCCGATGCTGTACACCTCGCTGACCTCGGCGGCGGGCTTCGCGTCTCTGGCGTTGACGCCGATTCCACCCGTTCAGGTGTTCGGTATCCTCGTCGCGGTCGGGATCATGATCGCCTGGGTCTTCACGATCGCGTTCATCCCGGCCTACATCATGTTCCTCAAGGAAAAGAGCCTGGCGAACTTCGGCGCCGCGGTCGTCCACGAACAAAAGCAGACCTGGTTGACCCGACTGCTCCACACCACAGGGGGTCTCACCTATGCCGCGGCCAAGCCGATCCTGATCGGCATCGTGATCCTCGCGGTCGTCGCGGTCTACGGCATCACGCGGATCAACATCAACGACAACCCGATCAAGTGGTTCACCAAGAGCCACCCGATCCGCCAGGCGGACATGGAGCTCAACCAACACTTCGCGGGTACCTATATGGCCTACCTGGTCCTCCAAGACGCCAGCGATCCGAACGTGACGGTCGAGTACGTGAAAGAACTCCGCGAGCAACTTCGCGCCAAGATCGAAGAACTGGCCGACGACAACCCCAAAGCGAAGGACGTGCTCCAACCCGCGGACAAGATCCTCGTGGATGCTGCCACGAACAAAATCACGAAGGCCGCCTTCCTGGAGAAGCTTTCGGAACAGGCAAGCCAGCAGCACAACTCGGCGGCGGAGGACGTCGCGGATGTTTGGTACGAACTGGCGGACTTCTTCGAGCTCCAGAGTGAACGGCTCAAGCTCTTCAAACAGCCTGAGATTCTTCGCTACATGTCCGATCTCGAAAACTATCTCGAAAGCACGGGGTTGGTCGGCAAGAGCAATTCTGTCGCAGGTATCGTCAAGAAGGTCTATCAGGAACTGATCGATGGCAAGCCCGAGAACTATCGGATCCCGGATACCAGCGGCGCGGTGGCCCAGAGCCTGTTGCAGTTCCAGAGCAGCCATACGCCGGACGATTTGTGGCACTTCGTCACTAACGATCTCGACAAGGCCAATATCTGGCTCCAGCTCAAGAGTGGCGACAACAAGGACATGGAAAAGGTCGTCGCGGCGGTCGAAGAGTACTTCAAGAAGACGCCTCCGCCGATGCCAATGGAGCACAACTGGGCGGGCCTGACCTACATCAACATCATCTGGCAACAGAAGATGGTCTGGGGCATGCTCCAGTCCCTCCTGGGCAGTTTCATCATTGTCTTCATCATGATGGCGATCATGTTCCGCTCGGTGCTGTGGGGGCTGATCTGCATGGTGCCCTTGTCGATCACGATCCTGATGATCTACGGCGTGATCGGACTGATCGGCAAGGACTACGACATGCCGGTGGCGGTGCTCAGTGCCCTGACGCTGGGCATGGCGGTGGACTTCGCGATCCACTTCCTCGAGCGGGCCCGCGTCAGCTATGCGGAGAAAGGCTCGTGGAAGGCCGGCGCCGCCGAGATGTTCGGCGAGCCCGCGCGGGCGATCACACGCAACGTGCTGGTCATCGCGATCGGCTTTCTCCCCCTGCTGGCGGCGCCGTTGGTGCCCTACAAGACAGTCGGCATTTTCCTCTGCGCGATTATGGCCCTGTCCGGCGCGGTGACGCTGATCATCTTGCCGGCGATCCTGACCGTCGCAGAGAAGCGGCTGTTCGCGGTCGCGGCGGTCCCCCAGTCGGCCAAGTGCAACTGCGCGTTCTGTTTCGTGATCTCGCTGGCGAGTGTGGTGCTCGTACTGCTGAACGTGCACCAGTTTGGAAAGATGGGTTTCAACAGTTTCGTGTGGATCAGCGCCGCCGCCATCCCGGTCCTGGCGGTGCTCTGCGGCGTGATGTCACGCCGACAGGCCTGTCGGGCTCGCGATCAGCAACAATCGAAGGCCGCGGCTTCCTGATCCTCCAAGGAGTACGACCATGACAGTCGAGAGAGTTTTGCGTGGAATTGCAGGGGCTTTCACCTTGCTCAGTGTTCTACTGGCCCGCTATCATTCCCCTTATTGGCTGCTGTTCACCGGCTTCGTCGGACTGAATCTCCTCCAGTCGGCGTTCACCGACTGGTGCCCGATGATGACGATCCTCAAGAAGCTGGGAGTCGGCGGTCCGTCCCCAAACCATGGAGGTGCGACATGTTCGACAAAGTGACAATCACGACATTGCTGGCTTCGCTGACTTTGAGTTGGGCGTCCGCGGCGGCCGACCAGACCCCCGACGTTCAGACTATCGTGGAAAAGGCCAACTTCGTCGCTTACTACCAGGGCGACGACGGCAGGTCCACCGTCCGCATGGTGATCACGAACAGGCAGGGGCAGACCCGCGAGCGTCTGTTCAACATCGTCCGCAAAGACGTCCAGGACGGCGGCGATCAGAACTACTTCGTCTACTTCCAGCGTCCCGCCGACGTCCGGCGGATGAGCTACATGGTTCGCAAACACGTCGGCGGCAAGGACGACGACCGCTGGCTGTACATGCCCTCGCTGGATCTGGTCAAGCGAATCGCCGCGGGCGACAAACGTACCAGCTTCGTCGGCTCGGACTTCCTCTACGAGGACGTCTCGGGCCGGGGTCTCGACGAGGACATCCACGAGCTGGTCGAGACGACTGACGCGTTCTACGTGGTCAAGAACACGCCGAAGAAGCCCGAAACCGTCGAGTTCAGCTACTATAACGTCTCGATCGACAGGAAGAACTTCGTCCCGATGAAGATGGAGTTCTACGACAAGACCGGCGCGCTCTACCGCACGATCGAGTCCAAGAAGGTCGAGGAAATCCAGGGCTTCCCGACGGTGACCGTCTCCGTCGTCCAGGACCTCAAGAGCGGCAGCAAGACCGAGATGACCTTCAGCGACGTGAAGTACAACATCGGCGTCGGCGACATCTTCGAGGAACGCTATCTCCGCAAACCGCCCCAGGAGGTCACGAGATGACGACTGCCAACCGGCGCAGGAATGAAGAGCGGCCCACCTGGATTCGGCGTCATCTTAGGTGGCATCGTATCCGACAACCGGGGACTCTGTCCCCGGACCCCTGGCATTTTTCGCTTTTGGCCGACAGCATGGTGGGCGTGCGTCGCACGCGTGGCGGGCGACCGGCGACGGGTCGGCCGGATCACGAGTCACGGGGACTTTCTACCAGCATGAGCCTTGCGGCAATCCTCCTTGCTGCCCTGTTCGCGCTGACGACCAATGCCCAGCAGGAGCCGAACGAGCCACAGGAAAAGAGAAACGTCGTCCGCGAGTTCTTCGAGAAGAACGATATCGAGTACCACGGCTTCTATGAAGCCCGCGTCGGCACCCGCCTGGTGGACGATCCCCACCAGAGCAAAGACCTGTCGATCGGCGAGGCCCGCTACCAGTTCGACCTGTTCTCCACCCGCGACTGGGGCGACATCAAGGTCAAGGGCGACGCCTACGGCGACTTCGTCGAAGAGCAGGCGGTCTTCGATCTTCGCGAGGCCAACGTCTTCCTGCGGCCGACCGATTCCGTCGATCTCAAGCTCGGCCGCCAGGTCCTCACCTGGGGCACGGGTGACCTGATCTTCATCAACGACGTGTTCCCCAAGGACTGGATCTCGTTCTTCATCGGACGGGACACCGAGTACTTGAAGGCCCCGTCCGACGCGGTCAAGGTGAGCTGGTTCTCCGACGCGGTCAACCTCGACGTGGTCTACACGCCGGAGTTCGACTCCGACCGCTACATCACCGGAGATCGCCTCTCGTACTACAACCCGATCCTCGGCCGCCGGGCCGGCGAGGACGACGAGCTGATGATCTCACGGCGTCGCGAGTTCTTCGAAGAGGACGAGACCGCGATCCGCCTCTATCGCAACGTCCGCAACTACGAGCTGGCCCTCTACGGCTACTGGGGCTACTGGAAGAGCCCCGCGGGCTTCAACGAAACGCTGACCCGCGCGACCTTCCCCGAGCTGTACGTCTACGGCGCCAGCGTCCGCGGCACGCTGGGCAAGGGCATCGCCAACGCAGAGATCGGCTATTACGATTCCATCGACGACCGCCGCGGCGACGATCCCCTGGTCAACAACTCCCAGATGCGATACCTCATCGCCTACACCCAGGAGATCGCGAGAGATTTCACCGCCGGCGTGCAATACTACGTCGAGCAGATGCTCGATTACGACGATTACGAGAACAGTCTTTTCCCAGGCAGCCCGGCGCAGGACGAGTTCCGCCACGTCACGACCCTGCGTCTGACGAAACTGCTGATGAACCAGAACCTGATGCTGTCGCTGTTCACCTACTACTGTCCCTCGGACGAAGACGTCTACCTGCGGCCGCTCGTCAACTACAAGGCCAGCGATCACCTGATGTACGAGGTGGGCGCCAACGTCTTCTTCGGCGACGAGCGCCACACCTTCTTCAACCAGTTCCACGACAACACGAACGTCTACGCCGGCGTGCGCTACAGCTTCTGACGCCATGGACTATCGAGAGGCGGAAACACATCATGGATGATTGATTTTACAGCCATCGGCGCTCTATAATCCAGCGAGACGATGAAAGGCAGGCCGATGGCAGCGAACTCGAAAATCGAATGGACGGAATGCACTTGGAACCCGGTCACAGGCTGCACGAAGATCAGTGAGGGATGCCGGAATTGCTACGCCGAGCGTATGGCCCGGCGTCTCCAAGCCATGGGCCAGCCCAACTATCGCGACGGTTTCAAGCTCACGCTGCATCCGCACATGCTTGAGATGCCCCTCCACTGGCGTCAGCCGAGGATGATCTTCGTCAACTCGATGAGCGATCTGTTCCACGAGGATGTGCCGCTCGCATTCATTCAGAAGGTCTTTGGCGTGATGCAGCGGGCCTCCCAGCATCATTTCCAGGTCCTGACGAAACGCTCCGAGAGACTCGCTCGATTGAGCCCCAAGCTTCCTTGGCCGGACAATGTCTGGATGGGCGTGACCGTCGAGAACAGCAACTACACCTTCCGAATCGAGCACCTTCGACAGACCAAAGCGAATGTAAAGTTTATCTCGATTGAACCGCTTCTGGGACCCATTTCCGACATCGATCTAGATGGCATCGACTGGACAATCGTCGGCGGCGAGTCCGGCCCCGGCGCACGGCCCATGCGTCCAGAGTGGGCTGTAGACATACGCGATCAATGTGTTGCGAAGAACGTCCCGTTCTTCTTCAAGCAGTGGGGCGGCATCAACAAGAAGGCGGCAGGTCGCACATTGGGCAACAGAACCTGGGACGAGAGACCTCAGTTCTCAATGCGGAGGGAAGTGAATCATGCTGGAATTGGCACAGCCTGTGGATGATGGGCAGTACATTCCTATTGTCGGTCAGTGGTCAAGCGACAAACACTACTACCTTTTGCGGTACATGGATGCGTTCACCACGTCAATGCGTCTGAAATGGGGTGCACTCCACTACATCGATCTATTCGCCGGCGCTGGGATTGAGCGGCTGAAGGATTCACAGGAACTGGAGTGGGGCTCGCCGATGCTTGCTGCGCAAACCCATTTCCCATTTTCCAGACTTCACCTCTGCGAGAAAGACAATCGCAAGCACGAAGCGCTCGTGGCACGCGTCTCCCGGGTGAGAACGGACTCGCAAGTGCTGCTTGGAGACGCAAACCAATGCATAGACCAGATCGTACGAGAGATACCGAAGCGCTCTCTGTCGCTGGCCTTCCTCGACCCGTACGGCCTTCACCTGGAATTCGAGACTCTACGGAAACTCTCGGACATCCGAGCGGACATGGTCATCTTCTTTCCAGATCGAATTGACATACTGCGAAATTGGGAAGAGCACTATCTCCACGATCCAGACTCCAACCTCGATCGTTGTCTGGGGTTCGGAGCAGACTGGAGATCACTGCTCAATGCTGCGCCGACAGACCGCCATGCGGAAGTCCTCCGAAATCTGTACGTCGATCAGATTCGCTCACTCGGTTACTGTGAATTCGAATACCAGAGGATAAGCATGAAAGGTCGGCCCTTGTACATCCTCATCTTCTGCTCTCGAAACAAGGTCGCGGCGAAGCTGTGGCGAGGCATCTCCATAAAGGAATCAGACAATCAACGGAGACTGTTCTAACGAACGAAGGACCGCCATGGCACCGAACCCTCTCCGCCGGTACCCCGCAAAGCGATAAACGCGACAGTCTTCATTCGATCTTTCAGGGGAAAGTGCGGGAGCACACGAAAAAACCGAGAGCACAAAGAACGGCGGCAATAATCATCTTGCCTCTGTGTTCTCTGTGCCCTCTGTGGCTGCCCATTTTTCGACTGCCGGCAATCAGCTTCGCCAGGGGCGGGTTCGGTTTTGCAGGCCGCGCAGCGTCTCGTTGAGGATCTTCGTGTCCTCGGCGATTTCGAAGTCGAACATGCCGGCCAGCGTGTGGTCGGCGCCGTTTTCGAAGACGTACTTGAAAGCATCCGCCGGCGGGATCGCTCCGGCCGCCATCACCTTGAACGCGATCCAGGGCTTGGTCACGTTCTTCATCACCTCGATCGTCTCCTGCGGATCGCGGCACCAGTAGCCGGGCACCTCGCTGTACGCACCTTTGAGTTCGTCGGGTTTGGGGGCGCTGGGATATTTGTGGTGGTGGAACGTCTTGATGTAGAAGTCCGCCGGGATGTTGTGCTTCTCGCACTGGACGATCGCGTTGAGGTCGTGGGCGCCGACGCCGGAGGGGACGCCGAGGTCCTTGCCGATCTCGACCGCCTTGCGGACCAGGTCCATCTTCCCCTGGGCACAGAGCGGATCGGAGCGGACGCCCCACAGATACAGGGCATCGGTCCCCTCATCGACCAGTTCCTTCGACATCTCGCGGTAGGCCTTCATGTCGTCCGTCAGTTCCGCGATCGGGCAGACGATCCACTGGATCTTGCCGCCATGGCGCTGGCGGTAGCGTTTGAGCATCGAGATGATCCCCGGCGGATTGTGGATCGACAGCGTGTTGATCCCATGCGCCTCGGCCAGGGCCATCGTCTCGTGGATCTTGTCCTCGGTGTTGTAGTGGGCACAGAGGTTGTAGACGTACTTGAGGTCCCGGCTGTGCGTGTAGTGGGTGAGCAGATTGCCGCCCAGCAACATCCGGCTGACCTGCAAGTTGCCGATTTTTCCCATCGGCAGGGTCCCTTTCGAGCCGGGCTCGACCTTGATCGCGGCCCCGCTGCCCGCGGCGGCCTGGGTCGAACTGGCGGCCAGCACGCCTCCCGCGGAGGCGGCCAGCGACTGCTTCATGAAACTGCGACGATTCACTTGCGACGACATAAGATTCTCCTTGAAGAGATCTCAACTCTGAGATCTCAAACTTCAAATCCCAAATCTCAAAGTCGCCCGGCGGCCCAGCGGATCGAGCGGACGATCAGCTCGCGGTAGTTCGGATTGGCGTAGGCCTTTCCGTCGTGGCCGAGCTGGAGGAACACAATCCGCGTGTGGTCGCACGGGCGGACCCAGCAGACGGTCGGATCGTTCTTCGGATTGTCGGTCGTCAGGAGGACGTGATTGTCCTTGGCGAACCAGAGGCCCTTGTACGTCTCGTCGTGGATCGTGAAGTCGCTCAGTCCCTTGGTGATCGGGTGATTGCGATCGGCGATCTTGATGTTCATGTCCACATCGTGCTGGTAGACCCCGGTTTCGAAGTGCACGCCGTCGATCTCCTGGGGTTTGAGCGGGTACCGGGCGCCGATGATCTGGCGGTAGTCCTCCCACGTGTTGAACGCGCCTTCCGCGTGGTGCAGGGCGACCAGGCCGACGCCCCTGGCCAGCAGGGCTTTGAAGTTCTCCTTTCGCTTCTCGGAGATGTCCTGGGTCATGTTGTACAGGACGATCACGTCGTAGTCCCAGGCGCCGATGTCCTCGAACAGCTCGCTGTGGTCCTTCTGCATGGCCTCGACGTGCCGGACGTCGGGGTAGCCTTGGAAGAGCTTGAAGAACGGTTCTCGCTCGAAATCATGCCCGCCTGTGACGACGACGACCTTGACCGGATCGAGCGGCTTGACCTTGATGTTTTTGAAGTAGACCAGGCTCTTGGGATCGTGGCCCTGAATGGCGAACGTGCCCT
>JAGPGT010000219.1 GCA_018055905.1 Phycisphaerae bacterium
GATGGACGGAATATCGAGCAGCGCATCGCGGATCGAGTAGCCGGGCAGCGTGTTCTGTACGACACGGGGGTCCATTTCGTAGTCGGCCGGGACGATGCCGCCCACCTCGCTGTTGTAGCCCCAGTTGGCCGGCCAGCCGGGCGGGTTGGGCCCCTGAACGGCGACGGCGTCCACGAAGATGTAGGAGTGGGTCGTGACGCCCGCGGGCTTCCACCCGGTCTTGAACGCGGCCGATCGAACGTGCGTTGTCGTCGTAATGCGAATCGGAATCGCGGGATTGTAGATTAGGCCGTGTTGTTCCGTCGGTTCCGATCCATCCAGCGTGTAGCGAATCACCACGTTCGGCGTCTCGCAGAGAATCCACAGGTCGAACGGCTCGTCGTAGAACCCCCGTTCATGGCTGTGGACCGTCCTGGCGAGAAGGCCCGCGAAACCTCGCTCGTTGGCCTTTCCCGGAGTCGGTGGCGAGAAGTAGTACGGCATCCCGCGCCACAGGCCGTAGGAGACATCGACTTCCTGCGGCGGAAACTGGGGAGCGTATTCATGTACCACCGTGCCGCTCGGGTCGATCAATGCCAGGTATTCGCCGTCTTTGTTGAGACTGAAATTGGCGTGGAGACATCCCGCCTTATCCACGCTGTCCTGGATGGGTCGTCCTGACGCGAACACGACCAGATACCCATGGGGGGCCAGCTGGGTTCCTGGGGGGAAGGACCATTTCACCAGATCCCGCGGATCATCGGTCAGACGCCAACCGGCCAGGGACACGGCGTGAGATGAACCGTTGTACAACTCAATCCAATCGGAGGTGTTTCCGTCGCCGTCGCGCAAACCGCGGCTGTTGGAGGCGACGAACTCGTTGATCACCACCGATGAGACTTCGGGCCCTTCTCCAATCGTCGGATCTTTCTCCGTCTCCAGATTCTCCAGGGTAAAGGCATTCATGACAAAAAAAGCATGGGACACGTCCACAAACGGTTGGACCCGAAATGATAAGGCGATGGGAAGCACGCCATCTGACACAATCGTGGCTCTGAACGTCGTCACCGTGTCAAGGGACAAACTGCCGTTGGAGATGTCGACGCCAGTCGTGGTCGCGATACCTTGCCCATCGGCGATCGTTACATCGAACAAACCGGTCTGATCCTGGGGATCATGATGGTAGGATGTCCAGAAGTAAACGCCCGCCGGGAGGCCGCTGATCAGCAAAACGAGAGGATTCGCATTCGCCACCCGGCCGTCGGTTCCGATCCAATCGGCGACCAGATCCGAACCTGACGCCCTTCGAATCATCTGCTTGGCCTCCGGAGCTGGGTTGTTCGTCCAGACGGGGGTCACGGCGACCGTCGTCCCGAAGGCAGAGTAGCTCTGGGCCGTGAACGTGGCGGCAGATTCGTGGACCGCGAAATATCCCTGCCAACCCACCTCTACCAAACCGCCTGTGGGCGTGAAATCGATCTTCAGAGAGGCTGCGAAGACAGACGTCGTCCAACACAGAAGAATCGTCCCCCAAAAAATTGCGCCCTTTCTTCGGTGCACCCCGCAACCCTTCCGCCAAAGAAAACTGCGGGGCTCATGCCGTCTGGACACGAGCCCCGTGATGACACAAGAAACGAAACTCCTGCCTTTTACGGCTTGTCGAATGGCTTGATCCTTCCGGCCAGCCACGCCATTTCAGCATCGGACAAAGCTCTGCTGTACAGGTAGAACTCGTCCATCGCGCCGGGGAAGTAGCGACTGGGCTCTTCCGACCGCAGCACGCCCAGGGCCAGTTTCTGCAAGACTTGGTCGAACGGGGTCGCGTTCGCTGCGGTGGCGGCCGGCATGCCATTGACGTAGATCGTCATGGACTGGGCCGACTTGACGACACCCACATGGTACCAGCCCCCGTCGCTGTAATCCAAGGAACCGTAGAGATCCGTTCCGCCTTGTGCGGCCACCGGAGCCCGGTGCAGATAACGGAGGCGACCATCGGTGCCCACCTCGAGCAAGAAGCCGTACAACGCCCCGGTGGGCTGATAAGCCGCCAGAATCGCCCTCTGGCCGGTCCCGCCTTCGACCTTGAACCACAGAGCGGCAGAATACTCCGACAGGTTGAAGGAACCTTCGACGGTAACATAGTCGCCGACACCGTTGAGCCGGATCGCCTGGCCGACCTTGCCGGCGACATACGTGGGGGCCCCGGCTGTCGTTCCATGCAATGTCCCCTGACTGCTCTTGACATCGCCTTCGAACTTGTACTGAAGCACCAGACCCGTCGCAGCCGGCTGGGCGGGAGTCACAAGCTCGCGGGCGAGCGGGGAAAGCCCGATGTCGTCGATGAAGAGATTGCCTGCGCCGCCGTCAACGCCGATTGTCAATTCCGTAACCTTCTTGAGGTTGACGCCGGTGAGGGAGCCCAGGTCGATATACCACATCTGCCAGGGCTTTCGCAGGAGGTTCTCGGCGTCGCCGTCGTAGACGACCTTCTTGCCGTTAACCTTCACGTACAACTGGCCGGCAGTGTTAGCCGAATCGCCGACGAACCAGAGGACCAGGCCCTTGACGCCGTACTGCGTCCAGTCCTGGGGCTCGTCGAACGTACGGGTGGCCTCGGAATAGGCGGCTCCGTTGTTGCCGTACCGGAAGGGCATGGATTGCACGCCGCCGCGGACGGTGGTTCGCTCCGCGAAAGGCGCCCCGTCGTGCCCGACTTGCGAGCCGTTCGTGGTGGTGCCCCAGCCGTCGATCCAGACCTCGTAGATGCGAGTGTTCATGCCTTCGGCGTCGTTATAGCTCTCCATGTCGTCCACCGGCAACAACGTGGAGGTCGAGAAGCTCCAGATCTCGCCTTCCCAGGTGGCCATTGTTGCGGCATCATTGACCTCGTCCACGCGCCAGTAGTAGGTTCGACCCAGTTGGACCACCCCGGCGGCATCGAAGCGACTCGTAGAGACGGTGCCAAGCAGGGCCCTTCCCTCGCGGACCTCGTTTACATCGGCGCTCAGATACACGCGGTGCTTGCCGGCCTCTCGGCCCGGGCGCCAGCTCAGGACCAAACGCGGATCCACGCCTACAGCACCGACTGCCGGCTGCGGCTCCCTCGCCCGTACAGGCACGTGGGAAAACTGGACTTCGCTCAAACCGCTTTGGGGGGAAAGTCCACCCCAGTTGCTCAGGATGGTTAACCTGACGTACTTGGCGAGAGCCCCGCCGAGGTCCACCGTGGTGTCGGCCGTATACCCCGGCGACCCCGCCGCCCAGGTGAATTCAGGTACATCGGGCACCGCCGTCCACGTCGCACCGTCGATAGACAGCTCAATCTGGACTGTCTTTGCTCCGAAACCGAGGATACTCTCAATCGCCTGGTTGGAGTTCCAGACCTTCAGATCCGAGAGCTTGTAGACCGCATCAAACTCGTATTGGATCCACTGCGGCAACACGCCGGAACTGAGCCACATGGTGGTCGACACAGTGCCATGCTGGCCGTCAGTCAAGCCGGAGCCGTTGATCGTGTTCTCCGGTCCCATGCCGGGTTGGGAACTGGAGGCGGTGGCGGCGACGGGCTGGACCGGGTAGGCATACGGCTCGACCGTGAAGGACCATACCCCACCTTTGAAGATAGTATGGTCGGCCGATTGGTTGACCTCGTCAATTCGCCAGTAGTAGGTCTGGCCGAAGGCAAACATTTCCGGAGGATCGAACGTCGTATCGGCTTGGTTCTCACTGACCAAGACACCTTTCGTCGCCGCCCTTGTGGCGCTGTTCACGTCGGCCAACGTGGTCCCCAAGTAGACATCATGCGTGCCGGCATACTGGCCGGGCGTCCAACTCAACGTCGTATCCTGTGGAACGTCTATGGCGTTATTGGCAGGGCTGGGATTCATGGCGAGGGCTTTGTCCACCAGACCCACCATCGTACCTGGGATTTCAACCGCGGAGAGAGCCCGGTAATAAATCTGCAGATCGTCCATGGCCCCCAAGAACATTCGGGCATTACCGCGTTCGTTGTCCAGACAGCCCAGGGCAATTCCAAAGGCGTCGGCGGCGCCAAACACGCTGGCGTCGGCCATCCTCCCGACCTCTTTCCCGTCAATGTACAGCGCTATGTCTGTTGGCGACTTCGTCGCCGCGACATGATGCCACGTTCCATCGGGGGTGAAAGGAGCATAAATGTTGTTGCCGCCACCGGTCCCCAGGGGAAAGCGGTGCAGGAACCGAAGTCGATTATCGGATCCCACTTCCAGGAGAATCCCGTGGCGCACGCCGGTAGCGTAACAGGAGACGATGTCCCGCTGTCCGGCGGAATCGTCCCTGAACCAAACGGCGATGGTGTAGTTGGGCAGCGCGAACTTCCCGTCGATGAACACATAATCGTCCGTACCGTCAAACGTCAGGCAGCCGCCGTTCTTGCCGTCCCTGCTCCAAACGGGGTTCCCGAAAAGAACGCCATTGACCGCCTTTCCGCTGGCGTCCACCGCCACGGTGCCGGAACCGTCATTCAGTGGCCACCAACCGCAAAGGCTCGCATCGTACGCGCCGGCAGGCCTTAGGCTCAAACCACCCATCACACAGACCATAACCGACAGACATGTAAGTTTCTGGCACATAGTCGTCCTCCTCTAACCATTTTGAACGATCTTCGCCGCGAGTGACAGACGAATCGACTTCACTCCTCAACATCTCCACATGCCGTGCCGGCCTGGGTAGCTATGCCGCTGCTCCCCCGGTCATTCAGCTCAAACGAACCATTTGTCTGGCTGAGCCTCATCACGGTCCTGTCCCACCACTGAGGCGGTAATTCATTTGCCTTTGTGGCGATACGCCCAGCCGGCAGCCATGTATTCAATGTCCAATGTCTGGTCCGGCGGGGGATAGTCGTGTCCGTAGTTCGTGGCCCCGGTTTTGATCAGCTTGTCCACGCGTTCGATGGTGTAGGGGTCCCGCCACTTGCGCACTTCGGCATGACCGTCGCAAAACCCCAGGACGCTCCCGTCGCCGTGATTGATGGCGATCGGGCCCCACCAACCCCACGTGTTCAGATTCGTGTACTCGGGCGCAGCCATGACGAAGTGGTGGCTGGAGTTCCAGTTTCGCGTCTCCGCCGCTTCCACGAAGACGTATTTCGTCGAGGGAGACTTGATCTGGCTGAAAATGCGGATCTGGTTGCCGCCGCTGGGAGTGCTCGGAAATCCATAGAGACACTGCGGGATCGAATACGAGACGAAGACCCTCGTGTTGTCGTATAAGCTCACGCGAATCTTGTCGCCGGGACAGTGATAGGCGTCGGGCTCTTTCACATAGGGATAAAGCAGACCGACCTCGATTCCGCGAATCTCGTCCTGATCGGTCACGGCGGGGTTCGCCTGGGTAATGCTGCACAGAGCGCCGGTTGCCGTACGAGGCACGCCGATCCATCCGACGAACTTACCGCCCGGTTCAGTACCGGTGTCCTCGGAACTCATGATCCGACCGTCATTGTCCCCCATGTACATGTACCAGCCGAGGGACAGGTTCTTGGTGTTGCTCAGACACACCGTCACCGAAGCCTTCTTCTTCGCCAAATTCAGGGCCGGCATGACGATAGCCATCAAAATGGCAATGATCGCAATCACCACCAACAGTTCGATCAGCGTAAACCCTCTCTTCTTCATCGGCCGCCCCTTGACAGATCCATCTACGCCACGTGCG
>JAGPGT010000220.1:0-2098 GCA_018055905.1 Phycisphaerae bacterium
AGGAAGGCACGATCAAAGCGGTGATTGGTCCCAATGGCGCGGGCAAAACCACACTGTTCAACCTGATCGCCGGAACGGTGCCGCCCCAGCAGGGAGAGGTCTACTTCCGCGGTCGGCGAATCACCGCATGGAAGCCCCACGCCATTGCCTCGCTCGGGATCGCCCGTACGTTCCAGACGACCAGACTGTTTCCGCACATGACGGTCCACGAAAACGTGATGGTCGGGCGGCACCCGCGGACCCGCTCGGGTTTCCTTGCGGGCATGCTGAACCTCCCTCGAACTTGGCGGGAGGAACAAGAAACCCAGGTCAAAGCAGCGGAGATCCTCATGGACCTGGGCCTGGCGTCCCACATGAAGGAGACCGCGTCGAACCTCTCCTTCGGCCGCCAGCGTCTGGTGGAATTTGCCAGGGCTCTAGCCACCGAACCCGCCCTGCTGCTGTTGGACGAACCCGCAGCCGGACTGAACATCTATGAGACCCAGGAGCTTTCCAAACTGATCCTGAAAATCCGAGATCGCGGCGTCACCTGCCTGATCGTGGAACACGACATGTCCCTCGTGATGAACATCTCCGACGACGTGCTCGTCCTGGATCAGGGTCGTAAGATCGCCGAGGGCCCGCCTGCCGCCATCCAGCGCAACCCCGAAGTGATCCGCATTTACCTGGGGGACGAACATGCTTAAGATCCTCAATCTCGACGCCGGTTACGGAGCCCTGCGAATCCTCAAGGGAATCTCCCTGCACGTCGCGCCGGGCGAGGCGGTTGCGGTGATTGGGGCCAACGGTGCGGGCAAAACCACCCTTCTCAAGACCCTCGCGGGCGTACTGAAACCCCGTGAGGGACAAATCATCTTCGACAAGCAGGACATCCTGGGCTGGCCTTCGGAAAAGATCGTCGCACGGGGCTGCTGCCTGGTCCCCGAAGGCCGACACGTGTTCAGCTCAATGACCGTCCGCGAAAACCTCCTGCTCGGCGCGTATTGCCGCCGTCGCGAAAACGATGCAGCGAACCTCCAAGAAAGCCTGGAACAAGTCTACGCTCTCTTCGGAGTTCTCAAAGAGCGATCGAACCAGCTTGCCGGTACCCTCTCCGGCGGCCAGCAGCAGATGCTCGCCATCGGACGAGCCTTGATGTCCCGGCCCAGACTGCTGATGATGGACGAGCCATCGCTGGGCGTGGCCCCCCTGGTCGTACGGGACATCTATGAGACGATCATCACGCTCAAACGCCACGGTTTGACGATCCTGCTGGTCGAGCAGAACGCACGCGCCGCCCTGGCGGTCGCCGACCGCGGCTATGTGATCGAAACCGGCCAGATCGTTTTACAGGGACCGTCTCGGCAATTGAGCGACAATCCCGAGGTACAGAGGGCATATCTCGGGAAAGAGTATCGGAGAATCGACGAATAATCAAAAAAAACCGAAAGACAGAATCCGAGATTCGGATGGGCAGACGGGGGTAGCCTATGGACCCGGTGAACATGTACAATCCAAAATGTGAAACGATGCCTCGCGAAGAACTCAGGCAGGTTCAGCTGGAGCGGCTTCAATCAACCCTCAATCGCGTATACCGCAACGTCGCGTTCTATAAGACGGCCTTCGACGGTCACGGCGTCAACCTCGAACGGATCAAGGACCTTCAGGGGATCCGCGAGCTTCCTTTCACCACGAAGAACGACCTGCTCAAGAGCTATCCCTACGACATGTTCGCAATCCCTCTGCGGGACATCGTGCGAATCCACACCACCTCGGGCGCGACCGCCAAGCCGATCGTTGTGGGTTACACGCAGAACGACCTGCGAAACTGGCGGGAATGCGCCGCCCGATTGCTGACCGCCGCGGGCGTGACCCAACAGGACGTCGTTCAGATCGCCCTGCACTATAGTCTGTTCGCCGACGGATTCGGCTTCCATCAGGGCGCCGAGCGAATCGGCGCGTCGGTGATCCCCGCTTCTTTGGCTACCAGCGTCGCCAAGCAAATTGTCATCATGAAGGACTTCAAGACGACGGTTCTGGCCTCCACACCCAGCCACGCGTTGAATATCGCGGCCGGCCTGATGGAAGCCCAAGTTCCCCCGGAACGTTTGTCTCTTCG
>JAGPGT010000220.1:2198-5655 GCA_018055905.1 Phycisphaerae bacterium
GAGAGCCTTCGCCTTCAAATCGCCGCACGAATTAAAGAGGTCCTCGACGTAGAAGCCAAAGTAATCCTTCTGGAGCCGGGATCACTGCGGCAGTTTACCGGCGGGTCCGAGCGCGTTCTGGACCGAAGGCCCGGCTGATTCCTTCCCGGTCTCCGTAGGTTGCGACGTTCGCTCGTTGACCAGTTCGGCGATCCTGGCCCGCATCCACGACTCGCCCTGGGCCTGTTGCCAGTTCAGTTCGCCGGACCACCAATAGCGAATGAAACCGTTTCGGTCGATCAGGTACACGCTGGGCCACACGCGGTTGGCCCAGGCGTCCCAGTTGCGGCTCTCGTTGTCTACAGCAACCGGATACCGGATCCCCGCCTCCGCGACCTTACGCCGGACCTGCGCCACGTCCCGTTCCGCGTCCGTCTCCGGCCGGTGAATCCCGACGATCGCCACGTCATCCCGCCCGAAGCGGTCGAACCACCCGTTGTAGTGCGGGAGATTGCGGATGCAGTTGATGCAGCCGAAGGCGTAGAAGTGGACCACGATCACCTTGCCCTGCAATTGCCGCAGCGTCACAGGCGCCGAGTTGAGCCACTCCGTCACGCCAACAAACTCGGGGGCTTTGCACGCGATCTGCCGCAGGCCGGAAAAGTCGAACGGCCGCCCCACGAGCGACGCCAGAACGCTGCGCTGCGCGGGACTCAGGATGGTTTGCACGCGACGCGAGGCATCGACGGGAGCGACGCTGCGCCCCTGGGAACGAAGAATCGCCCGGACCTGCTCCTGCTGGCCGACTGTCAGTTTCAAGACGTCGGCCACGCAAGGCTCCAGGACGGCTCGCATGCCCTGAGCTTGGAAAACAAGCTGGTCCAACCGATCGAGTTGGGGGCCTGCCAGAACGCCACGAAGCTTCATGCGAAACGAGTCCAAAATCGCGGCCGACGCGAGGTCTCGCTCCCGAGCCGCCAGATCGCGCAGCCGCCACAGAGGCAACTCCACTTCTTCCACCAGTCCTGCGACGACCGTCGCTTGTTCGTCGCGAAGCATCAGTTCCCGATGGACCCGCTGCGCCCTCAAGAGTATCGTGATCGGGTGCGGGATGGGGACGGCCGGCTCCGCGGAAGGAACGGCGCAGGCCGCCAGGACCGCGATGGATACGACAATCGCCGACGCGCACCAGAACCGACAGGAAACCGAAATCTGCATACAAGTACCTCTATTGCTGAGAGGGTCTACGCTTGCGGCTTCGCTGGGTTCGATGCCTGAAGATCCGAAGGGACATGTTCCGGATACGCGACTTGGAGAGTTGATTCCTTCGCCTGATTCTGCCATAATGGAGTTCGGAGGCGATGTGGAAGGCTTCGCTCCGTAATGGCAGAATGGAGGGCTCTTTGGATAGACACGACTGATGGACGATAAGAAGATACCGACACAATTCGCACCGGGGGAACGCTCCTCGGCCCAAGAAATCGCGCGTCAGGCCCGACTCTTCGCAGGCAAAAGGCTACTGGGCATGTTGCCCGATATGATACCTTGCGTTCTGATGGTACTCAACGAGCATCGGCAGATCGTCTTCGTCAACAAACAGATCGCAACTTTGCTGTCCCCGACTCAATCCAGCGACAGCGTGCTGGGCATGCGTCCCGGAGAAGCGCTGGGTTGCACCCACGGCTTCGAATCCGAGGGCGGCTGCGGCACCACGGAATCTTGCAGCCTTTGCGGAGCCGTAGACGCGATCTTGGCCAGCCAACAGGGGGAAAGCAGCGTGCGTGAATGTCGGATCCTGCGACGACACAACGGCGAAGCTCTCGAATTGAGAATCTGGACCACTCCCGTGGAAGTCGACGGAGAACGGTTCATCGTTTGCGCCATTCTGGACATCAGCCACGAGAAACGCCGTCAGGCGCTCGAACATATCTTTCTGCACGATATTTACAACGTTGCGTATGGCCTCTCATGGTATGCGGACTTTCTGAAGAAGGGCGCCCCCGACAAGGTCGAAGAGTACGCCGACACGATCCATCGCCTTTGTGGCGAGTTGATCGATGAGATCGACGCCCAGCGGATCCTGCTACGAGCCGAAAGCGGAGAACTGATCCTCACGCTCGAACCCATCGGCTCGTTGACGGTGCTCCAGGACACGATCGCGATGTATAGTCGCCACCCGGTCGCCCATGACCGTATCCTTCGCCTTGATGAGAAAACCACGGAGGTCTCGATAGTCAGCGACAAGATCCTGCTAATGCGTGTGCTGGGCAACATGGTGAAAAACGCTCTGGAGGCCTGCCGCGCCAGCCAAACCGTCACGATCGGATGCAGGACTTCCAGCGACTCGGTCGAGTTCTGGGTCCACAACCCCGGCGTAATGAAACGAGAGGTCCAGCTCCAGGTCTTCCAGCGGTCCTTCTCGACCAAAGGGCGCGGCCGAGGCCTGGGCACCTACAGCATCAAGCTGCTCACCGAGCGATACTTGAAGGGCCAGGTCTCCTTCACCAGCGACGACGAGTCCGGCACGACCTTCATCATCCACTGCCCGCTGAAGCCCAATGAGGCGACCATCGGTACCCCCCAAGCAGCGTCGAGCCGATCGGTCCGTTGAGACAGTGGCCGGCGCAGGCTACTTTACGCGTTCCCAAAGCTCCCCCCGACCCTCGGTGGTCAGGAGCAGGCGAGTTCCCTGCTGGGTTTGGCGAATCTCGTACTTGTACTCCTGCCAGGACTTGTCGTCCCAGATCAGGTGGAGCGACCCATTTCCCGCATACCAGGTGCCCTTGCTTTCTTTCGTATCCTTGCTCTCCAGCCAGACGCCCGCTGCGCCGGCGATCATGTGCGTTCGGTATGTCCGCGTCCAGACGCCGTCCGGCTGAATGACCAGCGTGCCCTCCGTGTCGGACGCCATCTGGGCACGGGAATAGGCCGTCTCGAAAGGCGACCAGTTTGTCAGCGAGTTGGTCGTAAGGAAGTTCCAGGCGCCTGCCAACTGGAGGTCCCGCTGTCCCTGGCCAAACGCGAAGGAAGTGAAGATTCGCTGGAGTTCCGCTTCCCTCGCCTGGAGTCTGTCCCTGAGGCAGAGGGCAACCAGAGAGACCCCGGCGTCTTTGATGATGCGAATGTAGGCGCGGGCGCATACCAGGCCGCCGCTGGGAGAGTTGCCCTGCCAATTCATGACCACTCCTTTGCCGGTGGCGGTCACAAGGGTCGTGGGGGCGGCGTTTCGCTGCAAGAACGGGGCAAGCTGGGCGACAGCCTGGTCCATGAACTGAACGACTCGAGGGTCGTCCGCACTGGTGATGCCCTCGTCCGCGACGGTGTTGTCCCCGATGATGAGGTACACCTCCGTCGGGTCGCCGTTGGCGGTCGTGCTCGGGTTCGACGGGATCAGTTGGAGCATCTCCTCATGCTCCTTCACCGTCCAATCGCCAGGGTACCAGAAGGTGAAGCCGATGGCATGCCGATAGGTCTTGCC
>JAGPGT010000034.1 GCA_018055905.1 Phycisphaerae bacterium
GCCAGCAGGGTAGCACGCGGGCAGCCGAAGTTCAGTCTCACGAAACCTTCGCCCTCGAAGTGCTTTCCGTCGGAAAGCCCAACACCGGCCTGTTCGAAGAAACGACCCGGTTCAGGCAAATTCAACCGGCGGGTGTCGATCCAGGCCAGGTACGTCGCTTCGACGTGGTCCATTGACAGGCCGGGCATTTCGTTGTTGACCGTTCTGTGAACGAGTTGTTCGTTGACTCGAAGGTAGTCGAGGAGGGCATGCCGCCAAGGCTCGCAGTCGCGAAAGGCCGCTAGGCAAGCGGTATAGCCCAGCACGTTGACGCCGGGGACAATGCCGTGCTGTGCCTTGTTGAACCTCGCCCGCAGTTCGGGGTTCTCGATGATAGCGAAAGAACAGCCCAGGCCGGGGATGTTGAAGGTTTTGCTCGGGGCCATCAGGGTGATCGTTCGCGCGGAGATCTCGGGGCTCAGCGACGCGGTCGGTGTGTGGGGGCCGCTGTCGAGGACGAGATCGCAGTGGATTTCATCGGAGCAAATCACGAGGTCGTGGGCCAGACAGACCTGGGCGACACGCTCAAGCTCGCGCCGGTCGAAACGCCGGCCCACCGGGTTGTGCGGGTTGCACAGGATCAGGAGTCGGGACTTGTCGCCGATTTCGTGTTCGAATCGATCGCAGTCCATGACGTACCGTCCGGCCTCGCGGGCCAGCGGGATTGTCCTGACGTTCCGACGCGCGTACGGCGGGGCGGACAGAAAGGGCGGATAGATCGGCGAGAAGATGAGAACCTCGTCGCCATCGTCGCCGCAGGCCCGACATGCGACGTTGAGCGCGGACACGACGCCAGGCATCCAGACAATCCACGAAGGTTGGATGGTCCAGCCGTACTGCTGGGCCATCCGATCCACGACGACTTGGACCAGTCCCTCCGGCGGCACGCCGTAACCGAAGACGCCATGCTCCACCCGCTCGTGCAGGGCCTCCAGGATCGGCCGGGGGGCCTGGAAGTCCATGTCCGCCACCCACATCGGGATGATGTCTTTGCCTTTATACTTGTCCCATTTGAGACTGGCGCTGTCGCGTCTGTCGATAATCTGGTCGAAATCGAATGTATCGCTCATGCCCAGGGGGTCTTTCATTTACTATTTGTGATTTTCGATTTACCATTTGGGCTGGCGCGGCGACGGTAACCGCGTTGCGAGCCGCGAATTGCCAAATAGTAAGTCGTAAATAGCAAATAGTAAACCGGTGCCTTATGATTGAACTGCTTAGAGCCCGCCGGAGTATTCGAGAGTACACCAGCCGGGCCATTGAGCCGGAGAAGATGGAGTTGTTGAAAGAGGCTGTGTTGCGGTCGCCTTCATCAAGGAATATCGATCCGTGGGAATTCGTCTTCGTCGATGATCGCGAACTGCTGGCGAAGCTGGCCAGGTGCAAGCCTCATGGAGCGGATTTTCTCGAAGGAGCGGCGCTGGGCATTGTCGTCTGCGGCGACAGCCGGGCCAGCGACGTCTGGGTCGAGGACTGCTCCATCGCCGCGATCCTCGCGCAGGTGACCGCGCAATCGCTCGGCCTGGGCAGTTGCTGGATCCAGGTGCGAAACCGCAGGTTCGACGATGTGACGAGTTCCGAGCAGTACATCCAGAGATTGCTCGGCTTGTCGGAGCACGTCAAGGTCGAGTGTATCGTCTCCATCGGTTACCCCGCGGAGAAACGCGAGCCTTTGCCTGCCGAGGAACTCAAGGTCTCGAAGATTCGAGTCAATGATGCTGTGCGAGGTGAATCGTGATCCCGACCGTTTTGTTGCTGCACGTGATGTTGTGGGCGAACCCGGATTCGTATCTGCACGAAGTGGTTGCAGAACTGTCGCGTCAGTGGCCGCAGAATCGGACGGTGAACGTCGTCGTCACAGCCATCGGAGGAGAGAACGCGGAGGCCGGGGCGAAACGATTCGAACGGGACGTGCTGGCGTTGCGGCCGGATGTTGTCACGATCGACTATGCGCTGAACGACCGCGGCATCGGATTGTCACGGGCCGAGACCGCCTGGAAGGCAATGATCGCCAGAGCAAAGGCCTCCGGCGCAAAGGTGATTCTCCTGACGCCCACGCCGGACACGAACGCCAAGCTCGATGATCCCAATGATCCGCTGAACCAGCACGCCGAGCAGATTCGCCGCCTGGCTCGCGAGAACAGCGTGGCCCTTGTGGACAGCCTTGCCTTGTTCCAGGCCCGCATCCACGCCGGCGAGACGCTGGAGTCATTCCTGTCCCAGAGCAATCACCCCAATCGCAAAGGGCACGAGATCGTCGCGGCCGGGCTGCTCCAGTGGTTTCACTGAAGCTTGACGCTGCCCTCGGGGTCGTCGTTTTGCAGACTGTACCCGGCGGGCAGATCCACACGGCAGAGCGTTCGGCCTTGGTCCTTCCACCATCGGACCGCCAGCGGCCCCTGGGGCGTCATGAGCTTGCCCTCGCACCAGTCGAGACCGACGTCGGCGATCTTGAGCCGGACGAGCTTTTTCTGCGTGTCCAACTCACGCACGCCGAGAACGTCGCGATAGAAACTGTGGGCCACGTGGGAGGCAAAGCCGTGATTGCAGCTTGCCTCGTCGCCGACGTTCTCCCAGAGCGTTCCCGTCCGGTCGGCCATATAGAGGTAATAGTCGGACAGCTCCTTCTTGATCTGGGCCGCGTGGTTATAGCGACTCAGCAGTTCGAACCGAAGATAGTTGCCGATGAAGGCGTTGGCCGGGTGCACTTCGGGGAAGGCCTTCGTGGTCTTTCGCTGGGGTCCGAACTCGTGGACCAGCCGGTCCCAGAGTTTCGGATGCGTCTGGGGTGTCGCGACGTCGAAGAAGAACGCGAAATACTGGCAGACTTCCGTGCGGTTGCGAGTGACCTCCAGACGCCCATCCTTGCGGATCGCGTTGTCCACGAAGAACTCGCCGTCAAAGGACTGCTGGCGGATCGTCTCGCGGATCTGCTCGGCCTCGTGTAGCAGGGCGGGTTGATTGTACATCCGTCCGGCCGCCGCCAGGGCGGCCGCGTAGAGCATGTTGCTTGGGTAACTGACGTCCTGGACGAAGTTGTTGGCCTGGGACCACTCGACGAAGACCCAACTCGGCAGCTTCTCCAGCAGTCCGTCCTGGTTTGTGAACCGTCGCAGGTATTCGTGAAGGGCCATGAGCCGGGGTTGGAGCGCCATGACCATTTCGCTGTCCCCGCTGCGGGCCAGGTACTCCTCCAACTCGATCACGAACCAGATCGCCCAGTTCGGAATGAAGACGCCGTCGTAGTGGTCGGCCGGGTAGCACATGGGCAACATGCCTTCCGGCAGATACGCGAAGCTCGGCGGCAGCAGGTAGTTCTCGAAGAAATTCTTCTCGATGGTCGTGTTGCCGCACAGATCGAACGCGACACGGGCGGTGAAGAAACTGTCGCAGAGCCAGCCGGCCCGCTCACGCGAGGGACAATCCATAAAGATGTCGATCGCGTTTTGTCGGAAGGTCTGCCGGGCGGCCTCGAAGATGCGGTTGAGGGGCGGGTCGCTGCACGAGAACTGGGCTTCGTCGGCCTGGCCGTTGGCGTATTCGCGGAGGTAGAGATTCCTCACCTGGCAGTCGCCCGCCAGGACGTTGAGCTTGAGGTATCGAAGGGTATAGGGCTCGAAAGACTCGAGACGATACGTGCCCGGCTGGAGCTCGTAGCAGACCGCGTTGACGCAGCCGAGCCGCTTGGAGTCCACGTCGTTCTTGGTCAGGACCTCGTCGAACGTGATGTACAGCGTCGTCGGTTTGGCGCACGCGACCTCGGCCCCGAGGAAGCCGGTGAGATTGGTCCCGAGATCGGCGATGGCAAAGGTGTTCTCGACCAGGGCCAGGGCTTCGCGGGGCTGGTAGAGCCGTTCGGTGGTGCTCGTGAACGTGGAACCGATCTTCTGCAACTCGGTGGACGGCACGACCTCCAACTCGCTTTCGGAATAACCTTTCAGTTGTGGCCCGATGTTGACCAGCGAGCGGTCTTTCCAGAGCTGCGCCACGGCGACGTCGTGTTGCAGCGTGCCCTCGGAGAGCACCCGCACGGGCTGACGCATCGAGAACCGGGGATACGCCACCCGGCGGGGCAGAAGACTCTTGACGCTTTGGACGGAACAGGACGCCGACTCCGCAGGGGAGCGGCTCCACCACTGGTCATCGCCGGTGCTGAGGCGGTAGTACTCGATGAACGGCCGCTGGAAGCTGTACCGCTGCACCTTCTGCACGCGATGCTTGAGGATGATCGCCTCGAAGGCAGATCCCTGACCGGCAGTCGAAGCGAGGACCGCTCCGTCGCAGACCACCTCGGCTTGGAGGAAGGCGGGTTCGTCCAAGAGATAGTAGCTGTTGACGTTGTACCCTGCCACCTCGATGGCGAGGATATTGCGTCCCTGCCGGCAGTCTAGAGGCCACTCGTCCATACGCCAGTATCCATGGGGCCCGCGAGCCGGGCCGTGGCCCACGAATTGTCCGTTGAGGTACACACGGTAGAGCGAAGAGGCCGTGATACGAAGCATCGGTCTGCCTTGTCGGGGTTGCTCGAAGACCGCTCGGAACCCCACGAACAGGTTTTTCTCGGTCTGTCGGTCGGTGACCCAAATGGGTCTGGCAGAGACGAACGACGGCGCCTCGTCAGCCGCCCGTACAGTCGACAGGAACACCGAAATGGTCATCATGGCCAGCGCCGAAACGGTCGCAACGCGGGAACACGTCATCATGGTTTCTCCCCGTGAACAGTGCATGCTGTCAAAGCCGCGGCCGTCTCCGGACAGCCGCCCTTGGTGGGGCATTATACCAACGGTCGCATCCAATTGCACGAACGTATCGGCCTTGCCGGGTTTGAGTTTTGAGCCTTGACGAGGTTTGGAACGGGTCATAGAATGCTCACCCTAATTCGATTGGAAACCACACGATTGGCCATCGCGGCCACGAGAAGGACGACGAAATCATGATCCGAATCAACGAGCATTTTTTGAAGCTCCGGGCCGGATATTTGTTTCCCGAGATCGGCCGGCGCGTTCGCCTGTTCAAGCAAGAACATCCGCAGGCCAAGGTCATCAGCATGGGGATTGGGGATGTGACGCAGCCCTTGGCCCCTGCGGTGATCGAGGCCATGCACAAGGCCGTCGACGAGATGGGCCGCAAGGAGACCTTCCGAGGTTATGAAGACAGCGGCGTGGGCTACGAGTTTCTCCGCCAAGCGATCGTGGAGAACGACTTTGCCTCTCGCGGCGTGAACATCGATCTCGACGAGGTCTTCGTCAGCGACGGCGCCAAGCCCGACACCGGCAACATGCAGGAGATCTTCGATGTCGAGAACGTGGTCGCAGTGGCCGACCCGGTCTACCCGGTTTACGTGGACACCAACGTGATGGCGGGACGGACCGGCCCGGCGGGGGAGGAAGGGCAGTACGCCGGGATCGTCTACATGCCTGCCACCGCGGAGAACGGCTTCGTTCCTGAGCCGCCGGACAAGGCCGTCGACATGGTCTACCTGTGCTTCCCCAACAATCCGACCGGTTCGGTGGCGACCAAGGCCCAGTTGGCCAGGTGGGTGGACTATGCCCACAAGAACAAAGCGGTGCTTTTTTTCGACGCCGCCTACGAGGCCTATATCAGCGACCCGACGATCCCGCACTCGATCTATGAGATCGAAGGGGCCAAGGAGGTCGCAATCGAGTTCCGCAGTTGGTCGAAGACTGCGGGTTTCACCGGTATTCGCTGTGCGTATAGCGTCGTCCCCAAGCAGCTCAAAGCCTATACCAAGGACGGCAAGGCGGTGGACGTCAATCCGATCTGGAAGCGTCGGCACTGCACGAAATTCAACGGCGTTTCCTACGTTACGCAGGTCGGGGCTGCCGCGATCTACTCGTCCGAGGGCAAGAAGCAGATTCAGCGGACGATCGACGGATACATGGCCAACGCAGCTACGATTCGCAGCAGACTGACGCAGCTGGGTTACATGGTCTACGGCGGTGTCAACGCGCCGTACCTCTGGGTGCGGACACCCGAGGACGTGAGTTCCTGGCAGTTCTTCGATCGGCTTCTGAATGAAGCCCATGTTGTGTGCACGCCGGGGGCCGGGTTTGGGCCGGCGGGAGAAGGCTACGTGCGACTGACCGCCTTCGGCCAGCCGGAGAATGTCAAAGAGGCCCTGGATCGGCTCGCGCGACTGTGAAATCGGCGGTCGTCGGCACAGAGGATGGAGCCCTGTGTTCAGGAGGAGTTCGCATGACTGAGCGGGCCACGTCGTATATTGGTTTGGGCAGTAACTTGGGCGACCGCAAGGGATTGCTCCTCGATGCGCTACGGTTGTTGGGCGCCGACGGCGACATCGAGGTGACGCGTGTCAGCGAGCTGAAAGAAACCTTGCCGCTGGGGGGAATGGACCAGCCCAAGTACGTCAACGGGGTGGCGGAGATTCGCACAACACTGAAACCCGCAGAACTCATGGCCAGGCTCAAGGCGGTGGAAACGACGCTGGGGCGACAGCCTCAAACCTCGTGGAAACCACGAACCGTGGATCTGGACCTGCTCTTTTTTGATGATCAGGTGCTCGACGGACCGGATTTGACGGTGCCGCATCCCGACATCCATCTACGGTCGTTCGTCCTCGACGGGTTGTGCCAACTCAATTCTCAGTTCGTCCACCCGGTGCTCCAAGAGACGGTGGCGGAGTTGTCGCGGCGTCTGGGCGGGGGCGATTTTCTGCTCGATCCGCAGTCGCCTCGTCTGGTCTGCGTAGCGGGGGTGATCGGGGTGGGCAAGACTACGTTAGCCAAATGTCTCGGCCGATCGCTTCCGGCGGAGGTTCTGTTCGAACCATACGATACGAATCCGTTTCTTTCCCAAGTCTATGCTGGCAAGAAGGAACTCGCCCTCGATTCTCAGCTCTATTTTCTGGTCCATCGCTCAGAGCAATTGAATCCTGACAATCTGCCGTTGGATCGCGCATTTGTGACGGACTACGTTTTCAGCAAGGAGTTGATCTACGCCAGACGCCTGCTCAACGGCGAGCAGTTGCGGCTCTACGAACGTATTTATCCATTGTTTGCGGCAAGAGTCGCGACACCGTCGGTGGTGATCTACCTGGAGGATTCGCCGGCGAATTGCCTGGAGCGGATTCACAACCGCAATCGGCCGTATGAACAGCGGATGAAGCTCGAATTCCTCGAAGCCCTTGACGCGGACTATAAACGTCTTTTTGCTGATTGGAAGGCCTGTCCTGTGATTCGTATCCCGGCCGAACGATTGGCGGGCTACTGCGATGAAGTGGTCGACCACGTGGTCCGACAGGTGCGTGCGTACCTTCCGGTGGAGAAGAAACCTACGATTTGTGCAAAACACGGGCTGGAGAAATGTCTATGATCCAGATCGCCAAGACCATCGCGGAGATTCGTAAGTACGTGGCCCAAGCCCGCATGGCCGGAAAGACCGTCGGGTTCGTGCCGACCATGGGGGCGTTGCATGCCGGTCATGTGTCGTTGATCGAGGCGGCCGTTCGACGCTGCGATTACGTGGTCGTGAGCATCTTCGTCAATCCGACGCAGTTTGGGCCGGGCGAGGATTTCGAGAAGTACCCCCGTCCCTTCGAAAAGGACGCCCAGATTTGCGAGCGGTGCGGAACCCATGCGATCTTCGCTCCCAGCTCCGAGGAGATGTACCCGCGAAAGAACCTGACGTGGGTGACCGTGGAGAAATTGACCGAGCCTCTGTGCGGCCGGTCTCGACCGGGGCATTTTCGCGGTGTGACCACCGTTTGTACGAAGCTCTTCCACATCGTCGGCGCCGACGTCGCCTTCTTCGGCCAGAAGGACGCACAGCAGGCGACGGTGATCCGACGGATGGTGGCCGACCTGAACATGCCCCTGGAGATTGTCGTGTGCCCGACAGTGCGCGAACCGGACGGGCTGGCGATGAGTAGTCGAAATCAGTACCTCAGTCCACAGGAGAGGAGCCAGGCTCCCGTGATCTATCGGGCGCTGAAACATTGTGAAAAATTGATGCAAGCCGGCTGGCGGGACGCAGCCGAGGTTGCCGAGGAGATGAAGAGGGTTCTATCAGAGGCGCCGGACCTGAGGCCCGAGTACATCGGTATTGTAGATGCTGAGAGCCTGGAGCCCTGCGATCCGATTCGCGGGCGGGTTCTGGTGGCGGTGGCAGCCCGGCTGGGGGCGACCCGACTGATCGACAATATCGTAGTGGACACGACCGTTCTATAGGATATAATAGCCCGAAAACCTGTATGCGAGGGCAATCAAAGCAACGTAAATTATGTTAATCAAAGTACTTAAGAGCAAACTACACCGGGGGCGGGTCTCCGAAGCTAAGTTGCATTATCCCGGTAGCATCGAAATCGATGAAAACCTCATGTGGGCGGCGGGGATCGTGCCCTATGAAGCGGTGACGGTCGCGGATGTGAACAACGGCCACCGACTGGAGACCTACGCTGTGCCGGGTGAGCCGGGTTCGGGCCGGATCGTAGTGCTCGGCGCCGCGGCACAACTGATCAAAACGGGTGATGTGGTCATCATTTTCAGCTTTGCTCTATGCACGCCCGACGAAGCTGAGGCATTGGTCCCCAAGATCGTTGTTCTGGACGAAAACAATCGAATCGTGAAGCCGCAGTGAGTCGATGCACCCCGAGCTGTTTGAGATCCCCGTTGTCCATCTGACGGTCAAGAGCTACGGCTTCATGATGGTCGTGGGATTCCTGGCCGCCGTCATGGTGATCCGTCACCTGAGCCGCCATTTCACACGCGATCCGCAGCACATCACCAACGCAGCGCTTTACGCCCTGATTGCCGGGGTGATCGGGGCGAGGGTCTTTTTCGTCATTCACTACCGCGATCAGTTCCGAGGGAATTGGGGTGGTCTGTTCGCGATCTGGAACGGGGGCTTGGAACTGCTGGGCGGCGTCCTGGCGGCCATCGCGGTCATCCTGGTCTATATCCGCCATCACAAACTGCCGATGCGCCATTACCTGGACGTGTTGGCGGTCGGTCTGACCGTGGCTTTGATGTTCGGGCGGATTGGCTGTTTCCTCAACGGCTGCTGCTACGGCAAGCCGACCGATTTACCTTGGGCCGTGCGTTTTCCTTATGGTTCATTCGCCTATGACAGTCAGGTCAAGGCCGATCCCGACCGTGGCCGTCTGGAACCGCACCTGCATCTTCCCGAAGAGTATTTCGGGTACACCAACGAGCGTGGGGAATACATGCCGGGTCTCAAACCCTTCAATTGCCTCACGCCGGCGCAGCAGGAACAGGTTTTGCGCGGAGTGTACCGGTGCAGGCCGGTTCATCCGACTCAACTTTACGCTTCGATTGGCGCGGCTGTCTTGGGCCTGATCCTGTACGGCCTCTGGCGGCGGTCGCAGAAGGCCGAGAGTGCAGGGCGGCATCGTTTTCTGACGCAGCCTGGAGTGACGTTCAGCGTCATGTTCATTCTCTACGGGATCATGCGGTTTATTCTGGAGTATCTTCGCGACGACAACCCGTTTGAGGCCGCCGGCCTGACGATCTCTCAGATCCTGGGGCTTTCCCTGTCGGTCCTGGGTGTGGTGCTCGTGGGGGTGTTTTCCCGCCTCCAACCGGAGAAGGTGTTTCCAAATTCTTCCCATTGACGGGGGGGCTTTGCCCGCATTCGCGTTTCTCTCTCGCCCTCTGGATTGTCCAAGAGCGATTTGTTAAACTGGTCCCTGTGTGATGGATTCGCTTTGGGTCCCTCCACAACAACAAGTAGTTGGTTGGGTCGACCGTGTGGTGAGAGTCGTACATGCGCAAGAAAGACGCTTGTATTCTCGTCGCAACCTTCGTCGTCGTGGCTGTGGGTGTTGTCTTGCGGTTGAGTCGTCCATCCTTGCGAGTCCAGGACATTTTGACCTCCTATCGACAACACACCGGACTTGACGGCATTCGCATGGTATATCCGATGGATGGAACCCTGTTTCCACCGGAGATCGTCCCGCCGGAGTTCCGGTGGGAGGACCGGAATGCACAGGCCTGCGTCTGGCTGGTGCGAGTGGAACGGGACGACGGTGGCCTGCTTGTAAGTTGTCTGACCCGTCAGAAGCGATGGATGCCGACCGTGAGGGAATGGGAGCGGATCAAGACCGCTTCCCAGGAACAGCAGGCCAAAGTTCTTGTGATCGGCGTGCAGTCGGCCAAGCCGGTGCGAGCCGTCTCGGCGGCGACCCTGGCGATCCGGACCTCGACGGAAGAAGTGGGCGCTCCCCTGTTTTATCGCGAGGTGAACCTGCCTTTTGTCGAGGCGGTGAAGGACCCCTCCCGCATCCGCTGGCGATTTGGCTCCATCGCGTCGAAGCAAAGGCCGCCTGTGGTGCTGGAGAATCTGCCGGTTTGCGGCAACTGCCATTCATTCTCACAAGACGGACGGATCATGGCGATGGACGTTGATTACGCCAACAGCAAGGGTTCCTACGTCATCACGCCGATCAAGAAGCAGATGGTTTTGGCGACCAGCGATATCATCACGTGGAACGACTACAAGAAAGAGGACGGCGAGCAGACGTTCGGTCTGCTCTCGCAGATCTCCCCCGACGGACGATACGTTCTGAGCACGGTCAAGGACAAATCGGTGTTCGTCCCGATGCCGGACCTGGCGTTCTCACAGCTCTTTTTCCCGATCAAGGGCATTCTTTGCGTCTACGATTGCCAAACCAAGACCTTCCATCCCCTGCCCGGCGCGGACGATCCCCAGTACGTGCAGAGCAATCCGAGTTGGAGCCCTGACGGCCAGTACGTTCTTTTCGCTCGCAGTCGTGCGTACGATCTCAAAAACACGGCGGGCCAGGGCAAAGTCCTGCTGACCCGCGAGGAGTGCAAGGAGTTCGTCGAGGACGGAAAACCGTTCCTGTTCGATCTGTATCGGGTACCGTTCAACGAGGGCCGGGGGGGCACGCCTGAACCCATCGTCGGGGCGTCGAACAACGGTTTAAGCAATTACTTCGGTCGTTATTCGCCCGACGGAAAATGGATTGTGTTCTGCAGGGCCCGCAGCTACATGTTGCTCCAGGAGGACAGCGAGCTCTATATTCTCCCGGCCGAAGGGGGCCAAGCCCGGCGGCTGGAGTGCAACACATCCCGAATGAATTCCTGGCACAGTTTTTCGCCCAACGGCAAGTGGCTGGTCTTTTCCTCAAAAGCATGGTCTGACTACACGCAACTGTGCCTGACGCACATCGACGATCAGGGGCGGGCCAGTCCGCCGGTGCTGCTGTCGCACCTGACATCGCCCGACCGGGCGGCCAACATTCCGGAATTTCTCAACGCCAGGCCGGACGCAATCGCCAGGATCAACGAACAGTTCCTGAACGACTATTCTTTCGTTCGCGCGGGCAATGAGTTCTACCGCCAAGGCGAGGCCGACAACGCCATCGCCGAATACAACCATGCCTTGAAGCTCAACCCCGACAACGTCGAGGCCCATCAGAGGTTGGGATTCCTGTTGTACAACGTCAAGAATCAGCCGCAGGAAGGGATGAGGCATCTCCTGAGGACTCTGGAACTGGACCCGCACAACCCGCGGGCGCATTACGATTTGGGCATGGCCTTGCTGCATCAGCAGAACATCGACGAAGCCGCCAAACACTTGGCGGAAGCTGCACGGCAGATGCCCGCCAATCTCGACGAGCAGTACACCCTGGTGCGATTGCATTTTCACTTGGGCGAGGCCCTACTTCTGACGGGCAGATCCAAGCAGGCCCAAGGACACTTGGCGAAGGTCCTCGAACTGGATCCCCAGCATGTGGAGGCCAACTACCGAATGGCGCTGGCTCTGGCCGATCAAGGGCAAACAGACCCCGCGCTGCTCTTCTACACCAAGGCGGTCAAGGCCAATCCGAAAGTGGATACCTCCCCTGCGTTACACCATTTTCTGGCCAACGGTTTCACCCAGAAGGGCAAGCATCAGGAGGCTTTGTGGCACCAGGAGCGGGCTCTGGCCTTGGCGCAAGCCCAAGGCAATGCTCATTTGGTTGTGACCCTCCGACAAGCGGTGGAGGAATGCCGCCGTCGAGTTCTGCTGTCGGGTAACTGATTCGTGGCGTCGTGATTGATGATCACGACGGTTATCGGTCGTCTTGCGGTCTCGATATCATCTATGGAGTGATCGGACGGATACGTCCCCCAAATCCCACGATCCAGAGGATTTCTCTTTGAACATTTTGCCTAATTGCCGATATTGTGCTAAAATGGTGTTGAATGGGAATCTGGGTTTTGCTAAGACTTGAGTATGGGGTTGTACGATAGAGATTACACGCAGTCTGAGTTTCGGCAACAGCGCTTTGGTCTGCCGCAGATGCCCTTCAACCTGCCTCGCGTGACGCCTGCCGTCAAGTGGGTGCTGATTGTCAATTTTTCGGTCTTCGTTTTCTGTCTGATCGGTTCGGTGGGGGACTTTCTGCATAAGTGGTTCGCCGTCGATCCTCGAAGCTGGACGACGACCGTTCAGCCATGGCGACTCATCGGTTACCAGTTCCTGCACAGTCGGTCCAGTTTCTGGCACATTTTCGGAAACATGCTTGGCCTCTACTTCCTTGGGCATTACCTGGAGCGGTCCTGGGGCAGCCGTAAGTTCCTGACGTTCTACTTGGTCTGTGGGGCCGCCGGCGGGATTCTCTTTTCCCTGCTGGTCCGGGTCGGATTCTTGGCCGCCGGTCCGATGGTGGGGGCCTCCGGCGCGGTTCTCGGCGTGATCGCCGCGTGCGCGATCCTGTTTCCCCACATCGTTCTGGTGTTCTTTGTCTTTCCCGTTCCGATTCGGGTAATGGCGGCCCTGTTGGCCGCAAATTCGTTGTTCATTGTACTTCTGAATCGGGGACAGAACCCCGGCGGCGAAGCCGCCCATTTCGCCGGCATGGCGATGGGGGCGGCCTACGTGCTGTTGGGACCGAAGTGGGAGAGGTTCTCGATGAAGCGACGCGCGGGCTCCTGGGAGAAGAAGCTTGAAGAGAGCCGCAGGTTGCAGGTCGAGGTCGACCGTATCCTGGCCAAGGTTCATCGTTCAGGTCTGCACAGCCTGACCAGTGCCGAAAAACGGACTCTCAAGCGGGCCACCCAGGAAGAGATCAAACGCCACAAGCTCTGACCGGATTAATCCCATTTGAATTGGGTTTTGTTGCCGACCAGGGCTTCGATTCGTTGACGGACGTTTTCCCGTTTGATCTGCTCGTCCTTGAACTTGGCGATCTCGTCCTTGCTCTCACCGACCTGTTTCTGGAGGTCTTCCAGTCGCTTCTGGAGTTGTTCGTAAGCGATTTCCTTGCGTCGTACGATCAAGTCGTATCGTCGCGCAACCACGTCCTGCAATTCGGCGCCGATCTTCTGTTTTTCGGCCTCCGATTTTGCTCTGCGATGGCGATTGCACAGCTCTTCGGACTTTTTCCGTAGGGCCAGGTCTTCTTTCAGGACGGCGCCCAGCTCGGGATTGGAGCTTTCGGCTTCGAAAATGTACCCGTAGCGGTCCCAGATCGTTTCGAAATTTACCAGATACACCTGCGGGTCGCCTTCCTTGAGCTTGACAAGAGTCTGTTCTTCGACTGGGTAGTTGGCCTTGAGCCATTCGAGGAACTTGGTGTTTCGCTCCTGCCTGCGGGCTTCCACCCGTTCGAGGAGCATCTGGTCGATTTCGGGCCGGCCTTGCGTACGCAGCTCGTTCATGAACCGGTTGGGGTCCTTCTGTCGAAGCTCTGCGAGGGCCTTGGCCTTCTCGGGGGCCCGTTGCTGGATTCCTTTGAGGATTCGCTCGATCTGGTCCTTGGACAGATCCCGCTGCAATGTTTTGGGTTCGTCCTTCCAGATATCGTTCTGGGGTTGCTTATTCTGAGCGGCCGCCAGAACCGCCGTCGTCCAACCACAGGCCAGCGCAATCCCCGCTACGAGCGCGGCCACTCGACGCAACTGCATCAGTACGATCCTTTCCAATACTCGGTTTCAATCGCGACCACTTCCATTTCGAGTTCCCTCAAGGCATCCGTTCGTCGAACCTGCGTCTCCGGAGAATTAAGGGCCCGGATCTCGGCCTCAATATGGCGAATCTCAGACGCAAAGTATACCAAATCCAGATCGTCGGCCGCGATGTCGTGGCTCTCCCAGATCGCAGTCGGGAGGATTGAAGCGAGACCGACCTTGGGGCCGGTCATCGGCACAGGATTCTGACGTCCGATCATGACCGTCAGGATTATCACGGCTGCGACGGCGACGGCACCGCGGAAGATCTGGATTCGATGCCGTTTCCTCGCGACCGCCGCCAAGGTCCGAATGCGGACGGTGTTCAAGGTCTCGCAAGAGGGGGTCGGGGCCGGATGGGCATCGAGAATCCGCTCGGCGGTCTCGATGTCTGCCTGTGTCGCCTGTGCGGTCGAATCGTCCATGAACCGCCGAAGCAGTTCCGTCAGATTTTCACGTGTGTTTGGGTTCATGGCAACCACCCTTCACCCCTCCATGAGCTCTCTCAATTTTTTCAATCCGCGATGCAGCTTGGACAACGCCGTGCCGATCGGTTCACGCCGATGCTCGGCGATTTCCTTGAAACTCATTTCCGAGTAGAAACGCAAAAGAATCAGGTCACGGGTGTCGGCGTCCAACCGGTTCAGGTACACCTGAAGCTTTTCGAGTCGTTCCTGCCCCTCGTCCGAAAGCCGCGATTCGTTCAAATCCGGCTCCCGTTCCAACTGGGTCCGATGCGCATCTAGCAGCTTGCGTCGTCGTTGTTTACCCCGGAGGTGGTCGTGAAAGATGTTTGATGCGATCTTAAAGAGCCAACTCTCGAACGCGCCGCCCTTGTAGGACCCGATCTTCTCGACCAGCTTGATGAACAGTTCGCTCAACAGCTCGTCACTGAGGTCGCGGTCGCCGGTGAGCCGATAAAAATAACCGTAGCAGCGTCCGGCGTACATGTCAACCACTTGCGAAAAGCTGTCGGCGTCCCCCGATTTACAGCCATCAATGATCCGGGCTAGTTCGACGCTTCTACCCATCTGCTGCGTTCGTAATGAAAAGACGTTTGTCCGCCAGGGCTTATTGCAGGGTTTGTCAAACTACGTGGTTGCGGAAACATGGCTTATCGTGTGCGATCCGAGCCCCGACTTCCAGTTGAATCTTTGACAGGACCTCTGGGGACTCGATGATGGTCGCACAACGCCGGAAACCATCTTGTCGCCGTTGCAGTACCGCCGCGAGGCTCCTATCCTCTCAAAACCGGGCGTCAGACCGGCCAAGTTTCATCCCGGCCCTCCTCTCCCTCCTCCTCTTCCTCAAATTTCCAGCCCTCAGATTCTTCCATTTCATTGATCTCTCGCTGGACATATTTGAAGATCTTGTCTTGGAGGGGGCCAAGTTTGCTGTACCACTTGAGCATGTTCTGGTAACTGCCCAGCAGCATGTCGAGCCGGAGGAGCTGCCATTTGGCGAGGCATTCGGCTTCCTTGACATTGGAAAAAGGGTCGCACCGGAAGGTTTTGCGCCCGTCCGGTCCTTTCTCACAAAGCTCGCACTGATCGCACTGGATCATATTTTGTCCTTTACATGCACGTTCCGCCTGTGCTAAACTCCATTATACGAGTCGGGACGTACCCGTAGCAATGAATTTAACCTGACGTTGGAGAAGTACATGGCCAAACCAAGACGCAGAAGGAAAATTGGCAGCAAGAAACGACGGACACGCTGGAAGATCCGGCATAAGATCAGCTGACAGCGTTCCTTCGCAGGGCGGTCCTGCGAAGGGTTTTTTGACCTCCGAGGGCGGCCTCCATCGCACGACGTAGATGACGCATTTCCGTGTAGTCTTCAAGCCGGATGACAAGGAAATCTCGATCCACGCAGGTGCAACCCTTCTTGAGGCCGCCCGGCAAGCGGGCATCATTCTGACAACCCCCTGTGGAGGCAAGGGGACCTGTGGAAAGTGCGCGGTCCGCGTATCTCCCGAAGGGCCGCCGGTGTTCGCTTGTCAGTTTCACATCCAAAGCGACTTGACGGTTGTGGTGCCGCCGGAGTCGCGTTTTTATGCGCATAAGATTTTGGAGCACGGCGTGGCGGTCGAGGGGCAGGTGCGGCCCACCGTTTACCGACGGTATGAACCTGTCGCTGGACCGGAAAAGATACTGGGCGTCGCCGTCGATATTGGTACCACCACAGTCGTTGCCAAGCTCCTCGACATGAGGAACGGCCGATGCTTGGCCACGCGAGCTGTCTTGAATCCGCAGACCCGTTTCGGCGACGATGTGATCAGTCGAATCCATTTCGCCCGGTCGCCCGAGCACTTGGCCGAGATCCACCAAGTCATCATCGATTGTGTCAATGAACTGATTCATGGGCTTTGCGAACGGGCCGCCGTCCCCGTCTGGAGCATCTACGAAACCTGCGTCGTGGGCAACACCACGATGAACCACATCTTTCTGGGCTACCCTGTGGAGCAATTGGGACGGGCTCCGTATTTGGCCCATTCCGTAGAGGCCCGCGATGTTTCTCCCGATGAGCTTGGCCTGGACATGAATCCCGTCGGCAACGTCCATTGTGTCGCGAACATCGCTGGTTTCTTGGGCGCCGACACGACTGCGGTGGCCTTGGCGGTGGATATGGACTCCCTCCAGGACCGAACCCTGGTTGTCGACATCGGCACCAACGGCGAGATCGTTTTGGGGCATGGAGGGGCACTCTACGCAGCAAGCTGCGCCGCTGGACCGGCTCTTGAGGGAGCCCGCATTCGGCACGGCAGCAGGGCGGTCGACGGGGCGATTGAGGCGGTGGTGGTCGATGGAGACGTGGAGCTGGATGTAATCGGCGGCGCGTCCCCTCGCTCGATCTGTGGCAGTGGACTGATCGATGCGGTGGCGGTGATGCTGGATCTGGGAGTGATCGATGCAACCGGCCGATTTTCCGATCGAGAAGCCTTCCGCAAGACGTTGCCGGCCCCGATTGTCTCCCGCCTGTGCGAAAGCGACGGGCAACCGGCATTCTGTCTTTCCTGGAACGACCGTACGGGGCATCCCGCTGTGATCCTAACTCAGAGGGATATCCGCGAGGTGCAGCTCGCCAAAGCAGCCATTCGGGCAGGCATCCGCATCCTCATGAACAAGCTGAGTCTCGTCGATTCGGACATCGATCGAGTTCTTCTGGCAGGGGCTTTCGGCAACTACATTCGTCCCGCCAGCGCGGTGCGGATTGGTTTGTTGCCCAACGTGGCGTTGGATCGAATTCAGTCGGTCGGCAACGCCGCGGCCGCCGGGGCCCAGATGTCTCTGATCAGCGAGGAGTCGCGTGAGCGAGCCGTCCGTCTGGCCAGAAAGATTCGGTACGTGGAGATTGCTCACGAGAGGGGGTTTTCCGACTTTTTCGCCGAGGCCATGATGCTAAGTCCCGGCGAGGCTCACGCCGGATCGGTTGATCGCAGCAGGTAGAACAGATAACCGATGTAGACCGCCAGGAGAACGCCTCCGCTAGAGCGACGAATGACGCGTCCGCCCAGGCAGGCGGCGGCGGTGAATAGCCCGGCGACTACGATCATGATCCAGAAATCCATCCCGCCGGCAAACCGCGAGGTCACACGGAAAGGGTGGACCATGCCTGCGATTCCCGTCACGAACAACGCGTTGAAGATGTTCGAACCTACGAGGTTGCCAACCGAGATGTCGTGATGCTCTTTGATCGCCGCGACGACACAGGTGACCAGCTCGGGCAGGGATGTGCCCACCGCAATGATGGTTGATCCAATGACCGCGTCGCTCAGGCCCACGCGACTTCCGATGGCGACGGCTCCGCCAACCGCGCCTTTGGCGCCGATGGCCAGGGTTGTCAGCCCGAGTACGATGGCCAGGACGTCGCGTCCGATGGTTCGGGGCGGTTCGATCGTGGCGTCGGAGACCGTTTCTCCCGACGAGGCTGTCGCCGCGATGCACGCGGTGCGCACGGTGTAAAAAACCAGACCCGCGAAGACCAGCAGCAGGAGGATGGCGTCGGATCTGGACAATACCCCATCGGCCAAGAGAGGCCACAACAGTAAGGTGGCCGCCAGCATGGCCGGGATCTCCCTTCGGAGCGTGGTGGCGCCAACCTTCAGAGGACGCATCAGGGCGATGATCCCTCCGATCATGGCGAGATTGGCGACGTTGGAGCCATAGACGTTGCCGAGAGCGATGTCGCCTTTGTGGGTGACGGTTGCTACAATTGCGGCCGCCACCTCGGGGGCGGAAGTCCCCATGGCTACGACCGTCAGCCCCGCGACGAGATGGCTGACGCCCAGGCGCTCGGCCAATCCGACGGCCCCCTCCACCAGGAAGTCGGCCCCGCGCCACAGCAGCAGCAGTCCGCCGCTCAGAAACAACGTCGCCCAGACCATGTTGCCCTCCGTCGGCCCAAAGAAAACGACCTGACGCCGTTGGCCGACGTCAGGTCGAATGAACGTTCAACTGGCAGGTTTACACCCGCCCGACGATGATACAGGCGTTGTGCCCGCCAAAACCGAAGGAGTTGCTCAAAGCCACATTGACCTTGGCCTCGCGAGCCTTTAGAGGGACATAATCCATCTTCAGGTCGCAACGCTCATCCGGGTTCTCGAGATTGATCGTCGGCGGGATCAGCGAATGGTTGATCGTCTGGATCGCGGCGATCAGCTCCACAGCGGCGGTGGCCCCCAACATGTGCCCCAGGCAGCTCTTGGTCGAGCTGATCGGAATCTTGTAGGCCTGTTCTCCGAAAACGGCCTTGATGGCCGTGCTTTCCGCGATGTCGTTGAGTTCTGTGCTGGTTCCGTGGGCATTGATGTAATCCACGCCATCGGTGTTGAGCTTGGCGTCGGCCAATGCCAACTTCATGGCCATCGCCGCACCGGCACCGTCGGGCAGCGGGGCGGTGATGTGGTAACCGTCGTCGGTTGCGGCGTAGCCCAGCAGTTCGGCATAGATTCTGGCGTTTCGTTTGCGCGCGTGCTCATATTCTTCAAGCACCAGGATGCCCGCGCCCTCCGCCAGGACGAAACCGTCCCGGTCGCGGTCGAAAGGCCGCGACGCTGCCTGGGGATTATCGTTCCGCGTGCTCAGCGAACGGGCGGCGCAGAACGAACCCAGACCGATGGGCGTGCAGGCGGCTTCCGAACCGCCGGTAATGATGATGTCGCTTCGCCCGCTGGCGACGTTCCAGAACGCTTCTCCGATGGTGTGATTGCCGGAAGCACACGCGCTGGAAACCGCGAACGTCGGGCCCCGAAGTCCGAATTGGATCGCGATGTTGCCGCTGGCCGCATTGGACATCAAACGAGGCACGCAGAAGGGCGAGACCTTGCCCGGCCCCTTTTCCAGCAGACGAATGTGCTGTTCCTCAATCTCTTTGATGCCGCCGATCCCCGTCCCGACGATCGCGCCGACCCGGTAGGGATTCTCCTTGGCGAAATCAATCCCACTGTCTTTCACGGCCTGGATGGAGGCGGCGACAGCGAACTCGCTGAACCGGTCCATCCGTTTGGCTTCCCGTTTGTCGATGTACCGGGTCACATCGAAAGTCTTGATCTCGCCCCCGAAGTGTACGGGGTAGGCGCTGGTGTCGAACGACTCAAACGTGGAAACCCCGCTCCGGCCTTCACACAGCGCATTGAACAATCCCTCGACGGACTCGGACAGGGCGGTAATGCACCCCAAGCCCGTTATAACGACTCGGCGTCTATCCATTGACTCTATGCGCTTTCCTTCTTCTTGGTCTGGGCGATGTTGACGATATAATCGACCGCGGCTCCAACCGTTTGAATTTTCTCGGCCTCCTCGTCGGGGATGCTCATGTCGAACTCGTCCTCAAACTCCATCACGAGTTCCACGGTGTCCAGAGAGTCGGCATTCAAGTCGTTGATAAAGGAGGTTTCCCGTGTGATCTCGGACTTATCAACGCCCATTTGCTCGCTGATGATCTCGATCACCTTATTTTCAATCTGTTGGACATCCACCTCTTCGATACTCACTGCTGTATCCTCCTTAACTGGATCAGAATACTCACTGGGCTTTCGTTGCGATTTCCTGGAACCACGTGTACCACCACCCTCCAGATTTCGGTCGGTATCTTACCGACTGGAGGGGGCGCACACAAACATTTTTTTCGTTTTTCTACATGGCCATGCCGCCGTCGACGCACAGGACCTGTCCGGTAATGTAGCCGGCTTCATCACTGGCGAGAAAAGCCACCGCGCGGGCGACGTCTTCGACGGTTCCGAACCGTTTGACCGGGATGACCTCCATTGCGGCGTTCTTGACCAGCTCCGACAGCACGGCGGTCATGTCGGTCTGGATAAAGCCCGGCGCGATACAGTTGGCGGTCACATTCTTCTTGCCGACCTCGCGGGCGATCGATTTGGTCATGCCGATCAGGCCCGCCTTGCTGGCGGCGTAGTTGGCCGAACCGGCCTGGCCCATCACACCCGCCACGGAGCTAATGTTGACGATCCGCCCGAACTTATTGCGGACCATGGAACGGGCCGCCACGCGGGTGGCGGTGAACGCCGCTCGCAGGTTTACGTTTATCACTCGGTCGAAATCCTCGTCGTCCATCTGGATCATCAGTTTATCCCGGGTGATCCCGGCGTTGTTGACCAGGATCCCGATGCCGCCGTGCTCGGAGGCCAGCGACTCCAGGACCTCGGTCAACCGGTCGCTTTGGGTGATGTCGACGCACCGCGTGAGGATCTCGTAGCCGGCCTGCCTGCCCGCCTGCTCCAGTTCCTGGAGTTGCTCTTGCTTGATATCCAGCGCCGCGACGATGCGGCCCTGCTTGAGCAGTTCGAACACAATGGCTCGGCCGATCCCTCGGGCGCCGCCGGTCACTACTGCCAGTCGTTTCTCAGCCATCCTCTATCTCCAACTCTTGATCCCAAAACATGTTACGATTTTCTGTGTCCTGAAGAAGCAGAACGTGCGATCGGGCGGCAGATCTAGCCGATCAAGGCTTTGACTGAGGCCAGGTCGCTGACGTTGGTTATTTTGGTCCTTCTGTTGATCCGTTTCATCAGGCCGGTCAGGACGCGACCCGGGCCGATTTCGTAGAACTCCTCGATCCCATCGGCCAACAGGCGGTCCATGCATTTGTGCCAGAGAATCGCGCCGGTGAGTTGTCGGGTCAGGCCCGATACGACCTCGTCGGTAGTCCGGTAATACTCAGCGTTGATGTTTGCGATCGTGGGGGCTGCTGCGGGCTGCGAGATTCGCGCCTGGAGCAGCGCCTGGTGCAACGCCTCGGCAGCACTGCCCATCAAGCTCGTGTGGAACCCGCCCGCGACCTCGAGTTGGACGGCCTTGACGGCTCCGTGCCGGGGGGCCAGCTCGAGTGCCCTTGCACAGGCGCCGAGACTGCCGCTGACGACGATTTGGCCGGGGCAATTGAAGTTGACCGGTTCGAGCAACTCCCCCTGGCGAGCCTCTTCACAGAGCTGGCGGACCTGGTCTTCCTCCAACCCGATGATGCTCACCATCGTGCCCTGAGTGGCCTCGGCAGCCGTCTGCATAGCCTCGCCGCGTTTTCGGACCAGCCGTAGGCCATCTTCGAAATCCATGGCCCCCGCGGCATACAAGGCGGTGTACTCGCCCATGCTCAGGCCCGCCGTGACATCCGGTTTGAGGCCTGCGGTCGCCGGGTAGGTCCGGAGGATTTCCAGCAGGGCGGCTGACGTCACGAAGATCGCGGGTTGCGATATCGTCGTGCTGTTGAGCTTCTCGGCCGGACCTTCGAAGCAGATCCTCTTCAGGTCAAAACCGAGGATGTCGTTGGCCCTGTCGAACAACGTGGCCGCGACGGGGTAAGCCTGGGCGATATCGGCTCCCATGCCCACAGTCTGGGCGCCTTGTCCTGGGAATAAAAAAGCCGTCTTCATCGATTCTGTCCTCGTTTGTTTTGGTCCCCACTCGTCAAAGGCAGGCGACAGTCCGTTTTTGCATGGCGACGCGTCAGATCTCGACCACGTTGGCGCCCCAAGTGACCCCGGCGCCGAACGCAACGAAAAGGACGATGTCTCCTTTTTTGACTTTTCCCTGCCTCATGCATTCGTCGAACGCAATGGGCACGGACGCGGCCGAGGTGTTGCCGTAGTTGTGAATGTTGACGAAGACTTTTTCGTCGGGCAGATTCAGACGCTTGGCCGCCGATTCGATGATCCTTGCGTTCATCTGGTGCGAGATGAACATATCGACGTCGTCCACCGTCAGGTTGCAGTGGGTCAGGCAGTCGGTGACCGCTTCGACAATACGTCTGACCGCCTGCTGATAGACTTCCCGGCCTTTGATCTGCATGAAAATCATGTCGGGGTCTTCCAGGGGCTTGCGAGCGGGATACCTCGCTCCGTGCGCTCTGCAACACAGTGATTCCCAATAACTACCGTCAGCGCCGAGGGTGCTGTAGATGATCCCACGGCCGGCGTCCTGTTTGCGTTGGAGCAGGACCGCCCCGGCGCCGTCGCCGAACAGGATGCAACTGGTCCGATCCTTCCAGTTGGTGATCTTCGTGAGCGTCTCGGCGCCGATCACCAGGGCACTGTCGAGCCGTCCGTTCTCCATCATCTGCTGCACCATGTGCAGGGAATAGACGAACCCGCTGCACGCCGCAGCCACGTCGAACGCCCAAGCCTTCCGGGCCCCGAGTGCTTGTTGCACGAAACAGGCGGTAGAAGGGAAAACCATCTCCGGTGTGATCGTGGCCACGACAATCAATTCAACGTTTTCGGCCTCGTACCGGGCGTATTCCAGGGCGCGTTTGGCCGCCTCGGTCGCCAAGTAGGCGGTCGTTTCCTCATCTGAAGTGACGTGACGAACCCGGATTCCAGTCCGCGTGACGATCCATTCGTCGGAGGTCTCCACCATCTTCGACAAGTCGTCGTTGGTCAGGATTTGGGCGGGAACGAAGGAGCCGCACCCGGTAATGACGGCACGGTTCGCCGGGAGACGTTCCTCAATTTTGCTCTTCATCCGTTGTCCTTACGCCAGCTTCCGCGAGACTTTCCTGGATTCGCTCGTTGATCTTCTGGGTGTGGCAGGTCTTGGCGGTGCGAACCGCATTGCGGATCGTGCGGGCCTTGCTGGCGCCGTGGCAGATCAGGGCCGTGCCGTCGATACCTAGCAGGGGAGCCCCTCCATATTCATTGTAGTCGTGCTTCTGGTATACCCGCATGATGATCGGTTTGAACATCAAAGCCAACTGCGGCTGCTCCTGCATCAGTTCCTTCTTGATTGCACGGAAGAGGCTGTCAACCGCGCCTTCGGTCAGTTTGAGTACGACATTGCCGACGAACCCCTCACAGACCACCACATCGCAGACATCTCGGAAGATGTCTCTCCCCTCGATGTTTCCAATAAAGGTCAGCCGCGGGTCGTTACGCAACATGTCCGCGGCTTTTTTCACGACTTCATTGCCCTTGGCATCCTCTTCCCCGATGCTCATCAGTCCGATGCGGGGGTTCTGAATTCCCAAAAAGTTGCGGGAATAGATGCTTGCCATCAGCCCGTACTGATATAGGTTGAGGGGCTTGCAAGCGATATTGGCGCCGACATCGCAGATGGTGACCGGACCGCTGGGACTCGGAAAGACCACCGCGATGCCCGGACGGTTTACGCCGGGCAGGGTTCGCATCCGCATCTGGAAGGCCGCTACGCAGGCGCCGGTGTTGCCGGCGGAGATTACCGCATCGGCCTCTCCGGTCTTGGCCAGCTTGGCCAAGACGCTGATCGAACTTCGCGGCTTCTTGCGCAGGCTGTCGACCGGTTTTTCGTCCATCCCGATCACGTCCGGCGCATCGACGATGCTCAGCCGTTCGTTGTCATAGGCGGCCGCGGCCAACTTTTGCTCGAGCAGATCCTTCGGACCCACCAGGATAATCGCGTCATCCTTGTCGATCTGGGGCAACGCCTCAAGTACGCCGGCGATAATTTCGTCCGGGGCGTGGTCCCCTCCCATGGCATCCACTGCAATACGCATGTTTAGTCGGTTTCCTCCTTACCGAGCTTGAGCGTCAGGTTCGGGTTGACATACCCGCAGTTGTTGCACGCCGTGTGCGGCAGGATCGACTGACTGCACTTGGGGCAAATCGTGTAATGCACCGGCTTGAGCGCCTGGTGCGACCGCCGGGTCCGCACCCGACTCTTGCTGGTCCGTCTCATCGGTAACATATTCGACTACTCCAATTCTTTCCAAAAATCCACAAGGCGACCCTCTCGCCACCGGCATAAACCCTTTTTATTACCCGGCGATCCCACCCCTGTCAAGGGAAAATCCCGCAAACCCCAGCACGAACGGACTCCCTCCTTCCGCGATGCGGTCGCCTTCCATCTGCCGGTCGGTTATGCAGACGACTCGGTCCCTGTCTAACCGCCAACCAAGTGAATTGGCCTTTGATTCATCCGGCTCAAAGATGCGGCTGATTATCCCCGACCGGACGGCTCCTGTCAACGTCCCGTCTGGAGAAGGGCCGGCCGAGGCGGTCCTCCCATCGGCAATCTTGCCTCTCTGGAGGGTAGAAACCCCATCGTTTCAGTGGGAAATTGCGGTTTCCTCCCTCTGACCGATCCTGTCGGCCCTTTCCGAGATTTCACCGCATTTGTGTTACAGACCCGGCGAGGACCCTCCAGGCTCGACGCGTCATTGGTTCTCCCAGCCCGCCAGGGGAGGGACGTCCAGCGGCCAGGCCA
>JAGPGT010000221.1 GCA_018055905.1 Phycisphaerae bacterium
TGCGAACCCAGTAGCCGACGTCCATCACCACCGGGATGGTCGTGATTTCCTGCGCGATCGGGGCGCACGGCCACTCATGATACTTGATCTCGCCCGCCTGGGCGGCGACGGCCAGCAGAGCCACTGCGGCGACTGCAAACAATGCCTTCTTCATCTTCACTTCCTTTCACTTACCCTCGCTCCAGATCGGCCACACAGGCCTTGGGGAGCTACACCCAGTTACTGCCGCCGGACAACACACTGCCCGGCCACAATGGTGCGAGCACGACTACACGATAACGATGGCCCTGGACCTGCCCGCCGCTGCTCCAGGACATCGTGGCCCTTTCCGTTGGATTCGGGAGAATCCCCCGTTTGGGTTGTCTGCAAGGCCTCGCCTCGCAAGACATCCTTCTTGCCTCTTGTCGGAGAATCGATCCGTGAAAAAACCATCCAGTGGCGTCCGACGCTCGTCCTGTCGTCGTGTGAAACTTGAGAAAATCCATTTTTCTCCATTACCTTGCCCATCTTATCATTTGGGCCGTTTTTCGTCAAGCAATATTTTGTATAATCGAAGCCGTTTGAAACGTCTGCTCCCAGGGGTGACCGGGGAGGGTTCTCGGTTGAGATGAATGGATGCTGCAAGATGGGAAAGGGAGGCTCGGGATGTCCTCCGATCGAATGCTAAGAGGGTTACTGCGTCTGACGGCCATCGTCATGCTGTGTGCCCTGGTCTTTGTGTTCTGTCCTTTCGAATGGATGGCGGCCATTCACCGGTGGATTGGTTTGGGCGAGCTGGTCTATACCCCGCTCTTGAGTTATCTGATCCGCTCGGTCTCGGCGCTCTACGCCATTCTGGGGGCAATCGGCATGTACATTTCATTCGACCCCGACCGTTATCGGCCCTTGGTCGTGCTTTTGGGCGTTGCAGCCCTCCTGGGCGGGGTCGGTGTTACGATTCTCGACGCGGTTGTGCGTTTTCCGCGGTTCTGGACCGCAGCCGAGGGGCCTTCGACGGTTCTCTTGGGTGTCGCTCTGCTCGTCCTCGCGCATAAGATCCGCAAGGCGAGGGATGTTCGGTAGGGAACCGATGTTGTTTTTGCCGGCGACTACTCGAACGGGCGATCTCGGTCAAAGTCGGGAAGGTAGCGGTCCCGGCTGTTGAGTTCCTGGATGAAAGCGTTTTCCAGTCCCAGGGAGAGGGCATAGTCTGTGACCTCCTCGTATTCGCGGATGCTCAGAGGCCGGTCGATCTCAGGGCAACAGGAGGCCCGATATTGCGGCGAGTACTGTGACATGATGCTGATGAAGATGCTGCCGGACAGTTCCGACAGGAAGGCCAGGCACCGACGGCTGTTGTCCACGTGGCCGGGCAAGACCAGATGGCGGACCAGCAGCCCCCGGCGGGCGATCCCGTTCTCATCCACTTCCAGATGCCCGACTTGGTCGAGCATTTCTCGCAGGACGTCGGGAACGACTTGTGCGTAATCAGTCGCGGCGGAGTACCGACGGCCTAGATCGTTCGAGAGATACTTGATGTCCGGCAGGTAGATATCCACAAGCCCGCGGATCTGGCGCAGGGCGTCCACGGAATCGTATCCGTTCGAGTTGTACACGATGGGGATGGAGAGCCCCCGGGTCCGGGCGGCGATGATGGCGTCGGCTGCCTGGAAGACCACGTGGGAAGGGGAGACCAAGTTGATATTGTGGGCGCCGGCCTCCGCCAGCCGGAGCATCTCGGCCGCCAGTTGATCGGTTGTCATGACGTTCATCTGGTCGGGCCGGAAGTCCTGGCTGATCTGGTGGTTCTGGCAAAAGACGCAGCGAAGGTTACAACCGGCGAAAAAGACGGTTCCGGAACCACGAGTTCCCGAGATGGGAGGTTCCTCGCCGAAATGGAGACCGGCATAGGAAATGAGCACATCGCCTCCGATTCGGCAGAACCCCATCCTGCCTTCGAGCCGATTGACGCCGCATTTTCGCGGACAGCATTCGCATTGGGCCAGTTGGTCTGAAAACCTTCGATTCATGCTTTTGGACATCATACCACAAAGCTGTGGATCTGTTCCGTAGATCAGGTGAATCTTTGGCCACGAGCGGCTTTGCCCCTGCGTTTGGGCAGGATTTTCATTGATTCGCCGCCGACAAGAATGTATGCTTTGTGCGGTAGTCTACAAAATTGTTGGCAAGGCTTCTGGCTTGATGGAAAAACGCACGATGAAATCGACGTTTGCGATGGAAGTACAGCTGCTCAGCAATATCGCCAAGGCGTTCGCGGAGTCGCTGGATCTGGAAGAGACTCTCAAGAGCATTTTGACCCTGCTGGACACGCACCTGAAGCTCCAGCGGGGTACCATCGCGCTGCTGGATTCCGATACCGAATTGATCAGCATCAAAGTTGCCCACGGACTGAGCGAGCGATCCAAGAGCCAGGCCAGCTATAAAATGGGCGAGGGGATTACAGGACGCGTTGTCCAAACGGGCGAGGCGATCGTTGTGCCGGACATCGAGAAAGATCCTCGGTTCCTGCACAAGACCAAGGCACGGGACACCCGCAACGGCAAGAGGATCGCGTTCTTCTGCGTTCCGATCAAACTGGAAGGCCAGACGGTCGGGGCCCTCAGTGTAGACCGCGAGGCGGGACGGAACGACGATTTCGACGCCAACCTTCGCCTGCTGAACATCATTTCGACGATGGTGGCTCAGGCGATCAAGCTCAATAAGCTGGTGGAGTCCGAACGGGCGGTCCTTCGCGATGAGAATGTCCGCCTGCGGCGTGAGCTCAAGACGCGATTTGCCGTCAACAACATGGTCGGTACGAGCAACGCGATGCAGGAGGTCTACCGGCTCATCGAGCAGGTGGCCGACAGCAACGCGACCGTGCTCATCCGCGGTGAAAGCGGTACCGGCAAAGATCTGGTTGCGCACGCGGTCCACTACAACAGCCTGCGGGCGGACAAACCCTTTATCAAGGTCAACTGCACCGCCCTGCCTGAAACGCTGCTGGAAAGCGAACTGTTCGGGCACGAGAAGGGGGCCTTCACCGGTGCGGTCGAACGCAAGCTCGGTCGGTTCGAACGGGCCAACGGCGGCACGATTTTCCTCGACGAGATCGGTGATTTCCCCCCGAATCTCCAGGTCAAGCTCCTTCGCGTGATCCAATTCCGTGAATTCGAGCGGCTCGGCGGCACCGAGACGATCAAGGCCAATGTCCGCGTCATTGTCGCAACGCACAAGAACCTGGAGCAGCAGATCACCGACGGCGCGTTCCGAAGCGATCTCTACTATCGGATCAACGTGTTTCCGATCTACCTGCCTCCTTTGCGGGAGCGCAAGGACGACATCATGTTGTTGGCGGATCATTTTCTGCAACATTTCGCACGGGAAAACAGCAAGCCGATCACCCGCATCTCGACGCCGGCGATCGAGGCGCTGACCCGATATCACTGGCCGGGCAACATCCGCGAGTTGGAAAACTGCATCGAACGGGCGGTTCTGGTTTGTGAGGGCGACGTCATCCGCACTGAACACCTGCCGCCGTCACTACAGATGGTGGACAAGAACAACACGTCGGCCAGACCTTCGTTCACCGAGATCATCGCCAACAAAGAACGCGAACTCATCATCGACGCCTTGAAGAAGTGTGGCGGCCAACAGCGAAAAGCCGCGCAGGAACTGGGCATCACCGAGCGAATCCTGGGCTACAAGATCAAGAAGTACGGAATCTATCCAAAGTACATCTAACCGCTTCTACCACGAACGGAAGAAAAAAGCGCCGCCGTCTTCACGCTCCCTCCAGGCCCGCCAGAGCTTCGAAAGCGATGAAGCCCATGCGGCGCTTACCGTAGACTCGAATCGCCCAAGGGTATCGTTTTTCACAAGGCATAAAACAACCCCACCCTCTCGGGGCAAGAGACGTCCATGGGCGGTTGTCAGCTTCTCCTTGGCAACTTCATTCTATCACACCGTCCCGGAGCCACTCAATGGAAAATTGGGCCCGGTTTCGGCAATCGGTTGAGCGGTCAGCCGGTTGCGGTCCGCGAAGAGTCTTCCGATGTGTTGGGAAGAACAGATCATTACGAAAATGTATGCAGAATTGGGTTTAGGTACAATTTTGTAGTTGCTGACGCGGCGAACATGGGTGTTGCTCTTTTTCGTAAATGGTCTTCCCTTAAAGGTTTAAGCCAACTTTAACTTCGGATGGATTTTTGGCACGGGGCTTGCGAGTTGTACGGGACCGGATTCGACAGGGGGTTTTCCCCGGGACCGGGACGGACGGCGTCGTCCGTGTGATCGCAGGAAGATTGTTTAGGAGCATGGCAACGATGTCCAGAAGCAGAGTTCTAGGGTGTGTGGCGACGATGGTGTTGAGTACGGCGTCTCTGGCGAGGGCCGAGAACGATGTGACGTTCGGCGTAGCGGCCGACTTCTTCAGCAAGTATGTCTGGCGGGGACAGAACGTTGTGGACGACTGGGTCATGCAGCCCAGCGCCAGCGTCGGCTACAAGGGCTTCACAGGATCCCTCTGGGCCAACTGCGATATCACGGGCGAAGTGGTCGACAACTGGGAGTTCAACGAGGTCGATTACGCCATCGACTACTCCGGCACGATCCCGGGTCAGGAGACGTTCGGGTTCTCGGCCGGGTTCATTTACTACGACTTCCCGAACACGGCTTTTGATTCGACGATGGAGTTCTACGCCGGACTCAGCGCCGATGTGTTCCTCTCGCCCGCGGTCAAATGGTTCTACGATTTTGACGAGGCCGAGGGCAGCTACATCCAGTTCTCCATCGGGCATACGATCGAGAAGATCGCCTCGTGGGGCGACGAGAAGTCCTTCGATCTGGTGCTCGGCGCCAGCATGGCGTATGCGACGGACGGATATAACGATTTCTACTTCGGCGTGGACGACGGCGCCTTCAACGACGTGACAATCTCGGCGGGTGTGCCGTTGACCTTGGGATCTCTGACGATCAAGCCGAGCATCGCCTACTCGATGATGATCGACGACGATGTTCGCGAAGCGACCGGCAAGAGCGACAACTTCTGGGGCGGTGTCGGGCTGTCGTACAGCTTCTAACGTTCCCGGGGCGATCCCGGGGGCGGCCTCGCAAACGGTGACGGGCTCTGCGTGGGAGCCCGCGAATCTTGGGGTTGTTTCCGCGCCGCACGGCGCGAATCTAGGGTCGACGAAGGACGGAAATGATGGATCCGAATGTCAAAGTGATTGTGGACACATTGTGGGTCATGGTCGCGGCATTCCTGGTGTTCTTCATGAACCTGGGGTTTGCGGGGGTGGAGTCGGGGTTCGCAAGGGCGAAGAACACCGTGAACATTATGTCGAAGAATTTCATCGTGTTTGCAGCCTCGTCGTTGGGATTCCTGATCCTCGGCTGGGGTCTGATGTTCGGCAACGGAAACGGCGTGTTCGGGACCGTCGCCGTCGGCCTGTTCGCTCGCGACGGCATCACCGGCACCTCCACTGGTAACGGCCTGTTCTTCGGCGGCGGTTTCAAGTTGCTCGGGGTACAGTTGGCGGCGGTCGGCTCGGTGGCGGTTTTCGTCTTTATCGCGGCCGTGGCGACCTGGCTGATTCTCAAGGCGGTGATGGGCATCCGAGTCTCGCGGGAAGAAGAACTCCGCGGTCTGGACATC
>JAGPGT010000035.1:0-20157 GCA_018055905.1 Phycisphaerae bacterium
CGCGTCGAAACGCCAAAGGTCGCCGGCCAGGATGTTCTTGCCGAACAGCCGATAGAGCAGAGTCTTTCGCAGCCGGTTCTTGTCCGGCAGCATCCGGTGAATTCTCTGATGGAACCCCATAGTCGTCCCAAGGCGTAATCCAATCCGTGTCAACAGGGGCCACCTTAGCAAAACCGCCGGATAGCGGTCAAGAAGGATCGGGCTGCAAAAAGCGGATTGGCCCGGAAAAGTCCGCTTTTGAGCTCGATGAGTCCAGGGAATACCGAGGCGCAGGTCCCTGCCCTTTGGGTTCTTGGGCGAGTCTCAGTCGTGTCGCAGGGCGACGACCGGATCGACACGGGCGGCGCGTCGGGTCGGGTAGAGGCCTGCGAGAAGACTCACCAGAATCGAGAAGAGGATCGCGCCCACACAGAGCCACCAGGGGAAGTCGAAGTAGGCCATGCGGGGTGCGTGTTCGCGGGCCATGATGGCGTTGATGATCTCGTTAATGACGAAACTCACCGCTGCCGCCAGCGCCAGGCCGAACGTTCCCCCGAGCAGGCCGATGGCCCCGGACTCGAAGAGGAAAATCCGCTGGACATCGCCGTCGGTGGCGCCGACCGCCTTCATGATCCCGATCTCGCGGTATCGCTCCAGGATCGACATCACCATCGTGTTGACGATCCCCAGCGACGCGACCGTGATGCCGATCATGCCGACCGCCAGCAGGAACATATCCATGATGAGAAAGCCGATCCGCATCTCGTCGAGCTGGTCCATCAGGGTGAAGGTGTTGTAGCCGCGCGATTCCAGCTCTTTCTTGACCGACGCCACATCCGCAGGAGATCGGACCTTGACCGTCACCGAGGAGTAGTTCGCCCCCTGGCCGGGGGGCTGGTAGAGGTCCCAGATGTTCGTGAAAGCGAGCTTTCGCATCCCCGCGGCCATTGCCGGCTGCACGTACGCGTCGCTCATCCCGCCGAAGGGCATCCGCTCGGCCACGCCCACGATCGTGAAGCGATAGCTCGTGCGGGCGATTGGCAAACCCTGGCGATCCTCGCTGGGAAAGACCATCCGCATCAGGCTTCTCAGACCGAAGTCCAGGCTCAGCGTGACGACCTCGATCTGCTTGCCGAGCGCGTCGGCCGCCTCGGCCAGGCCCAGGCGTCGCACCATCGAGTCGCTGATCATCATGCCGTTCGGGTCGTTCGCGTCGTAGCAGCGTCCCGCCCGCAATCGTATCTTTCCCGAACGACAAATGTCCGGCGAGAGCACCTGGACCAGTGTGAACTGCTCCCTGGCCCCCAGGCGAAGCTGCGCCGGGAACCGAAGCTCGGGGAACACCGTCTCGACGCCAGGGATCTTTCTCGCCTCCTCCAGAAACCGCGCGTCCAATGGGGGAGCGTTGGGGTCGTTTGCACCGGCCCGAGCCCCCCGCCGACCGCCTCGACGAGGACCGTCGGGGTCGTCCCGGCCGCGAAAACGAGGACCGCCGCCCTGACGTGGCGACGAGACCACGATGTCGTACAGGATATCCACCTTGTTGAACTGGTCGGTGATGTTCCGCTGAATGCCCTGGCCGAACGCGAACATGCAGACCAGCGCCCCGATCCCGATCACCACGCCGGCCGTGGTGAGAATCGTGCGTAGCTTCTTCTTCCAGAGGTTCGCGCACGCCTGCTCGATGTAATCCGAAATCCGCATAAGTTCCGAGAAAGATACCCGCCCCGCGGATTTTCGACAAGGGTCGAGACGCCGGCCCGGCCGGCGTATCCGATCCCAAGAACCGCGACACTACTTGACGAGCTTGGCGATGTCGCGGAATCTCGGATGCCGCGAGGTTTTGAGCAGCTCGAACAGGACCATCTCGACACTACTGATATTGGCCCCTTCGGCCGAAAGGCGGTCCAAGGCGATTTGGCGGTTCAGCTCGGTCCGGGAGGAAACCGCGTCGGCGATGATTGTCACATCGACGCCCCCTTCCATCAAGTCCATCGCAGTCTGGTAGATACAGATGTGCGCCTCGATGCCGCACAGCATCACCTGTTCCCGGCCCAAAGCGTTCAGTTCGGCGGTGAAACGTTCTTCGCCGCAGCAACTAAAGGAAGCCTTGTCAATGGCCTCTTCCCCCGACAGCAGTTCCGCGATTTCGGGAACCGTCGGTCCCAGCGACTCGGGAACCTGCTGGCACCACAGGATCGGGATATCGAGAATCTTGGCCGACTGGATGAGGATACGGATGTTCCGGAAAAGGGATTCCTTGTCCACCATGAGCTGGGCGAGCTTGCCCTGCACATCGACAACCACCAGACAGGCGTTCTGAATATCGAGCATTCCGTGGTCTCTCGGAAAGAATCAAATTTGAAGTTTCAAAACAAGAGTGTAAACGAAACAGTTCGAAGTGTGAAGTCCGGCGTTTGAGACTTCACACTTCGAACTTGCACTTTCAAAACAAAGCGCCTCCGTGCGCCACACCCAGTCACTTGGGGGAACGAAGGAGAACGATTGTCAAACTGGCCTGCGCGGTTGGTTCGGCAGGAGTGTCCGTGGTTTCGATCCGTTTCTCGGGTCCGGTCAGCTTGGGCATCGGAATCGCGTGCATGGCCCAGAAGCTGCCCATATCATCGTAGATCAGGGACGGCAGTTCGCTGCCGGGCATGGCTCTGGCCATATGATTCATCGCAGCGTACACTTGGGCGGTCTTGATGGACGCCTCGGTATTGTCGCAAGCGACCACCGTCGCCGCTTGGTCTACGGTGACCGCCTCGACCACAACCGGCGTCGCTCCCGGGAGCGGGTCCACGTGAAGGGACGCGGATTCCACCTGATTCCACACGCTGCCCAGCGACGCCACGAGTCGGCTGACGTCCGCGCGGGTGCCGACCACACGATAGACGCTTCGGTTGCCCAGAATGTCCGGCTGGGCGAGATTCTTCAGGCCACAAGTGTCGATGGCCCGCTGGATGAACGCGTCCGTCGAAACGAACAGCGGGGTCTGGAATTCCAGTCGGCCAACAAAGCCTTTGTCTTCGACCCTCATCGGCGGCATTCGCCCACCGGTGTCGGTTGACGGAATCGCCGGAAGATCCAGGGCCACGGGGGTCGTCGGCTCTGGTCCTGAAACCGGTGCGACGACCTGATAGACGATCGCGCCCAGGAACGCCAGCAGCGCGATCATCGCCGCGGCGGCGACAAACTTGCGCAAGGCCAGATGGATGAGCCCTGTCACACGCCGGGCCGCGACCGGATGTTCCTGCAGGAGCGTCCTTCGCTCCAGCGACTGGCGGATCTGTTCGAGCATGTCACCGGGCGCCTCGGCCGGGGGTAACGAGCAGAACAGGGTTCGGCAGTTCTGAAGCTGCCGCAGCCGCCTGGCGACCGTCGGATCGTGAGCCGCCATGCGCTGCACCTCCGTCCGCTGACGGCCAGACAGCTCCCCATCTATGAAACTGCTGAGCAGTTCATCGAGGTTCGGGTTCGGCTTCATTTCAACATAGCCTCCAGAATATCCCTCAGACTGCTCCGGGCGCGGCTCAGCCGGCTCCGGACCGTTCCGAGCTCAAGGTTCAGAACGTCGGCAATCTGCGCGTAATCCATGCCTTCAATATCCCGGAGCACCACCACGGCCCGCTGAGGCTCTTCAAGCTGCAACAGGCATTTCTTGGCCAGCTCGCAGAGTTCCCGGCTCTGGGCCACGGCGGCTGGATCGACCGCCCGCTCGTCGCTGAGGCACTCCCTCAGAGTCTGCCTGGCCGTTCCGTCCAGCTCCGTATCTTCCGCATCGAGGGATCGAGCGGCCGTTCGGCTGCTTCGCTGGCAGTGGTTCAACGTCAGATTCACCGCGATGCGGAACAACCACGTGTAAAAGCTGCTCTTGCCCTGAAACTTGTCGATGCTTTCTATCACTTTGACAAACGTTTCCTGGGCAAGTTCCGCCGCATCGTCGGGATTCCCGCATATTTTTAGAATGACGTTGTAAATGCGGTTCTGGTACCGAAGGATCAGCCGCTCCATGGCGGTCGCATCACCCCTTTGCGACTGCTGCACAAGCACGGAATCGTCGATGTTGATATTCGCTGCCCTCGAGTACACCGTTACCTCAACAGAGCCTGTTCACAAACACACCGCCCCTGCAAGGAACCCCGACGGCTATGCCGCGAGGGGGACCCCACCGGAGACTCCCAGCACAGAGATATTTCATCATCGCAGATTCATCTTTCCAGGTCAACGGAATTCAGACAAAGGCTTCAGCGTGCCATCGGGGGCACTTGGCCTTTTTATCGGAACTCCGTCGTGGAAAACTGCGAAAATGCCGGGGCCCGCACCCTGGGGATGCAGGCCCCGGAAAGACATGCTGATTCTTCACGATCAACGCCGCCGGCGATCCTATTGGATTCCCGCCAGGAAGTTGACCTCGAACGACGACAGCGCCCTGTCGAACAGGTGGACCTCATCGAGGGCCCCGTTGAATGGGTTACCGCCGGTCCCTTCACAGGCACCGAAGGCCATGCCCGCCTCCGTATCGGGACCGAAAGAGAACCCGGGCGTGACTGTGCCCACCTTCTTGCCGTTGTAGAAAAATTGTGGCGTCACCTTGTCGAACGTCAGGACGATGTGCGTCCACTCGCCGATCGTCAACGCCGGGGCGGTGGCACCGGTGATGTTGTAGCGGGCGAACGACACCGTCCCCGTGGTCTGGTTGGCTTCGATCTGCCACATCGTCTGCCCATCGGCCCACGTATCGCGCTTGCCCATCAGGCCCTGCCAGAAGGTGGTTAGGCCGTTCCACTTGGCCCACAGCGAAACGCTCAGTTCACCGGTGGCCTCCGAGGGGTTCCAGGTACCGAGTGCGACATACTGGCCGCCGGCGCCGTTGAACAACAGGGCCTTACCCATCCCCGCCGGACCATCCACATAGACCGGGTTGCCCATTGCAACGCCGTCGCGGCCGTTGCCGGAACCGTCGGTCGTATCGTTCTCCAACGCGTAGTAGGCCACACCCGCACCCGGATCGCTGGAGCCCTTGCGGCCGACGCGAATGTCGTCCACATAGATCTGCCCGACTCCACCGGCCTTGGGACTGGCCTTGTCGCCCACCCCGATGACCAGCTTGGCGACTCTTGCCAGATTCACGCCGGTGAAAGTCGTAAGCGGGAAGCGAACTTCGGTCCACGTGCTCGACGTCACTGCGTTGGCATGGGTGGCGGTGGCCTTCTTGCCGGTGCTGTCCTCCAGCGTAACGTATAGAATCTCCGCGCTGTTGTGTCGGGAAGAGTTGATGACCACGCCTTGCCAAGCGCCTGTGACCGCACCGCTGGTGGAGATGTTGTCGAACTGATACGTCCGATCGACACCCGCCTCGTGCGAAGTCACGCACAAACCGATGTAGACCGGGTTCTCCATCGCGATGAATGCCGACCCGAGTGTGGTCCAGGTCTTGCCGTCGGCGGAGACAGAGCCGGTGAGACTGCCGCCGACCCGCTCCATCTTGACCCAGTACGGCGGGGCGACGACCGCGACGCTGTCCACGTTGGTCGAGACCCCGTTGGTTGCGACACGACTCTGGAAGCTGGCGCCGTTGCCGCCACCGCCGGTGATGACCATCATCGCATGAGTCGAACCCCCGTTGAGGCTGTCGCGGATCATCACGCCGCCCTTGGCCCAGGTGTTCGTGCCGGTACCGTTGCTGACGACGCGGGCAATCATGTTCCCGTCGCCGTTGAGGACCTTGAAAGCGTAAGTGAATTCATCGGAGTTGCCCCAGATGTCCGCACCGGCGCCGGTCAGGGTCATCTTGCCCCCGGCTTCGGCGACCGCAACCGAGCCCAGAGCCGGATACCCTCGAACAAAAAGGGTCAGATCGGAGATGCCGTCGACGGTCCAGTTCTGCGGAGCGTCGAAGACACGTTCGGCTTCGCTGTAGAAGGGGGCCTTGCTGTTGTCGTAGTCCATCGGCATCGACTGCCGGCCGCTCTGGACGATCGTCTGCTCGGCAAAGGGGGCCGTCATATGCCCGACCGTCGAGCCGCTGGCTCCGTTGGTCAAACCGTCGATCCAGGCTTCATAGATCCGGTTGCCCTCGTCATCGGTGTAGCTCTCGAAATCCTCGACCGCCAAAAACTCCGTCGTCGAGAAGCTCCAGACGTCGCCGGCGCGGACGGAACCGTCGCCGCCGACTTCGTCCACCTTCCAGAAATAGGTCTTGCCGTATTCGAGGCGGTCCGCCTGAATGCGGGTGGAGGTCGCCGATTCCAACAGCGCCGTCCCGTGGATAACCGCCTGCCGGTCGCCGCTGAGATACACATTGTGCGAGACCGCTTCCCGTCCCGGCCTCCAGCTCAGTACCGGCTCCAGCGACGCTCCTTCGGAACCGCTGGCGGGGGTGGGTTGGCGGGCCGTCATCGGAACGTAGACGAAGCGGACTTCGCTCAACCCGACCTGCGGCACGAAACCGCCCCAGTTGCTCTGGATCGTGAGCTTGACAAACTGGGCCTCGATTCCGGCCAGATCGATCTCCGAACCGGCGTAGGTATCCATCCCGGAGGCGCGTGGGATCTCCACGGTGTTCAGCGTGCTCCACGTCTGCCCGTCTACGGAGTACTCGATCACGACGCTTCTGGCGCCGAAACCGACCATAGACTCTACCCGTTGATTCGAATTCCACACCGTCATGCTCACCAGCTTGGTGACTCGAGGGAACCGGTATTGGATCCAGGCCGGCAACGACTGTCCCGTGCCGCTGAGCCACATATCCGTGTCCAGTGTCGAATGCTGGCCAGTGGCGCTGAGACCTGAGCCGTTGACGGTCTTTTCCGGCCCCATTCCGGCCGTGGAAGAGCTGGCAGTGGCCGTCACACCGGTAAGCGTATAGGAATAGGGCTCGGCGGTGAAACTCCAGACCGTGCCCTTGAACGTGGCCGGCGCCGACGGGGCATTCACCTCGTCCACACGCCAGTAATAGGTCTGTCCGAACTCCAATAACCCCTGCGGATCGAACGTCGAATCGGTCTGACCGGCACTGACCAGCACGCCCAGCGGCTTGGCCGGCGTAGCGTTATTGACGTCGTCGAAGTTGGTGCCGAAATAGACGTCGTGCGTCGCGGCGAACGGACCCGGCTTCCAGCCCAGGACCACCTCGCGGGCCACGTCCGTCGCCGAGTTTTCCGGCGTCGGGTTCTGCGCGCCGAACTTGTTCTTCACAACGGTCGGGACATAGTCACCCTCATAGAGTTTCGCGTCGTCGATCCAGAATTCCCCGATTGCATAGCCGATGTGCATCGAAACCTGTCCCGGCGTAACATTGCTGGAGAATACGGGCGTCGTCGTATAATATTCCACCCACTTGTCCGTCATGGTGACGACCCGTGAACCATATCCCGTCCAAGGGTCGGCGCCCAACTCGGGCTTAAGCGTCACCTGCATGGTGCCGGATTTGCATTTGAGAAAAACGGAAAACGTGTATTTCTTGCCGCTCTGATACGTGACTGTCGGTCGAGGCTGCAAACCGATCGCATAGTTGTTGGCACCCAGTGCGGTCACGTTGACGTGCAAACAGTAACTGCCCTCGATCGGTCCCTCAGGTTTTGCCGCGCCGACGCAGTCTTTCACCACTGTGGTGGTGCGGGCTCCCGGCGAGTTCGCATAACTGGCCCAGGGAGTCATAGCCCCCGTCTCGAAACCGCCGTTTTGTATCAGGTTCACCACTTGCTGGGCACGGCTTGGAGACAACATGACTGCAAACAACAAAACTATGGCCCACCCGAAAATACGAGATTTCATGGTCGTCTTCTCCTTCCTGTAAGGTCGCTGCGCAACCGGACTGCGCGAATTTTACCCCCCACAAATCGCCCAATGCCCGTAAAACCAAAACATGGCGTTTATGTAAGGGATACAAAAAGCCGGGGCCCGCACCACACACAGTACGGGCCCCGGGAACAAACCTGCTTTCTGATCAAGGACCCGCAGCGATCTTACCGGTTCCCTGCTAGGTAGCTGACCTCAAACGACGACAGCGGCCTGTCGTAAATATGGATTTCATCGAGGGCTCCGTTGAACGGGTTTCCACCGTTGGCCTCACAGGCGCCGAACTGCATCGCGGCCTCAGGATCCGTTCCGAACGAGAACGCACCCTGGCCGGTCATCTGGCCATTGAAAAAGAATTTGGCCGTCGCACCGTCAAAGGACACCAGCACATGAGCCCACTCCCCGATCGGAAGCCGCGGGTTCCCGCTGGCCGGATAGGAGTCCGTCCGTGAGAACGACAGGTTGCCCGTCGTCTGGTTGGCTTCGATCTGCCACATCATCTGGTTGGCCGCCCAGGTGTCCCGTTTGCCGATTAGGCCCTGGTAGAACGTCGTCAGACCGCCCCACTTGGCCCACAGAGAGACGCTCAACTGGCCCGTCTCGGCCGAGGGGTTCCACGTACCGAGGTTCACATATTGGCCGCCGGCGCCGTTGAACAGCATGGCGTTGCCCATGCCCGCCGGACCGTCGACATAGGTCGGTCCGCCGACCGCGACGCCGTCATACCCGTTGCCCGAAGCGTCGTTGGTGTTGTTCTCAAGGGCGTAATAAGCCACGCCGGCGCCCGGATCGCTCGATCCCTTTCGTCCGACACGGATGTCGTCGATATAGATCCGTCCGGTGCCGCCTGCCTTAGGCGAGGCCTTAGTGCCCACGCCGATGACCAACGACTTGACGGCGTTCATCTTCAACCCGGCCGAGGTGAACTCGCTCAGCGGAATCTGCCACTGCTGCCATGTCATCACGGTGGTGGCGGCGGGGTTGGGGTTCTGGATCACCTTGGTCTTGCCCGCGTTGTCCTTGACCGACAGATACAGACCTTCGATCGAGTTGCCTACCGGCTGATCGACCCCGATCGAGGCAGCCTGCCAAGATCCGGTCACATTGCCGGTCGTCGCGACGTTGGAGAACTCCGCCGCGGTTGCCGCTGCCGAATTGTGGCTGGTCACAGCCAGACCGATCAGCACCGGATTGTTCATGACGACCGTCTGGGCGGTGCCCAATTGCGTCCAGGTATTGCCGTCGGCAGAGACAAAACCCGAGAAGGCATTGCCCTTGCGTTCGACCTTCACCCAGTAAGGCATCGTCACTGCCGTGGTGCTGTCGTTGTTCGTCGACGCACCGCCGGCGGTGAGCCGGTGCTGGAAGCTGGCCCCGTTGCCGCCGCTGGGGGTCAGAGCCATAAAGGCATGGTTCGAACCGGGGTCGATGCTCTGGCGGATCATCACGCCGCCCTTGGCCCAGACATCCGTTTGCACAAGACTCTCAACGCGAGCGACGATGGCGCCGTCGCCGGAGAGGCTCTTGTAGACATACCGGAACTGATCGCTGTTGTTCCAGATGTCGGCGCCGATGGCGCTGACGACGATATTGCCGGAGGCCAACTGGGCAAAACCGGGGGCCTGGCCGCGGAACCATACGGTCAGCGTATCCGCTCCATTGGCCGTCCAGTTCTGCGGCGTGCTGAACGTGTGCTCGGCCTCACTGAAGAACGGAGACTTGCTGTTGTCGTAGTCCATCGGCATCGACTGACGACCACTGTTGACAATGCTCTGTTCGGCAAACGGCGCCTGCAGGTTGCCCACGGTCGAACCGCTGGCGCCGGTCGTCAGGCCGTCGACCCAGGCTTCGTAGATCCGGCTGCCTTCGTCATCGGTGTAGCGCTCGAAGTCATCAACGGCCATGAATTCCGTCGTCGAGAAGCTCCACACCTGTCCGGGCCGAACCACCGCGTCCTCGGTGATTCCGTCCACCTTCCAGTAATACGTCTTGCCGTATTCTAGACCGTCCGCCTGGTAGGTGACTCCCGTCGTAGTGTCGACCAGAGCGGTCCCCTCGACCACCGCCTGACGATCGCCGCTGAGGTACACCTTGTGCGAGACGGCGTCGCGTCCCGGCCGCCAGTTCAAGACCGGTTCCAACGAGACCCCTTCGGCCCCATTGGCCGGGGAGCCGAGGCGAGCCGCGACCGGAATGTAGGTGAACCGGACTTCGCTCAGGCCGGTCTGCGGCATGAAACCACCCCAGTTGTTTTGGATGGTGAGCCGGACGAACTTGGCTTCGATTCCCCCCAGATCAATCACCGCCCCAGCGTCACCGTCCGCTCCGCTGGCCCGTGGAATCTCGACGGTGTCCAGCGTGGTCCAGGCCTCACCGTCGAGGGAATACTCAATCAGCGTGCTCTTGGCGCCGAAACCGATGAAACTCTCGACTTTCTGGTTCGAGTTCCACACCTTCATGCTTTCGAGCTTGTAGACGCGGTTAAGATTGTACTGAATCCAGGCGGGCAACTTCGAGGTGGGACCGCTGAGCCACATGGCGGTGTCCATGGTGCTGTGCTGGTCGTTGTCGAAACCCGAGCCGTCAACGGTCTTCTCGGGGCCCATACCGAGGGTGAAAGAGCTGGCCGTGGCGGTCACACCGGTGACCGTATAGGAATACGGTTCGACCGTGAATTTCCAGACCGGCCCCTTGAACGTGGCGGGGGCCGACGGAGCGTTCACCTCGTCCACGCGCCAGTAGTAGGTCTTGCCGAACTCCAAAAGACCTTCCGGATCGAATTTGGCCTCCGTCAGGCCCGACGCGGTGGGAACCGTCGCGTTGTTGACATCGTTGAAGTTGTCGCCGAAGAAGACGTTGTGCGTCGCAGCGAACGGGCCGGGCGTCCAGCTCAACACCGCTTCCCGGGGCACATCCGTGGCACCGACATCGGGACTGGGGTTCTTGGCCGCATAGTTCTTCAAAAATGCCGGCTCCACATAATCGCCCTCAAAGAGCCTCACGCCGTCGATCCAGAAATCCCCCGGCGCGAACGCAAAGTGGAAGGTGGGACTCGCGGGCGTCACGTCCGCCGTCATCACGGGCGTCGTCGTCCAGAACTCGGTCCACTTGTCGGTCACCGTGACGACGACCTCGCCATAACCCGTCCAGGGATCCGCTCCTCGTTCGGGCTTGAGACGAACCTGGAGCGTGCCGGACTTGGTCTTCATGAAACAGGCGAACGTGTATTTCTTGCCCTGTTTGAAGGTATGGCTGCCGTCGGTCATGCCGACATCCCAGTTGTTGGCCCCCGCGGCCGCGACCGTGACATGCAGGCAGTACCTGCCCTCGATCGGACCCTCAGGAACCGCTGCGCCGGCGCACTCGGTCACAACCGTGCCCGTGCCGCTGCCGTAGATGCCGTACGGTGCGATTGAACCGCTTTCAAAACCGCCATTGGCCAACATGTTCACACCCGGCTGTCCCTGGCCGGCGCCCGCCAGTCCCATCACCAAGGCTGCTATCAGCCAAAATCTTCGATGTCTCATGATGCGTGCTCCTACTCTTTGGTCACGATATGACCTAGTTGCAATAGAAATTCTGCAGGACTCCACCCGAAAAGACGAACGTCGGAGACCTACCCATCGGGAAGACAGTAGAAATGATCACCACACACAAGCTGTTCCTCCTATCGAAAATCAATGCGAAGCCGCCTATCCCTCGACCCCACGCCGAGGATACAACGGACTCCCTGTGCAAAAAACCGTCCGGAAACCGTAATTCCTGACGGTCATATCGACAAATGACCGGATCCAAATCCAAAACAGAACCCCGGCGGCAAAGAAATGAATTTGGGATCCCCCCAAGCACTGTATGACGTGTCCAGTCGATCCCATAGCACCCACCTACGACGCTTTCCCATGGGCCGCAAAAGCACAACCCACCCCTCCCTGCTTCTCTGGCCCCTAAGGCCCCCTCTTATCGGACACCCGACCCAGACCCTATCCTATCGGGTCCGAGAAACCGTGTCAAGGGCAAGATCGCATAATCCGCTTACCTGTACTTCACTCGCCAAAGACACTTGCATCCTCAAGCTGTCGAACTTGCCCTGTAAACAACACGGAGACCGCCGGCTTCTGCGACGGCGGCCTCCGCACGATTCCGACACGATGGATCACGGTTGCCTAGCTACCCCCCACCGCGAGGCTACAATTCAACCGGCTTGCACAAGTTTTTGTCGCTGGCGGCGACCCGGCCGCAAACCTTGCACATGAATTTGCCGTTGCGGACCAGTTCCTTGTACTCCTCGGGGTTGCTGATCTGGAAGCCAAGATTATTGAGGTAACACAGATGTTTATCGTGCCCCGGATGAGGCATTTCGGTCTTCGCCATGTGTTGTTTCCTTTCTTTTCGCTTTTTAAGCTCTGTTACCGGCCGATTTCACAATTCGTCGCCCGGTTTCCAATTGGCTCGGTCCTTCATCTACACGCCAATCCCCTTCAAGGTTCAATTCCCCTGAATCACCTGGAAAAAGTATGACATCATAAACGAACCGTCAAGTCGAGGGATTTCCTCGACGTAATTCGCGTGGAAATCTATACTGCTCCCTGCGTGAATCATCAACCCAGCAGAATCCAGTGATTACGTGGAGACAGAAGATGGATTACCGCAGAATCATTCCTTGTCTGGACACCAAGAACGGCCGGCTCGTCAAAGGCGTGAATTTCGTCAATCTCAAAGAAGTGGGCGACCCCGCAGAGAGTGCTGCCGCCTACAGCGCAGCCGGAGCCGACGAACTCGTCTTTCTCGACATCACCGCGACCCTGGAGGGACGAAAAACCTTCATCGAAGCGGTCAAGCGAACGGTGGCGAGAACCACCATCCCCTTGACCGTGGGCGGAGGCATTTCCACTTGCCAGACGATCGAGGAACTCCTGAGCCTGGGCGTTGCCAAGGTCTCGATCAATACCGCCGCGGTGCGGAATCCCAGCCTGGTCCGAGAGGCGGCCGCCCGATTCGGCAGCGACAAGGTCACGGTCGCCATCGACACCGCCAAGAACCCCAAGCTACCCTCGGGTTTCGAGGTCATGGTCAAGGGGGGAACCACCGGCACAGGGATCGACGCGGTCGAATGGGCCAGGAAGGTCGAGGGGCTCGGGGCCGGCGCGATTCTGCCGACCAGCATGGACACTGACGGGAAACAGACAGGCTACGACATCCCTATGACCCGCGCGATCGCCGATGCGGTTTCGCTTCCGGTAATCGCTTCCGGCGGGGCCGGCGCCCTCGAACACCTGTACGACGCCATTGAGCAGGGCCATGCCGACGCGGTGCTGGTGGCCTCGATCGCCCACTTCGGCACGTTCAGCATCCAGCAGATGAAGGACTACCTGGCCGGCCGAGGGGTTCCGGTCCGACGGTGAGAATCCACACTTATTGGTCCTTGGTTTTCGCCGAATCCGAGAGCGGCTTTAAAAAGGCCGCTCTCGCATTTTTCAGCCAAAGTACCCCGACGGTCCGACCGATAGGGAGGAGGGTGATGGTCCCTAAGTCCTTATCAGAATATAACTAATAGCCATATGTTCAGCCGACTGAAAAAAGAACCGTTCCTCCTGAAAACCAAACTGTTCACGATTCGCTGGTATCCAAGCAATCGATCCTGTCTGCCGTCGGGCAGCCATCGCCGTCCCCCCCAGTTAATGCCGCCTCTGATGGTCCGAAAGCCCGAATGGCGGAGATAAAACTGTCCCGACCGGAAACGCCCGCAGGCCCTCGGTCAACCTCTTCGACTTGCTCGTCCTAGAAGACAGGCACCACGAAAAGCTTCACCTCTGCAACCTGCACGTTCTTCGCCCCGCCGGGAAGGGCCGAGATGTCCAGGTCTTCGACCCGCACCCAGAGTTGGACGGTGACGGCGCCGGGTCCCACGACATCCGGAACCACCCATCCGGTCCAGGTCCCGCCGGCAGGCGAGGTCCCCGTCACTGTCACCGAGAGCTTGCCCTTGAAATTCAGCTCGATCCCCACGTTCGTGTGGCCAATATACGCATGAGCCGAAGGCGGAACGTTCGGATCGGGCGAGAGCTTGATGCAATTGCCCCCGATGCAGACCGTCAGGTCCATATCCATCGGAGGCGCCACCGCGCCGCTGCGTTCATAAGCGCCCATATCGACGTGGGTCCCCTGGATCCGGGATTTGCGGTCCAAGTCCAGAGGGAGTTGCTCGGCCCGGTTGCCATCGCGGTCCACGTCGAGTACGTCGGGCACGAGAGCGGCATTACTGCCGGCGTCGATCGCGGGCGAGCCGCTCCTGAGACGGTAGTCACCGTCGAACCACTCGCCCTCGATGCTCCGACTTCCCGGCAGAACGAACTGCGGATTGACGTTGAGATTGCCCGCGCCGGACCAGCCGCCTTGGACGATGCTGTATGTCACCTGAATCGCCGAGGGGTGATTGCTCCAGATCTCGTTGCCCCCATTGTACAGAATGCTGTTGGCGACGCTGATCTCGGTCGCCAGGGGCAGACCCCAACTGAAGCTGGAAATCGCCCTGCCGCCGGCGGCGCGGTTGTCGGCGACGGTGCAGTTGACGATCGTCAGGAGGCCATCGAGGTTGTAGATGGCCGCCCCGCCGACGGTGTCCGCGAAATCGGCGCTGTTGCCGACGATCCGACCGTTGTGGATCGCCACGTCGCCGCTGTAGTTGTAGAGTCCGCCGCCCAGCATCAAGGCGCGATTGCCGATCAACTGCGTGTTGACCATGTGGACCTCGCCGCCCAGGTTCATCACGGCGCCGCCCCAGACACCCGTGTTGCCCCGGAACGTGCAGTCGAGAATATCGAGTTTGCCGCCAGGATTGTAAAGCCCGCCTCCATAATGATTTGGGTAAGCTCCATCCGCCCAGCCGGCCGTTATGGTCATACCGTCCAAGAGGGCCGGGGGCTCGCCCGCCGGGCCGGTCACGACATGGTAGCTGTTGTCGTCCACGTTCAAGAGGCCCCACAGATCGTTGTCTTGGAGATCCCCGTCTAGGATGGTCTCATGCAAGGCAAAATCCCTCGCGTCGGGGTTTGCATGACCATAGCCGGCGAAGCCGCCACGAATCGCCACGCCTTCAAGGAGCCGGAACGTGGCCAGACGGTCCCCTGGCGCCGCGTACCCGCCCTGATCGGGTTTGTAGACCCCCGCAGCCACCCAGATCTCGTCGCCTTCTCCGGCGACCGCCAAGGCGTCCTGGAGGGTCAGAAACGCACGGCTCCAGTTCGACCCATCATGCACCGGCCCAGGGGCGTCGCGGTCAACACGATAGGTCTTTGCGACAGCGGGACCAGAGACGGTAAACGTGATGTTCAAGTCCAGCGTCTTCGACAAGCTCGCGAAGGTCCACTGGCCCGAAGCCAAAGGCCCGAACTCGCCTTCCAGCCCGCACACAGGCATGTAGATCTTGGGGCACACCTCCGGCGCCGGCCCCTGGAACCAGATCAGAATCACCTTCGCCACCGGATCGATCGACAGTTGCGGCGTCCCTCCCAAATCACCTTGAGCCACGCAGGAATTGGAGTAGACCCCTGTGGGCCCTGTGAACTGGATGATGCTCGAAGGCCCTGGATTGGCAGGACTGATGGTCCACTGAGCCGGCGGGGTCGTGCCCCCGATCCACGAAATGCTCGCAGCTTGCGCGGAGGTCCACAGGACCGCCGGCAACAGTGCACAAATCAAAGCTCTTGGCAGATTCATCTTCCATCCCTTCAAAAAATTGGATGAGAACAGCGTGATTCTCCAGTGCCGGCGATGAAAAGAAGTCCGGCTTGTACACCCGCGTTCCAAATACGCTGCAGCACGATGCGTCGGGACGCCTGTCGCATGACTTGCTCACTGGTACGCAACCGCCCGAGAGCGAGTTCAGGGCGATCGAGGCAAGACAGCGAGGCCTTGTGCTCTCCGGCTTTCCAGCCATCGCAAAGGGTGGAAGCTGCGTATTCACAGGCGTGCAGAACATGCCCCAGGCAGTACCCAAGAATTCTCCGTCAAAAAAAGCGCTTGACGCCATGGGGAGGCTCTGTCCATAATATTTTCAGTTTTCGCGGATGTGGCGGAACTGGCAGACGCGCAGGCTTCAGGTGCCTGTGGCCTTAAGGCCGTGTAGGTTCGATTCCTATCATCCGCATTCCCCCCTCTGGCGGGCTTTCGCTCGGTCCTGTGTCCAAGGCCGATTTCCTCGCGAAGTCCTCCTCTGCGCCGTGACGACGGCCCAATTCTGCCTTTCAGACGGAATGCTCCCTAACGAAAAGAGACCATAGGGGCCGATAAACAGACTGGGCAGCCGGGTGGGGGATGTCCGCCCGGTGGTTTTGCAGGTTATGGCATTGGTTGGATGGTTGAGATTCTTAAGAGCTTCGAGCAAGTGGCGAGTCGGTTCAGTCCGGCGGTGCTGGTGTTGCCGGGATTGACTCTGACCGGATTGGGGCTGGTCACCTGGCTGGCGGGCACCTGCCGCAGGCGTTTGATCCCGGGCATCGCCGGGGCCCTGACCGGCGGCTTGGCCATGTTCTTCGTCGGCGGACAGAATCTCCTCATCGCGTCCCTGACCGCCGGCGGGATTGCGGCGTTCGCCGCCGGAGCGCCCAGGCTGTTTGTGGCGGTCGTATTGGCTTTGCTGGGAGTCTCCGTGGGGTTCGCAGTGCAGGCCAGGGGCCAACTGTTTCAGCAGCATGGCCTGCTGATCAGTAGCCAGACGCTCCGACAGACGGAGACGAGATTCACGGTCCAGGACAGCCTGGACGTAGTGCAAGCCTATGTCCTGGATGTCGTGGACGTCCTGGACCGGGCGATCGCCCGTCAATGGGTCCCGGCCGATCTGGCCGTCCTGGCCGGCGTGGGCGCGGGACTGCTGATCGGGGCCCTGCTTATGCCTCGCATGGCCGGCACGCTGGTGTGCTCACTGATCGGGTCGGGACTGGTTTTCGCCGGCCTGACGCTGTTGTTAATCTACAAAGGCGCAACACCGGTGGCCCGGATGGAACAGCAAGGGGCTTTTTACGGCCTGGCGTTGCTGGGCATGGGTGCATTCGGCACGCTGGAACAATTGCTGCTATGTCCTCAGTCAGGCAGGGATCGGGAGGGCGGATCGAAATCCCGCTCGCCCAGGGAAAGATCGAAAGAGGATTGGCGCAACCGGTGAAATGCACGATGATGATGCAGTGGCAACACTGTGACAAGTTGGAGGAGGTCTCCTCGCAGCAGAGACCCAGGAGCATAGTATGAACGGATTGACGGAGATTCTGCAAACGGCCCTCGTGGCGACGCAGCAGTCGGCAGACAAAAGCCTCGTTCCTCTGAAGGCCATCTGGGAACATGTCAGCAAACTCGATCTGGTCGAGGCGCTGACGTTCATCTCATTCGGGGTTGTCTGCCTGTTCTACGGCTGGCGGATCTTCAAGATCCTTGTGACGATCTGCTTTGGACTGATCGGCCTGGGCGTCGGCGTCTGGATCAACGATCAGCTCGTCGCAGGCAACGTGGTCTGGCTGGCCACGTTCTCGGTGCTGGTGTTCGCCATCTTCTCGATTCCCCTGATGCGCTGGGGCGTGACGGCTCTGGGGGCCGCTTCCGGCGGCATTCTCACCGCCGGCGTGTGGCTGGCGGTCGGATTGCCCCAGGAGTACGTCTGGGCCGGCGGCCTGGTCGGTCTGATCGCCGGCGGCATGATCTCGTTCATCGTCTTCAAGATCGCGGTGATCCTCTTCACCAGCCTGGGCGGCAGCACCCTCATGACGGTTGGACTCCTGGCCGTCATGTACGGCTACATGATCAATCGCCAGAAACTCGAAACGCTCGTCTTCGAGCACCAATGGTTCCTCCCGGCGATGATCCTGGTGCCCATGGCTGTCGGCATCTTCATGCAACACCGACTCATCAAGACCTCCCAGGACTGGAGCGTGTGAGACATTCTGGATTTGTGATGGTTGATTTTCGACGCCCCCCAGCGAAACAAGAAACCGGACTTTCTCACTCCCAGACGTACCAGGCGACCCCTTCGTAAGTCCAACCGGAGTTCGGCTCTGAAAGTCGGGTGCATTCGCGTTCGTCGCGAGTGTAGAGATAGCAGATTTCCGAAATGGACCGGAAGCGGTGCACCGCCACAGAAGAAGCAGGCCGACGAGTCGGACGATACGCGTAGAACCCGATGCCTTCGTAAGTCCACGTGTCCCGCCGATCTTTGAAGAACGCATCCCGCTCGGTTCGGTCGATCGTGTAGAAACGGGCCGGGTTGTCGCGGGCCTTGAATCGATAGACCGGCATGGCATTCGGATCCAGACTGTCCGGCGGTACGTGGCAGAAGATCCCGTCGAAGACCCAGGCACCGTTCGGATCTGTCAACAGGCTCTCCACCTCCCCTCCCAGAATCGTGTACAGGTGCCCTGCACGACCCAGCCATCGACATCGATAAACCGGTGTGCATCGCGGAACCCACACCGCGGCGTATCGGCCCGAATCGTTTGCGACGTATCCTGCGATCCGCCCGGTGGAATCGATCCCGAAGGCCCCCGACCAAACGTATTCCGCGGGCACGAACCGGTGCAGGTCCACCACGCTCTGTGACGAACCCGACCACAGAAGTGCATGATCGTCTCCCACGCCCACCTGTCGATCGCCCCAGCACCGCACGGCGTACGACCAACGATACCCTTGTGGGTGCAGGTCCACCACACTCTCGGTGGTACCGGACCATAACAGAGCCCGCATGCCCTCGCCACCCAAGGGAGCGCCCGCTCCCACTTGCCAGATCCCCCAAGCGTCGCAGGCGTACGACCATCGGCAGCCCGGCGGGTGCAAATTGACGACGCTTTCAGCCGTCCCGAACCACAGCAAGGCCCGCCAATCCATCTCACCGCCGCCCAAGGGAATCCCGTATCCCACCTGAAAACCGTTCCAGACGCCCCCCGCCCGCGAGGCCGCGAAACCCGCCGGATGTAGGTCCACCACGCTCTCGGCAGTGCCCGTCCAGAGTAGAGCGCGTTCGCCAGCGGATTCGGACATGCCGAACCCCACCTGCTTGCGGTTCCAAACCCCATAGGCGCACGAATACTCGCACCCGACCGGATTCAAATCAACCACACTCTGAGGCGTGCTTAACCAGAGCAACGCGTGGTTGTCGCCCATTCCGACTTGCTGCCCGCCGGACGCATCCCAAATCCGCGACGACAGGAAGCCTTGGGGGTGCAGGTCTACCCTTTCATGGGAAGGGCCTCGCCAGATAACGGCCCGTTGAAGGGGCTCGCCATTGGCGTCAGAGGTCTCCACACAACCGGCCTGTTTGCCGTCGGAGACGGCCACGCAGACCGCATCGGGGCCCAGGATCACCAGGTCGTATTCGACACCCTTGGCAAGGGCCCCGACCAAAAGAATACCGGCGATCGCGAGGATTCCCTCCCCTGATCTCATGACTTGCCTCCGGAGAAAACCACATTCCCCGCCGCAACCGACCACCCCCGGTCCGGCGGCCTCGTCACCCATCCACAGATCCCTCCACCGACGGGGAAACCACTCTCTTACTTATAATGCAACCGAAGGGCTGTTCGGTCAAGGGTCTTCTCGGAACCCGGCGATGGCCGTTCGGGAAGTTTCCTTGACGCACCCTTGCAAACCCTTATGCCTCCGCTATAATAGACGGCTTATGGGTGCACTGCCGTCCCAATCGAATGGAATGCCCTGTTTACCCATAGGGAATTCAAGAGGCTTGCCGTGTTCGAATCATTGACTGAAAAATTCAGTTCGGTCTTCCGGTCGCTTTCCGGCCGAGGTCGGATCACCGAAGCCAACGTCTCCGACGCCATGAACGACGTCCGCAAGGCGCTGCTCGAAGCCGACGTGAACTACAACGTTGTCAAGCAATTCTGCAAGGACGTCCGCGACAAGGCGATCGGCGCCGAGGTGATCAAGAGCCTCCATCCCGGCCAGATGATGATCAAGATCGTCCACGACGAGCTGATCCGGCTCATGGGACCGGTGGACACGCGGATCTATTTCGTCTCGCCGGGACCGACGATCATCCTGCTGGCGGGTCTCCAGGGCTGCGGCAAGACCACCACCGCCGCCAAGTTAGGCAAATATCTGGTATCGAAAGGCCGCAACCCTCTGTTGGTGGCCGACGATCTTCAGAGACCCGCGGCCATCGAACAGCTTCGCATTCTCGGCGAACAGCTCGCCATTCCGGTCTACACCGACGAGAACACCAAGGACGCAGTCAAGGTCGCCCGCGACGGCGTCAAGTATGCGAAGGAAAACGGTCGGGACGTGGTCGTGATCGACACCGCGGGCCGACTGCACATCGACGAAGAGATGATGACCCAGGTGGCCAACGTCGCCAAGGCGGTCACGCCGCACCAAATCTAC
>JAGPGT010000035.1:20257-24669 GCA_018055905.1 Phycisphaerae bacterium
CAAGTATGCGAAGGAAAACGGTCGGGACGTGGTCGTGATCGACACCGCGGGCCGACTGCACATCGACGAAGAGATGATGACCCAGGTGGCCAACGTCGCCAAGGCGGTCACGCCGCACCAAATCTACCTGGTCTGCGACGCCATGACCGGCCAGGACGCCGTCAACTCCGCCAAGGAGTTCAACGAACGTTTGGAACTCGACGGTGTCATCCTCACGAAACTGGACGGCGACGCCCGAGGTGGCGCGGCCCTGAGCGTCAAGAGCGTCACCGGCAAACCCATCAAGTTCCTCGGCGTCGGGGAGAAACTCGACAAGCTCGAAGAGTTTCATCCGGATCGCATGGCCTCCCGAATTCTGGGCATGGGCGACGTCGTTACCCTCGTCGAAAAGGCCCAGGAGCAGTTCGACAGAGAAGAAGCCGAAAAGCTCCAGAAAAAGATGGCCAAAGGCAGCTTCGGCTTCGACGACTTCCTCAAGCAAATGCAAGCGGTCAAAAAAATGGGCGGGATCAAAGACATGCTCAAACTCCTGCCCGGTCTGGGAGGCCAGATTCCCGACATCGACCTGGACGGCCAGGAACTCAAGCAGATGGAGGCCATCGTCTACTCGATGACCCCGGCGGAGCGTCGCGACCCCGACCTGATCGACGGTTCGCGTCGACGCCGGATCGCCGCCGGCTGTGGCATGCAGCCCAACGACGTCTCGACCCTGGTTAAGACGTTTAAGCGCAGCCGAGACATGATGAAGGCCATCAGCGGCGGCAGCTTCGGCGGCCTTAAGGCCCTCTTCTCCGGCGGCTTCAACATGGAGGCGATGAACAACGCCATGATGCATGGCCGCAAGATCAAGCAGCGATCGGCTCGCAAGCGAGTTATCAAACGCCACGGCAAGATCAAGAAAAAGAAGTAATGGCGATCGACGAACGAGTGAAGATTTCCCTCGAACAATACCTCGAAGAGGTTGCCCGATTCTGTGACAACCAGTATGGGAATCGGATTCGCGGGCGGTTCCAGGACACCCGAGGAACCAGTGAGCTGGCCATGCTGGTGGCGCCGACGTACGAGGAATTGGCCGAGTTGCGCCGGGCCGTGGCGATCATGACGCCCGGCGAAAAGCAGACCGCGGATCGACTGACGGACGAACAAATCGAGAAGATCGCGGCCGACGCTCATGTCGATCCGGCGAATTTCGCGATTTTCATGAATGGGTACGCTTTGGTGTGTAAACGTGTTTCGTGATCCGCGTGTAATGGATCGCGAATATTATTCTATATAGGTAGACTTCTGGAAAAATGATGGATCAGGCCTACATTCTTCAGGGAAATCTCAATCTTCGATTTCCGGGAAGAACGGGCCTGTGTAGTCCTCGATCAAACCGTGAGGGTTTGGGAGGAAAAATCAAGGAAAGAGATTTTTCCTCCCCAAAGTAGGCTTGATCCATCATTTTTCCAGAAGTCGACAGTCAACGAAAGGACACAGATGGCAGTAAAGATCAGACTCACCCGTATGGGCCGGAGGCATCGGCCGTTCTTCCGCATCAACGCGGTCGATTCCCGCACTCCTCGCGACGGTCGCGTCATCGAGAGGCTCGGACACTACGACCCGCTCGAGAAAGACACCACCAAACAGATCGTGCTCAATCGCGAACGCGTGGAGTTCTGGCTTGGCCAGGGCGCCGTCCCCAGCGATACGGTTTCCGAGATTCTACTTCGCCACGGGATCAAGCACAAATACGCGGAAGAGAAGGCCGCCCGTCAGGCCCAGGCTCGAAAGCTCGCCCACAAGAAAGGCAAGTTGTTCACCCTGACCGAACGGATTGTGGCCGAGAAGAAAAAGGCCGCCGAAGAAGCCGCCGCGGCAGCAGCAGCCAAGCCGCCGGAAGCTCCGGCCGCTTCGTAACTCGATGGGCTGACCCCAGAGACACAGAGGTCACAGAAAAGAAACGTAGGAAGGAAAGCGGCAAGGAGCTTCCTTCCTACGTTTCTTTGTTACCCCCCCCTTCGTTCTCCGTGTCCTCTGTGCCTCCAGGGTGAATCATTCTTGAAAGCATGGATAAATGCGAATCGACATCCTCACCTTGTTCCCGGAGATGTTCGAGTCTCCGCTGAAGCACTCGATCTTGAAGCGTGCGCAGGACGAGGGGATCGTCTCGATCGCGCTGGCCAACATCCGCGACTACACGACCGACAAGTATCACAAGGTCGACGACCGGCCCTACGGCGGCGGAGCCGGGATGGTCCTGATGCCCGCCCCGCTCTTCGACTGCTTCGAGCACGTCCAGACGCTCGCCCCCACGCGAGGACGCGTGATCATGCTGACGCCGCAGGGCGAACCCTTCCGACAGGCCAAGGCCCGGGAACTGGCCCGCGAAGAGCGACTGATCCTGATCGCCGGCCGCTACGAGGGTTTCGATGAGCGAATCCGCCTGGGTCTCAACGCCGAGCAGATCTCCATCGGCGACTACGTCCTCAACGGAGGCGAGCTGGCGGCCATGGTCGTGATCGACGCGGTCGTGCGTCTTCTGCCCGGGGCCCTGGGCCACGAAGACTCCGCCCAAGATGAGTCCTTCGCTGAAGGCCTGCTTGAATACCCTCATTACACGCGCCCCGAGGTCTTCCGCGACATGCGGGTCCCCGAGATCCTCCTCTCCGGCGACCACGCCAAGATCGCAGCCTGGCGCCGCCAGCAATCCCTCGAACGAACCAAAGCCTGGCGCCCCGATCTGCTCACAACGAACGATCCAGATCCGCAGGGGTAACTCTCGATATTCAAACCCCTTGGCGAAGCCCCTCGAAGAGGGGCTTCGCCGAACTTATGGATTGAGTTGCGATCACCAGACTCAGCAGGAACTCACGCGAGCCTGCGGAGCTTCACACCGGCAAAACCCAGGCCGAGCATGCCAAGCAGGACCGCGCCAGGAACCGGCACGCACACCGTCGCCACCTCGACGAAATCGAGGTAAACGCCGCTGTCGTGGAGCAGAACGAACACCTTTTCCCAATCAGGTTGCGGGAGTCTGAACTCCAGCGTCAGGTCGTACCAGCCATCGCACAGCGCAACTTCCGTCCACCATACCGGGGCCAACGATTGCCCGGGCGCCTCAAGCCAGGAGGTTATGTATCCGCCACCAGAATATAGATAGCGATACTCCATCTCCACTTGAACAATCTTGGTATACCCGGCAAGCTCCTGATTGGGAATAAAGAGATCGATCCCCATGACCGGAGTTGCATACAGAACGCCAGATCGGCCATACTTCTGGTTGTAATACGCCGGGTCGTCCAGGAATGGGTATGGCGACTCATCCAACTCCGAGATGCTCGCCACCGGGTCGACGGCATACGGATTCTGATCGATCTCGGGCAGAATCTGACTGTAGTCGTCGGGCTCGGTGTCGAAGTCCCATCTCTGGTAGGTCCATCCAATGCCATCGGTGGGTTTGATGGTGATATCGGCAGTCACAGGCACCGCGATCAGAGCCGTGACCAACAACATCCCGACAACTGTTTTGGACACTATTCCTTTCATCGTGTTTCTCCGTTTTCCTATCTCGCCGTTTCATCCGTACTCGCGCATGCGTCTCTTGGAGACCCGATGCGGACGCATGCAACAAACGGCGCCCGATCCTCACAGACTCGGGGCCGGCGGACACGAATGCAACGGAGGCGCTCGCGACGCGAGGATGGTCGGCACAAACTGCGATTTCCGCCAGACGGCAATGAGGGCCTGTCCGCGGTACTTCACCATCGGCATCGGGAGCCCACCCGTCGGCAGGAACCAGCCGTGCGTCGAGACAAAGCCGAGGCAGTCGTGAGAAATCGCGTGACTGTGCCCGATCTGGAAGGGGCCGCCATCATGGTACCAATGGGGAATCGCCCCCCAGGAAAGTCTCTTGATCCAGTGGCCCGACCTGTACAGGCCCAGGCTCAGAAAAGCATACAGGCAGAGACTGAGACTGTCCTGGTCATCCGACAAGACGTGAACGACCTGGGGCTCAGGCTCAGCATCGAGCACTACGATTCCGCCGAATTTGCCAAAAGGCAGATCGATCGCGGACCAGCTCAAATCGTCGAAGCGAAACGCCGTGGCCGGAACGGACGCCTCCACAGGCGGAGCGATCAGATGTCCATCGTCCTGCGAGGGCCAAGATGGTCCGTCGTTCCACCCGCCCAGGGGGCTCATGTCGGCGCGGACGCAGGCCGCGATGCTCATGGACACAAGAAACGCAACGATCAGTCGATTTTGTCTCACGTGGCAGCCCTCCACGAATCCCTATGGACCCGTGCCCCTGTCTCTGTGCGATCCTCGCAGGCGAGAGGCCGGTGGTTTGCCACCCCTGCTCTTGGCGGATTCTCCGTCTGCACTTCGAGCCGGATGGCTGTCTCACAGGCGTTGTCCATCCAGCGGGTATC
>JAGPGT010000222.1:0-1964 GCA_018055905.1 Phycisphaerae bacterium
ATGGCCGCCCGCGTGCAACTGTGGTCCGAGAGCATCGGACCTGCTTTGCGGGAGGGTAAGTGCGTGGTTATGGACCGCTGGCTGTCGAGCACGTGCGCCTATCAGGGCCATGCCGGCGGGTTCGGTGTGAAGAAGGTTCTGGCGGTTGCGGAGGTCTCGCTGGAGAGGATCTGGCCGGACCTGACGATCATTCTCGACGTGGACCTCAAGACCGCGGCCCAGCGGCTCAATCGAGAGCTCGACCGCATGGAACGCAAGGGCGACGACTATCATGGCCGTGTCCGCGAGGGATTCCTCAAACTGGCTGAAGGTCGGCCGGGATTCGCGGTGGTCGATGCCACCGCGGATCTTGAGACCGTGCACGAAGGGGTCCTCGCGGCGGTTCAGGGTATGTTGGCGAAAGGGAGGGGGCTCTGATGTCCTTGAGAGACGTTTTTTGTCAGGACAGAGCCATCGGGATACTCCAGCGAGGGTTGGCGGCCGGCCGCACGGCTCATGCGTATCTTTTCGCCGGGCCGGAAGGCGTGGGGAAATTCAGGACCGCTCGGGAGTGGACTAGGCTCCTGTTGTGCCAGCATTCCCAGGTCGAGTCTATGCCATCCGGGTCGTTTGCCGATAGCTGTGGGTCGTGCGAGTCCTGTGCCCTCGTGGATGCTGGTTCGCATCCGGATTATACCCACGTGTACAAGGAACTTCTGGAGTACACCCGCGAGGGCAAGGGCAAGAAGACCCCGATCGATTTGCCCATCGACGTGATTCGAGAGTTTCTGATCGAGCAGGTGTCGAGTCGTCCATCGCTCTCATCGAGGAAGGTCTACATCGTCAGCGAGGCGGAGAAGCTCAACGCCAATTCGCAAAATGCTCTGCTCAAGGTGCTGGAGGAGCCGCCGGCATATTGCACGATCATCCTGTTGTGCACCCGGCTGGAACAATTGCTGCCGACGATCAAGTCCCGCTGCCAGGTCATTCGGTTCGGTCCGGTGGATGAGAAACGGATCACGGCTCAACTGGTCGCGACCGGCCTGGGTAGTCGGGAGTCCGTGTTCTTCGCTCGCCTGGCGCAGGGCAGTCTGGGGCTTGCCTGCCAGTGGGCCAGGCTCCAGCAAGACGGAGTGGATCTATTCGAGACCAAGAGAGACTTGGTGGCGGCGCTGGCCGATTGCAAGCTGGCCGATGTGCCGCAGATTGTTGACCGGACACAGGAGGCCGGAAAGAGAATTGCCTTGGGCTGGGGGAATCTTGAAAAAGCCACGAGCAAGAGCGATCTGAGCCGTCGGGCCCAGCGGACGTTGATCCAGATCTTCATCTCCGCCCTGTACGACGTGGCGATCCATCACGTCGCTCCCGATCGTCCGCTGATCAACGCGGACCAAGCCCCTCAGATCGCGGTTCTGGCGGGTCGGCTGGGTCCAGAGCAGGCCCTCGAAGGCGTCCGCGACGGCTATGAAATGCTCCGCTGGCTGGACGCCAATGTCAACGACCGCCTAATTCTGGAGCGGCTATTGTTCCGTCTGGCGCGTTCGGCTATAATGACCGTTTCGAGTTAGCGTCTGCGCGGTTGGATCAGGCCTTGTTCGACCTGAGAGCGTTGAACGCACATGTTGTATTTCGGGGGCGTGCCTCGTGGGTTTCGAGGCCTTTGCCCGACTAGGATAATCGCTGATGACGGAAGAAACACCGAGCAAGCCCAAGACGGCCAAGAGGAAGTTTTTGTTGGTCCGCTACGGCCGCATGAACAATCTGGGCCTCTTCGAGCATAACGAATCGGAGATCCCGCGGACGCTCACTCGCGTTGTCGTCAAGACCGACAAGGGACTCGAACTGGGCCATCTCGTGGGCCAGTTGGACCACTACAAGGACGGTCGGTTTCGCTTGAGCGAAGAGCAGATCGCCAGTTACTACACGATCAGCGAGATTCCATTTAACACCGAACCGGCGGGCAAAGTCGTGCGGTTCGCGACGCC
>JAGPGT010000222.1:2064-5628 GCA_018055905.1 Phycisphaerae bacterium
GGGGACCGACCGGCCGACCGCGATTCGCAACGACGTCCGGGCCGTGAGCGTGATCAGCGACGGCCTCCGCGTAACGGACGGCGGGAGGGGGGGGATCGCAGGCCGGAGAATCGCAACGGACAGCGGGGGGGACGCGAACCGCAGTCGGATGCCTCCGTCGGGTGTTCGGAAAGACCCGATCCGCAGCAGAGCGGCCCTGGGTTGGGTCGTGAAAATCACGGTCAGAGGCGTTTTGACGCCGGCGAAGGCGTCGAGAATGCCGACAAGCAGGAGGAGTAGGAGAAAAAGGAACCAATGCCCCGAACAATCGTCGTCACTTCGGCTTTGCCCTATGCGAACGGGCCCATCCACATCGGACACCTCGTGGAGTACGTTCAGACCGATATTTGGGTCCGTTTTCAGAGGATGTGCGGCAACCGGTGTTTCTATTTTTGCGCCGACGACACACATGGCACGCCGATCATGATCAGCGCCCTGAAAGCAGGTGTCGCGCCCGAGCAGTTCATCGCGGCAATCCACAAGGAGCATTCGGCGGATTTCGCCGGCTTCCATGTGACGTTCGACAACTATTACACGACACATTCGCCCGAGAACAAAGAACTTAGCGAGTTGATCTTCAACCGGCTCAACCAAGCGGGCTCCATCGCCAAGCGACCGGTCGGCCAGACCTACTGCGAGGTCGACAAGATGCCGCTGCCGGACCGGTATGTGCGGGGTACCTGCCCTCGCTGCGGCGCGGTCGATCAGTACGGCGACTCTTGTGAGGTCTGCGGGGCGACGTATCGCACGATCGACCTGTTCCAGCCTCGCTGTTCGCTCTGCGGGACGACGCCGGTCTTTCAGGAGTCGGAGCACTACTTCTTCAAGCTGGCCGACTACGAGAAACAGCTTAAAGAACTATTCGCCGCGGGGTACACGCAGAAGTCGGTCGCCAACAAACTCGACGAGTGGTTCCAGGCGGGCCTGAAGGATTGGGACATCTCCCGCGACGGGCCGTATTTCGGTTTCAAGATCCCCGGCGAGGACAACAAGTACTTTTATGTCTGGCTCGACGCTCCAATCGGTTACATGGCCTCGGCCCGCAACTACTGCGAGCGTCATGGCCTGAACTTCGACGAGCTGTGGAACAGTCCGACGAACGAACTGTACCACTTTATCGGCAAGGACATCATGTACTTCCACGCCCTGTTCTGGCCGGCGATGCTGATCGGTTCGGGCTTCAAAACCGCCAACAGGCTGTTCGTCCATGGCTTCCTCACCGTCAATGGCGAGAAGATGAGCAAGTCCCGCGGGACGTTCATCAAGGCCGGGACTTATGCTAAGCATCTGGACCCTGAATACCTGCGATATTATTACGCGAGCAAACTGACGGACGCGGTCGAGGACATTGATCTTTCGTTTCAGGACTTTGTGGGAAAGGTCAACTCGGATCTCGTCGGCAAGTACGCCAACCTGGCATCCCGTTCGGGCCCCATGCTGGCCAGGCAGTTCAACAACCGACTCGGGACGCTGGATGAGGACGGCCGCCAGCTCCTCGCGAGACTGACCGTAGTGAAAGAACAGATTCTCGATGGCTACGAGAGTCTCAACTACGCGACCGTCGTCCGCACGGTCGTCGCCTTGGCCGACGACGCCAACCGCTACGTCGAGCAGAATCAGCCCTGGACGACCGCCAAGACAGACCCACAGAAGACTCTGACCACGCTGACGGCTGTGCTGAACGCGGTGAAGGTGCTGACGATCTACCTCAAGCCGATCCTCCCGCGATTTGCGGAGAAGGTCGAGAAGTTCCTAGGTGTCGATCCGCTGAAATTCGCGGACGTCGAAAAGACACTGGAGAACCACCCAATCGGTGTGTTCGAGCGATTATTCGAGAGAGTTGACGAAGAAAAGGTAAACGCCATGGTGGAAGAGAGCAAAGAAGGCCAGGCTCCGGCCCCTGCAGCGGTCCCCGCGTCGCCGGCCCCTGGGATCGAGCCGATCAAGCCGGAATGTACGATCGAGGATTTCGCCAAGCTGGATCTGCGGGTGGCGAGGGTCATCAGCGCTGAACGTGTCCCCGGCGCCGACAAGTTGTTGCGCCTGGTTCTGGACGTCGGCGTGGGTCAGAAGAACGTCATGGCCGGCATCGCCAAGGCCTACACGCCGGAAAGCCTGGTCGGACGACACGTGGTTCTCTTTGCGAACCTCAAGCCTCGTCAGATGAAGTTCGGTCTGTCGGAGGGTATGATTCTCGCCTCCGGCCCCGGCGGGAAGGAAGTCTTTATCTTGTCTCCCGACGCGGGCGCCAAGGCCGGACAGAAGATCTCTTAGAATGTGCAATTGACGGTTTGCGATTTACTGTTTAGGCTTCGCGAAATCCAGAAGAGCAAGTCGTCAATGGCAAATGGTGGATTCGAAGGGTGGCATGAAGAGCACGATTGAGGACATTGCTCGGGAAACCGGCGTCTACAGCCCGGCGGCATTCAAGTTCGTTTACGAGGGACTCGCCTACACCGTCCAGAACATCACGAAGCAACCTCGCCACGTCAGTGGTCAGACCCTGTGCGAGGGACTACGTCGCATGGCTCTGGAAAGGTACGGCCGCCTCGCCCTGTTGGTCCTGCGGTCCTGGGGTGTTCGGACGACTCGTGACTTTGGGGAGATCGTCTACACACTGATCGATTACGAATGGATGAGCGCCCAGCCCACCGACACAATCGACGATTTCAACGAGGTCTACGATTTTCAGACCGCCTTTCGGGACCAATTTTCGTTCTGACGCCAGTTTCCGCAGTTCCGTTGACAACCCTGTCGTGAAACCCTACCATCGACGGTTGTGTACGGTCCGTTTCGCGTCGTCGATGATTTGCATCAGGGGAGCATCATGACGAATCGTTCAGTTGGCGGCGTGGACAAAAACCGGCGGTTTGAGGGCCTGTTGCTGTCGGTGATCCTCCTGTTCTGTTGCGCAGGCCCGGCGCGGGTTTCCCTCGCCGGCGACGGACGGTTCCGTTGCGAGGAGTCGCTGGGTCGGTTCGCCGAACTCGGCGTTCAGCAGATCGTCTTCACTTCCCGGCTCACATACGACGATCCCCACTGGTACGCCAACCTCGGCTATTACTGCGACGACGAGAACCACAAAGCGTACGCCGGCAATGGGCAACCCGACGAGAGCGGGCTGTACCTTTGGGATGCCACCGCCGGTTCAGTCTGCACGGTGTTCGACGCCAGAGGAGGGAGTATCCGGGATCCCCATATGCACTATGACGGCCGTACGGTCCTTTTTTCCTATCGTCCAGCTGGGACCGATTGCTACCACTTGTACGAAATCCAGTCCGATGGATCGGGTCTCAAACAGATCACGCGGGGGGCGTACGACGACTACGAAGCCGCGTACCTTCCGGACGACCACATCGTCTTTGTCTCCACGCGGAGCCGGCGATGGGTCGGCTGCTGGATGACCCAGGTCGGTACGCTCTTTCGCTGCGATCGCAACGGTGGAAACCTCCGCCCCCTGTCGTTCAATCTCGAGCATGACAACACGCCCGCTGTTGTGCCCGACGGCCGGATTCTCTACACGCG
>JAGPGT010000036.1:0-12233 GCA_018055905.1 Phycisphaerae bacterium
CAGGAGGTCCAGTGCCAGCAAAAGTGTACGGTGGGCCTGAGTCTTAAGGACGTGTCGAAGGCCGTGTCCATCGGCCGACTGGAACGGTTCGTGGCCGATCTTAGCAACGGCGAGGCAACCCCGGCGGTTGCGCCGGCGACCGGTAAGAAAGTCGCGATCATCGGATCGGGCCCCGGCGGTATTGTGGCAGCCGCGGACACCCGAAGGGCCGGACACGACGTGACCGTCTTCGAGGCCTTCCACAAGCCCGGTGGCGTCATGGTTTACGGCATCCCGGAGTTCCGACTACCCAAAGCCATCGTCCAGAAAGAGCTTGAAACGCTCAAAAAGATGGGCGTCCGAATCGTCACGAACTTCATTGTGGGACGTACGCGGACGATCGAACAGCTTATGAAAGAAGACGGTTTCGATGCGGTCTACATCGGCGTCGGCGCCGGTTTGCCAAGCTTCATGAACATCGAGGGCGAATCGCTTATCGGCGTCTACAGCGCCAACGAGTATCTGACGCGAGCCAACCTGATGAAGGCCTACGACTTCGGCAAAGGAGCCGATACCCCCATCGCGGTCAGCAGGCGGGTGGCCGTGGTGGGAGGCGGAAACGTCGCGATGGATTCGGCCCGAACGGCGGTGCGGTTGGGAGCCGAGAAGGTCTATTTGATCTACCGGCGGACCGAGGCGGAAATGCCCGCGAGAGTCGAGGAAGTCCACCATGCCAAGGAAGAGGGGGTCGAGTTTCGCCTGCTCCAGAATCCCAAGCGAATCCTCGGCGACGCCGCGGGTAACGTCACCGCGATCGAGTGCCTGCGGTACGAGTTGGGCGAGCCGGACGCAAGCGGGCGTCGTCGTCCCGTGGCGATTCCGAACTCGGAGTTCCAGATCGAGGTGGATACAGTAATCATCGCCATCGGCAATCTGGCCAACCCGCTGATCCGTCAGACCACGCCGGGCCTGGAGTTCAACAAGTATGGAAACATCGTGGTCGACGATCGATGCCGCACGACGATGCCGGGCGTCTTCGCCGGCGGCGACATCGTCCTGGGCGCCGCAACGGTGATCCTGGCCATGGGACAAGGCCGCATCGCCGCCGCCGCAATGAACGACTACCTGGCCGGGAAGTGAAACCCAGAGAGGGAGCGGGATGGGACTTGACAGACTGCGGCCAACGTGTTGTGAATCGCCTGTCCGGTATGATTCCCCAAGAGGTTCTTCTCCGTGGCGGAGGTTCCCGCTTGACAATAAGGGGTTTCGGCCGATATGATCCGACGGTTTTGTAGCCAATCGGAGATTGGCAGGAGTGCCCTGCCAAGCTTCTGGGCTCTTGGGTGGAGGACATCGCCCTGACCGGCGGCCGCCGAAACCTCGGCGCGATGGTGGGGATCGTGTGGGACCGCAAGGGCGTAAGGAAAGCTGGATGGAAATAAGACCTTTCAAAGCGTTTCGGTTCGATCCCCGCGTTGTCGGCGACGTCGGCAAGTGCATCGCGCCACCCTACGACGTGATCAGCGACGCGGAACGGGATGAACTCTACCGTCGAAGCGAACACAACATCGTTCGGATCACCCGCGGCAAAACAACCCCATCCGACAACGGACAACACAATCAATACACCCGTGCCGCTGAATTCTTGCAGCAGTGGATCGCCGAAGGGGCCCTCAAGCCGGATGAAAAGGACACCATCTATGGGTATGTCCAGGACTTCGAACTCGGCGGCGTCGCCTACCGCCGGTTGACCTTCATCGCCTTGGGCAAGCTTGAAGAATTCGGCAAGGTCGTCCGACCGCATGAACAGGTGTTCGCCAAGCCCGTACAGGACCGTCTGAACCTCAAAAAAGCAACCGCTGCCCGGTTCGGGCTGGTCTTCATGCTCTACGACGACCCACAACGCGTCGCCGACAAAGCCATCGTCAAAGCCGCGGAGAGCAAACCGCTGGTGGACTTCGTGGACGACCACGGCGTTCGACACCAGCTTTTCGCCATCACCGACGAGGGCGACATACAGGCCATCACAGAGATGATGGCCGACAAGAGCGTCATCATTGCCGACGGCCACCACCGCTACACGACCGGTCTGACGTACATGCGCGAAAGCGGAATCCCCGCCGCCAAGTATCAAATGCTCGCCTTCACCAACACCGCTCAGAAGGGCCTCGTGGTGTTGGCGACCCACCGCGTCGTCGGTGGTCTCGACGGCTTCAACCGGCAGGCATTCGTCTCGCGTCTGACGCCAGGTTTCACCGTGATGAAGATCGGCAGCAAGCCCGACATGCTTAAGATCATGAAGGCCGTGCATGAGAAAGACGAGACTCCCCTGGGTATCTACCTCGGCGACGGCCGGTTCTGCGTCGCCGTGCTCAAGGACAAATCGCTCATGAAGGCTGCCGCCCCGGACAAAAGCGAAGCCTGGCAGACACTCGATGTCGCGGTGCTTCAGAAGCTCATCCTCGAAGGCATCCTCGGCCTGGACGAGGAGAAGATGGGCAATTCCGAATACGTTGAATACGTCAAGGACATGCCCAATGCCATCGACGAGATCATCCGCTGGATCGACTCGGGCCGCAAACAGGTCGCGTTCTTCACAAATCCCGTGAAAATGAAGCGATTGGCCCAGATCACCGACGCCGGTGAGCGTATGCCCCACAAATCAACCTACTTCTACCCGAAGATGTACACCGGGTTGACCATCCAAAAACTGTGACTGTTGGAGACCCCAAATGGCAGACTGGAAAAACCCGCCGAGATTGTTCATCCCCGGACCTGTGAAGGTCAATGACGACGTCCTGCAGCAACTCGCCCGGCCGACGCTCGGTCATCGCGACAAAGAGTACGGCGTGCTCCACGGAGAAGTCGTGGACATGCTCAAGAAGCTGCTGTTCACGAATCAGTATATCTTCCTCTCGACTTCCAGCGGATCGGGGCTCTGGGAAGCCTCGATCCGCAACTGCGTGCACCCGGACGAGACGGTCCTGGCCACCTGCTGCGGCGCGTTCAGCGACAAATGGGCAGACGTCGTCAAGGAGTGCGGCCGCAAGGTCGATCTGCTCAAAGTCGAATGGGGCAAACCCACGCTGCCCGAGGAGATCGACGCCAAGCTCTCCGCCGGCAAGTACGCCGCGATCACGCTGATCTACAACGAGACCAGTACCGGTCTGATGAACCCGATCTACGACATCGCCAAGATGATGAAGGCCAAACACCCGAACGTGCTGGTCTTCGTGGACGCCGTCAGTGGCATGATCGGCCAACCGATCCACTTCGACGAGCTGGGCTGGGACGTCGCGTTCGCCTCGGTGCAGAAGGCATTTGCCCTGCCGCCGGGCTTCACGGTCGCCGCCGTCAGCAAGCGGGCCGTCGAGAAGGCCAAGAGCGTGCCCGCCCGCGGCTATTACTTCGACTTCATCCAGTGGGCTAAGGCCGCCGAGAAAAACCAGACGCTCGTGACCCCGAGCATCCCGCACATCATGGGCCTGCACTATCAATGCACCAAATTCATCAACGAGGGCATCGAGAACGTCTGGGCCCGCCACAAGAAGATGGCGGATTTCTGCCGGGGCTGGGCCAAGAGCAAGGGCTTCGAGCTGTTCTGCGACGAGAAGTACGCGTCGAACACGCTGACGACGATCAAGAACACCCGCGGCATCAACGTCGGCGATGTCATCAAGGCCGTCAAGGCCAAGCACAACACGATCTTCAGCGCCGGCTACGGCGACCTGAAGGACAAGACCTTCCGCATTGCCCACATGGGCGACATCACACTGGCAGAAGTTCAAGAGCTCTGCGGCTGGATCAGCGAAGAAATCGGCTGATCCACAAGACGCATCGAAACCGAGTCTTCAAGGGCGGCGTCCAACAAAGACAGCCGCCCTTTTCTTTTCCGCCGCGATCGACGGTCCTCTCACCGCATTCGCCTTCCCACGTCTGCAACGTCAGCGATCTGAACAACCGAGCTCAGCAGCGGATGGCTCAGGCTTGCGTTCTTGGCAACCTGCGATCTGCTGGGACGTTCTCCATCAGCTTTTGGAGTTTGCCGCAGCGGACCTGGTACTGACCGTTCTTCGGGAGTGGCCTGCGGCGGACCAAACTCCAAACGGTCTTGCCGGGGCCGTTGTACACCTCGGACCAAGTCCCGTCGCGACGCAATTTGAGGACAAGCAAGTGTTCGGGCTCATGACGGAGGGCAATGGAGTCACCCTGCGTCACCTTAATCTCGACAGATCTGGTCCCAATGGTGGCGTCTCGACCCTTCGTTGAAGCTGGCAGGAGCTTCAAACCGTAGTAGTGTGCGGCGATAGCCTCGCCGATACTCCCAACGGTATGTCCATCAGGCGTGAAGTGGCGGCCCTCGAACATGCGTTCGAGCTCGTCGATGAGGCGATACATCTCCTGGATGATTTCGGGAAGTCGTGCGGTATCCATCGACGTACTCTCCTTCGCTGGACAATCAGGTCATGGTTCTCAAGAGCAGGATGACTGGCTATGCAGGCTTCTTTCTTTGTCGCCTAACGATTTCCGCCAACGATTTTAAAGCCTGATTCACGGAGTCGTGATCCGGGAAGATTTCGGCAACGTCCGGCTCGATGACCACGACATTGGTTCCTTCCGAGTACCTTTCCGCATACTTTCCCTGAACACCTTTGCTGAAATCATATTCTTCAAGCATGTCTGGATCTTCCTGCATATTCGAACAGCAGCATTCCTTGCCCCTCCGAATCAATTCGCGGTTCTCGATGGCAACGCCTACGGGCACTGAACCATGTTACATTGCAGCAACCGCCAGGTCCAGTCTTTCGGTCCAGCGATTGTTTTGCACGAGGAGCAAGGAACAAGGGTGCTTCGTCGTTTCCCTCTTTGCCCATCCGGCTTCCGGGCGTATAATGGCGGACGACAGTACGGTGCAGGACGCCTGCATTTCCCTTTGGAAGACAGCATGGATTTATCGATCGTTATACCGGCCTTCGAGGAGAGCAAGAAGATCGCCCGGGATGTGAAGGCCGCGGCGGAATTCCTGAACGCCCATTCGCTGGCCGGCGAGATCATCGTCGTCGACGACGGCAGCCAGGACCGAACCGCCGAAGCGGCGAGGGAGGTCCGCGTCCCGCAGGGCGTTCAACTCAACGTGATCCGTTACGAGCAGCATCGCGGCAAAGGCTACGGCGTCCGGACCGGTATGACGGCCTCGACCGGCAAGTATGCCATGTTCGCCGATTGTGGCCTGTGCATCCCCTACGGCAACGTCCTGCAAGGCCTGGAAATGCTCCAGAGCGGGAAGTTCGACATCGCCCACGGCTCGCGACGGCACATCCAGAGCGACATCCTCCAGGATCAACCCTGGCACCGAAAGCTATTGTCCCGCACGTTCAAATTTACCGTTCGCACGATGCTCGGCACCCCTCGCGAATTGACCGACACGCAATGCGGGTTCAAGATCTACAAGGGGGACATCGCGAGGGAATTGTACAGCCAGTGCGTCACCGACGGCTTTTTGTTCGACATTGAGATCATCCTGCGGGCCCAGCGCAAAGGCTATCGCATCGGTGAGTTTCCCGTCGAATGGGCCTGCGATCCGGACAGCCGGCTCTCGGTCACCCGCACACCTTGGCCTCTTTTGGTCGAACTATACAAACTCAAACGGGTGATGGCCCGAAGTATCGGTGAAAAATGACGAGGCGCATTTAGGCGACCAGTTCGCTGGCCTGCCACGTGCCTGCGGGAACGATCCGTTCTGTCCGCCCGGTTGCGTCCTCTCCCGGCAGGAGAAGGAATCCCCGGATCTCGGCATGTTTGCGACAGAAATCCACCGCTTCGCTCTCATTCATCACCATGAACGCGGTGGAGAGCGCGTCGCCGCGCGCGGCATCGGGAGCCACCGACCAAGCCGCCAACCTGTTCTCGGCGGGGCGCCCCGTCCTCGGATCGATGATGTGTCGGCCTTTCTCGACGCCCGAGCCGTTCACCGATCCACACGCGATGTCGAGACGAACGAGCGTACGGCTGCGATCTTTCGGATGACTGAACGTCACCGGCCAGCCCTTCAAACCGGCGGGCGCGTCAAGAGCCAGGACTGAGCTGAAGCCACCATGGATCAATGCGCGGTCGATGCTCCATTCTCTCAATATCTCCGCCATTCGGTCGACGGCATAACCTTTGCCCACGCCTCCCAGGTCTACCCGCAAAGGACTGACCAGCAACGCCACCGCACAGGTCGGTTCGTCGAGTAGGATCAGATCCGTTCCGGTGTGGTCGAGGGCGAATTGCAGCTCCTCATGCGATGGGGTCCGAGGTTTTTTGTCCTCATCCCGCCAACAATCGACGAGCATGCCCACCGTGACGTCGAAGGCCCCGCCGGTCTGTTCGAACATCTCAACACTGATCCGCAGGCACTCGAACGTATCCAGGGAAATCTGCAACGGCTTTCCGGCAGGCAAATGGTTGATCCGCGTGACGTCGCTGGTCTCCAGATAACGACTCAAAACTCCTTCGATCCGATCGAGCTCGTCGAACGCGGCCTTTGCCGCCTGTTGGGCATACGTTCGGTCCTCGTACTGGACCATCACCTCGAACGTGGTCGCCATCGCTAGGTGCGAGAAACGGTGCACGTCGGGCACCGACGACCAGTCGCTATGGACGAACTGCGTCTGGGGTTGTGGAGGCTTTTCTTTCATGGGCTTCCTCGATCAAAGCCATCGCGTCCGACTGCCGGGCTGCGTGTTCGTCCCACAGGTCCTTGCGGACAAATCCCACAAATCTCATGCCCGGTCGGGCCCAGAGGTAATGGGGGGCGGGGAACAGGTAGAGGTACATTCGTCTCTGCTCGACAGGCGTCTCTTCGAAAAACACGCGTCCCAGCGCGCCTTCCAGCGTGTCGGACACGAGAATCATCGGTCCGATGTCGTGCGGCACTTCGGATGTGTACCCGACATACGGCAAATCGCGAAAATACCACGGCAGCGGCCAGTAATCGTTACCGGGGACCGCGATCTGAAGTCGTCTTTCGAACGAATATCCCACGCCCATCGTCGTCGCGTAATCCCTGACCATATCCACCGCAACGAGGATCTCTTCCGTCGGATGGGCATACACGTAGGGGTTGCGACTGTCCGCGTAGTACACAAAACTCGCTCGCCAGGCCAAAAATGCCAGGTGGCCCGCCCCGGCAAGAATGAGTACCGCCACGATCCCGCGAAGGACAGGGAGCTTGGCCCATGTCCACAGCGACACCGCGCCGATTCCGGCCAGGAGGATCAAACCGGTCAGGAAACTCAACACACACCAGGGGGTCTTGTAGGGAATCGCGGAATACACGACGATCATCGCAATCGTGTAGACCGCAAGAAACCGCGCGAGCTTCGGATCCACCAAACCGACGCGCAGCCCTCGAATCGCGGCGATCAGTCCGACAAGGGCCAGCACGACGATCCAGACCTCCGTCCAGATCGGGCCCCGGAAATACCGTGCGTACAGGAGCATCCGCAGGTAATAGTGCCATGGATGGACGTGTACCGTATCTTCCCCTCCCGCCCGACTGAAGTAGACTCCATAGGTGCGATAAGAATCGAGGATGCCTTCGGGACGGCGTAGAAATACCGAGTACATCATCGCGGATACGACAACGGCCGCCCCGATGCCGAGCAGGATGTGAAGCCAGTTCACGCCTGCCGGCGTACGCCTTCTTTCGTCCCACTGCAGGAGAATCGTCACGCCCAGCGCCAGTCCCATCGCGCCGAAGGCAATAATCGCGGTCTCCTTCGTGGCGTGCATCAATCCGGCGAAGACCCCTGCCCCAAGGATCCACGGAAGCGACCGGGTCCGCGAGTAACGGTAACCGCAAACGAGAAACCCCAGCGTGAAGCTGGCCAGAAGCATCTCCTGGATGTAGTACCGACTGTAATAGACCATCGCGGGCGAAAGAGCCGCAAGGATCGCCGCGATCACCGTTGCAAACCCGAGCCCTTGTGTCAGCCCTGCGATCAACAAAACCAGGAACGTGCCGAAGACAACGGGCACGATCCGCAGTGTACTCTCGGTAACCTCGGCGTATGTACGGGCGCCCTGCAGGCGAGCGGCGATCAGCGTCGCGTAGTTGAGCGTCGGGCCGTGGTATTCGTGGGGATCATATTCGTACAAGCCGGTCTCGAGGAGGAGGCGGTACTTGTCCGCGTGGACCGCTTCATCCGTATGCATCGGCCGCATACGTAGACGTGGCGCTCGGAGACCGAACGCTCCGAGCGCCACGACAAAGATCAAACACCAGTATTGTGCGAGCCTCCCGCGGGAAGACTCATTGAGCCCGCTCATTCCACCGGCTTGCCGTAAACCTCGACCTCAATGTAGTGGTTCAGGTCGTTGCTCGTGTTGCCGTTGCTGTACAGACGGACATAGCGGGCCTTCGGACTCCCTTGCGAGAGCAAATCAATCAGTTTGCCCTCGTTGGTCTCGGTGTAGTGCATGTCCTTGCCGATGCCCAGACCCGCGGAGTTGTCGATGTCGTTATTGAATACGGTCTTGACGTCTGTGATAAAGTCCTTGTCGTTCGAGACCTGCACGACCACATCGAAGTACACGCGGGGCTGCTTGTGATAGTGCCAGACCACGATAGCGTAGAGCTCGCACTGCTTCTCCAGGTCGATCGTCACATGCTGGACGAACGGTCCCAGCTCGACGTAGCTGCCGTCGGCGGCCTCTTTGTCGCCGTCGGTGATCATCTCGATCTCGCCGATGATGGGCTCTTCATCGCTGGCGGAAACCGGCTTGCCCCGGGACAGCAGCACGGTGCCTTCAGGCGCCATGAAGGGCGGACGAGCGTGGCCCAAGGGCTTCTCGAGGTTCTCGACCTTCGTCTCCTGCGGCGTGCCGACGAACATCGGCTTGGGGAGCTGGAAATCCAGTGCGATCATCTTGGGACCGCCGGCCGGCGCGGCAGCGACGGGCTGAACTGCCGGAGCAGGAGCCGTCGCCGGCGTCGTTGCGGCAGGTTTGGGAGATTCGATTTCCGCCGGGGCGGCCGGTTGCGGCGTACTCGTCTGCGGGGCGGCAGGCGTCTGCGGAGCGGCAGGCTCGTCGCGATCCTTGCACGAGAGGCCCATGCACAGCGTCGCCGCCAGAGCGGTCAGAAGTACAATTTTCATCAAGGAATCCCACTTCTTTGTCATCTCATTAACCTCAATCATATGAAACCCAGTAGATTCACTCGACCCTGACGTCTCCGCGTGCGAAGCCGATGCGGGTCCCGTCCCACATGGCCGGAGTACCCATGCTACCGGCCCCGCTACTTCCTGTCAAGTTGCGCCTGTGGGCATTTTGTTACATCCCTCGGTCGCCCGAAAAAAAAGGACTCGGTGTTCGCCGAGTCCCTGGTTTTGTGCCGGGAGGCGGAAGTCTCCCGTCGAATACTCAGTTGCTCGATACATTCGGCATCGGCACAGCCTTGGGTTCCAAGCCGGCCTTGGCCAGAACGAAATACACAATCGCACCGACAATGAAGGCTACAAGAGGTGCCGCCGGAATATTGGCGATCCCCACCAGCGGCGCGATGCCGACAACGAAGCCGACGGCCCAGGAAACCCAGCCGGCGATGTTCCAACCCGGTCGCGGACCAGCCCAAGTCTTTCCCGCCAGGAAATAATCCACAGCCATCGCGCCGCAGATCGGGCCGAACGATGCGCCAATGACGGTGAAAACGGCGCCGGCTTTTCCAGCCCAGCCCGTCAACGCCAGGATGATGCTCACAATCGTACCGGCGCCCACGGACATGAACGGATTGACCTTGGGCAGCGTCGTCTTGAAACTATTGGCTGCAATGAACGCGGAAAAACACGCCGACGGAAATGCGGCGATCGCCAGCAACACACCCATGACAACACCCGCCCCTTCTTTTCCCATGATAGCCCCCATGAACGTGGGGTCGGCGGGATTCACCGCGTAGCTGCCTGTTTTGCCAAAAGCGCCAGCCGCGATCAGAATCGCAGCACCTGCGGAAACGATGCTGGCCAGCGCAATCCCCATCAGACCGCCCATCTGCACATCCTTGGCATCCTTGCTGTTGGTGCCGAAGTCCACCCCCGCAGCACCGGCCGTCGCAAAGAACCCGACAACAAACGATATGCTCAGTGCCAGAACGCCGAGGAAATCAAGGCCGGTGCTTCCCGGAGCGGCTGCGCTTCCCGCCGCCACGAATTTCGCCGGATCGAAACTGCCGATCCCCCCCACGGTCTTGGCCAAAAGGATGATCAGAATAGCCACTGGAATTAAGGGCAGGTAGGTTGCGACCCTCGCGACGTACTGGATGCCTTTGAGGCCGAGGAAGGCCGCGCCCGCCGCCCAGAGAACGGCTAGGACATTGATGCCCACCGAGCTATTGCCGACCAGGGGCGCCAAAGCCCGAGCGGAGAAATAGGCATTGACGCCAAGCCAGCCGAACTGAAGAACGCCCATCAAAAACCCCGGCATGAGGAAGCCCCCCTGCGTGCCGTAGGTCGAGGTGCCAACGACATACAGAGGCAAACCTGTCTTAAGGCCGAGCAGCCCCGGAATCAAGTAGAACAAGAAGTGGCAGAGCAACGCCGCAATCACCAATCCCAAGAGCGCAACTCCGATTCCTTGCGACAGCACACCCCCCGCGATGCCTGAACCACCGCTGGGTGCCTGGCTCCAGAACACAAACCACAGGAAAATGCCCGCGTAGGTGGGGGCAGTGTTCTTGTACCACGGCGCCCGGTTCGTAAGGGGGTTGGGTTTAGCCATGCTCACGTAACTCGGCAATGTTCCATTACTCATGATCGGCTCTCCTAAATCTACTATCCCGACTCACAGTCCCTACACAGAATCAGCGGATGACAGATGGGAGACAGGAAGAACGCGCAGAGCGGAGGTGATCCCCCCTTGGCCACCGTTGACATGGCGCACCGTCTTCTCCCCATCACTTTCTCTCAGCCGCCGAGCCACAATCCATACAGCCCACCGCGGCGTCCTGATGCGATGACGCCGGACCCACAATCGTGCAAGGCCCGGCCTCTCACCGCGAACATACCCTCCGGCGGCGACTCTACTGCCGATGCGACATCCGCAATCGAATCGCCAGATACGTATTGAGGATGACCGCAATCGCAAAGACCAGACTGACCCAGCGGTGAATCGCCAGCGTCAGGTGCTGCCAATCGGTGCCCAGCAGATGGAACATGCTCACGACAATCGACAGGATCAGGGGCAAAGCCAGAAAGAAAATCAACCAGAAGGTAAGCTTGTAGAGCACGAGAGAACAACACCAACCCCGTTCATCGGCCGGCAGGCGAAGCCGCGTCACTCGGCGCAGCAGCCGCGTCAGCCACGGGCAATCGGACGCGACGAACCGGTGCCCTCCGGCCCAGGTGATCGCCAGGATCGCCAGACACAAGGCAAAGATCGGCGCGAACGTCGCGTGGATGTACATCAGGAATCCCGAGATGTGTTCGCCCTTGACCAGCGTGGGGTAGAACCCCGTGATCGCCAGGACCAGGAAACAAACCATCGCCACCAGGTAGCAAAGCTTTTTCAAAGCGCCCAGGAGGCTGGACCGCTGCTCGATCAACAGCAGGCTGAACACGTGGATCGCACCGGAAACCGGGCAGCGGGAACCGCCGGCCGGGGTGAGAATCCAGTGCAGGGCAATGCCCACGAATGTCACCAAAAGAGCGACGATCGAAACCGTTTGAAACATCCTGAGTACCCATCCATTGATTCTGGATTATCATCGATGATATGGAGAATTGCCGATGCTCCATCATCGATCATCAACATGTTCATTCCTGTTCAGCCAACACCCTAGCCACGGAACCGAGGGCTTTGAGCCCGTACAGCAGCAAAACGATTCCGATCACTGCCGATGCGCCGATCGCGATGACCTTGAACCATGGCCGGAAGAGGAAAGAAAAGGCAAAGAACCACGTGCGGGCGTGCGAGGCCTTCTGGAACTCATACTGCGCCTTCGTAAGACTGGCGACGGAGGCGATCGGCGAATCCAAGCCCACCTGACCGAAGAAAAACGGCGATTTCGTCGAGTGGCAAACGGTGCACTTTCCGACACCCAACGACTGCGCCGCCGGGCGAACGCCATGAGCCATCGCCCAGGCGTACGGTGCGGCGGCCGGATGGCCTTGTCGGCTCTTGAGAGCCCCGGCCTCGTCCAGCTCATACAACATGCCCCCTGTGATGTAGACGGGCTTGGTCTGACCGGCCTGAGCCAAAGCCTTCAACGCCTCGCC
>JAGPGT010000036.1:12333-24416 GCA_018055905.1 Phycisphaerae bacterium
GTGCGGCGGCCGGATGGCCTTGTCGGCTCTTGAGAGCCCCGGCCTCGTCCAGCTCATACAACATGCCCCCTGTGATGTAGACGGGCTTGGTCTGACCGGCCTGAGCCAAAGCCTTCAACGCCTCGCCAACCTGCTCTTCCTTCAATTCGCTCCAATCACCGGTTGGGGCGGGCACAACATTCCTCAGCACGCTGCCGACCACCTTGGTGACCACGGCCAGTTCGACAGGCTTGACGCCGTCGTTCGCGTCCAGCACGCCCCAGAAAGCGGGCCAAACCATCTTATGGGGTCCGATCTTGCCTGGACGATTCGGATCGGTCCACCCTTCTTTGACGAATACCGGAGCCCAAACGTGCGGCAGCACGCGAGGCTCTTTGTTGACGTTGATGGTTCCCAGGCGGTGGGCCCGCGAGGTCTTGGCCAGCACGGGTTTCTCCGTCGGCCACGGACCGGAGTGGCACGCGGTGCAAGTCAGCCGCTCGAAGTGGACAACGGGAATGCCTTTGTGCTCGGGAACCGGCGCGCCCAGTCGGCCACCGGTTGGTCGGTTGCCATTCTCGTCGCCCAGATGACACCCTTGACACGAACTCGTGGCCGCCATCTCATTGTGAGAATAGGCGCTCTCGCCTTCGTAGCCTCGGACGATGTCGTGGTCCAGTCCGTTGCGATGGCAATCCACACAGGTCAGACCCGCAGCCAAGTGAATATCCTCGTCGGCAGCCCACTTCTCCGTCTTTTGTTCGTTCTCACCACAGTACAGGTCGCTGTGGCAATAGTAGCACCGATGATCCGGAACCTCCCGTACGATGTGCAGGAAGACGTTGCCCTTGGCGTCGAATACTTTCTTGTCGTACGAGACACGAGGCGCCTTTTCCTCGGTCTCATCGGGCATGAAAGGATCGTACGTCGGGCCCGCATCCATCACCGAACCGCGAACACTGGCGAACTCGCACGAAGCGGTGGCCGCCCAGCGGAAATTGTTTCTGCTGACCTGAACGGCATAACCAGTCGCACCGCCTTGGTCTTGGCCGGGATGCGCATTGTGGCATGCCAAGCAGTTGACCTCCAATTTTCCGGAGGCGTACTGTGCGCCGATCGCCTCGGGGTCGGTCGGGGTAATCTCCCCGGAACCGCCGCCGGGCATGTGCCGGCCGAAAATCCGAGTGAACTCCGCAGCGGTCAGTCCAAACTGCTCGGGCCGATGCGCGCCCGGCCAGGCCCGGTACGACAAGGGCACTTGAATGCCCAGCTTCGAATCGAAGTACAACCACGGCTGGCCCGGCCGACCACTCGGGACATTGCTGTCCACCCAATTGAAGTGCCAGCCCCCGCGGATTGTTTGGTAACTGTGACATTCTCCGCACGTAAACTGCGTGGAAAATGGCATGGCCAGCGGGTCATTCGGATCGATCTGTGAGCCCTTCCCGCCCTTCTCACTCTCGGCGTACAGCGGAATCCGATGAATCGGATGCGCCCGGCTCCCGTCGCTCTCGTCCCCCAGCAGTTTGGCCCGCTTTTCCGCGGCCCCAACCGGCGACGACAAAAGCCACGACACGACAAGCATTGCAATCAGTCTTCGTTTCAAGGGTGTATCAATTCCTTTCTACACGCCCGGCCCTCGCCGGAAACTGACTTCAGATGCGAACAGACGGTTTCCAGGACCCGCGACTAGACTTTGAACTCTTCAGGTTTGAATTCGAGCCTGCGCTGCGCCTCGACGGCCTCGTTGACCTTGAGAACCATCACGGCGGTCTCGTACCCGACTTCTCCGGGGCAATTGAGCTTCTCTTTGCCTCGCATGGCGTTGAAGAAGTTCTCCAAGTGCGGCTGGTGATACGGTTTGCCTTCCATCGTGACGGGAATCTCGTAAGCTGGCGGAGCGCCGGTCTCGCGGACATCCAGCGCCACGGTGGCGTCGGCCTTCTTCTCTTCCTTCTTCGGCTCGGTCACGAAACCCAGTTTGACCCACTTGTCCCAGTCCGCCTGAGAACTCTGTTCCTTGTAAACCGACCCGCGTGCCGAGGATTCCGAGATCGACAGGGTACCCTGGTCTCCCATGAAGCTTTCGTAGTACCCCTGGTTACTGTTGGTCGTGAGCACCTGGTAGTAGGCGCGAACTACGCCTTCTTTCGTTTCGAAGTCGAAAATGCTCATCACGGTGTCGTACCACTCATGGGTGTTCTTGTCATAGTAGTCGGTTCCGCCGCTGGCGATGACACCCTTGGGCAGAGCGTCCAAGAACCAGGCGTATATGTCGATCTGATGGGATCCAAGATCCACGATCGGCCCACCGCCGAGCTTCTTGTACCAGCGCCAGTTGCGGAACTGGTCCATGTTGGCGAAACCATACTTGGCGAGGGTCGCATCGTCGATGGCGGCGTTCTTGGGCCAGGCCAGAGGTTCCTGAACGCCCCGGTTCCACTGACCGTTGACCGTCGTCATCCGGCCGAGCATCTTGGCTTCCTTGATGATCTTGTTGTAACAGTGCAAATACCGCGGATTGCTGCGTCGCTGATGGCCGATCTGCAGGAGTCTACCCGTCTTCTTCTGACACTCGACCATCTGCCTGGCCTTGGCCAAATCGTTGGACATCTCCTTCTCGCAGTAGACGTCCAAACCGGCTTCCATGCAGGCGATCGCATGCTCGGCGTGCCAGAAATCGGGCGTGGCGATGATGACCGCGTCAATCTTGCCCTTCTCCTTATCGAGCATCTCTTTGTAGTCGATGTACGTGTTGTTCGGATGGCCGTATCGGTCCAGGAGCCGAGACACGCGCTTCTGATTGTACGCTTCCCAGATATCGCAGACGGCCTTGAACTTGACATTGGGGATCTTGCGGCAGGCTTCCATCAAGATCTGGCCCTCGGCACCGGCGCCGAGCAGGGCCACATTGATGTCTTTCTCGCCGCCGCTGGCGGCCGCGAACATCCGCGGCGCAAAGGCCAAACCGGCGCCAACCGCTGCTGTGGAACGCAAGAAACTGCGTCTGTCCAAACCGGATTGTGTTTTCGACTCGCTCATTGTACCTCTACTTGCTCCAATAATTGAACTTTGCAGTTCAGGACCCTATACCTAAGTTAGCCGGCCATTATGGAGGTAGCCAAAACGACTGTCAAGCAAAGTCGCCGTTTTTTTGCCGCGTCCCATAACAACCGACACATCACTGATGATACTGTCACGCACGTTCCAAGTTTGAAGAGGTCGGCTTCTGCTTCAGACCTGGCACTTCCCCTTTCCAACTTCCTATTTCAACGGCTTGATGATGATATTTCGGTATGCAACCGGGCCGTGATTGCCCTGGAACATCAAAGGACCCGTGGGGGCCTCTTTGCCCGTGATGCCGCCGGGGGTCGGGCCCGGCATGACCAGGTTCTTATGTAAAACCTGACCGTTGAGCTCGACCTTGACGAACTCAGCGTTCTTGACCTTGTTACCCGCCGCATCGAACTTGGGGGCTCGCCACTCGATCACATACTGCTGCCACTGCCCCGGCTTCTTGGACGCATTGACCGGAGGGGAGAACCCGCCGTAGATGGCGCCCATGTCGCCGCTGCCTATCGTGGTCTTTCCGTAACTGTCCAGGACCTGGACCTCGTACTCGCCCATCACGTAGACGCCGGAGTTCGAGCCCTGCGCCACCATCACCTCAAGCTCGATCCGGCAATCCCCGAACTTCGCCTTGGAATAGAGATCCTGGCTTTCGCCGTGAGCTGGAGTCAAGTTGATCAACTCGCCCATGCCTTCGACCTTCTCGAGCTGCTTGGGATCGCTGGACGAGACTTTCGCCTTACCGACCGTCCACTTGTTGGCCTTGCCCGAGTCGCCTTTAGCCTGCCATTGCTCGAGATTCTGACCGTTGAAGACGAGTACTGCGTCGCCGTAGACAGGCGGGATCTTCCTGATCCGGATGTCCTTGAACTCGACCGCCATCGGAGGGCCGGCGTGGAGCTGCAGAGCCAATAGGCCGGTCCGCGAAGAACCCTTCTGATCCCTCGGATCGTCCGGGTTCACGGGGCGATCGTCGTCGATCAGCTCGATCGTCTGGTAGCCGTTGAGGTAGTGGGCGATGTGGTTGCCCTGGCAAACGATCAAAAACTCATTCCAGTCCTTGGCTTTGTAGAAACCGGCCTCGGCCAGGGCCTTCTTGTCGTTGACGTTGCCGGTGATTCTCTTCTGCCCCGTGGCGTCGACGACCGTGAAATCGCCGAGGGTCGCCAGGAAACCTCGACCGCCCTCGTGATAGAGGAAGCCGACTAGATTCAGGTCTTCGAGAATGTCCGCCTGATAACCGGCGATCCGCCACTTGTCGAACTCCTTGCTGCGATACTGGACGCCGGAATTGCCGCTATGAAGGCGGAACTTGAGGCTCAACTCGAAATCATCGAACTGCCCGCCACGATAGACCAGGAACGTATTGCCCTGCGTCGGGTTCTGGGGGGTGGTTTCGCCGCGAATAAGGCCGTCCTTGACGGACCACAGACGTGGGTCGCCGTCCCAACCGGTGAGGTCCGTGCCGTTGAACAGCGAGGTCCAACCGTCGGAGACGTCGTTCGCAGACGCGGGCGTGACACCGCACACCAACACCGCGGCGAGCAGGAACAACCCCTGGCGCACAATTTGTTTTTCAGTCTTCATCACAATAAACCTTAGTCAAGGGATTTAATCTTGAGGTTCTTGAACCAGATCGGATTGCCGTGATACTGGAAACCCAGGTGCCCTTCGCGAGGCATATCCTTGTAGGCCGTGGAGAACTTGTTTTTGGTACCCTGCGGGTTCTTGCCGGCCTCGGTCCACAGGTCCAGGTCCATATCGATGATGTCCTCGCCGTTGAGGTTCACATAGATCTTGTTGTCGAGACACGTGATGATGTAGTGGTTCCATTCGCCGGGGGCCTTTTGCGCGGCCTTGGAGGGCGAGAGGCAATCGTAGATCGCGCCGCACTGGCCGTGCTTGGTTCCGTCGTCGGTCGCGTGGATTTGCACCTCGATGGCGGTATTGATCCAGTTGTCGAGGTTGCCCGTGCGGATGAAGACACCGCTGTTGCCCTTGTCGGGGACCTTGAAATCCAGTTCGAGAATGAAATTGCCGTAGCGCTCTTTGGTCCAGATGTCGCCATGGCCGCTGTCGCCAGGGGCCAGGACGCCGTCGGCGCCGAAAGCCCAGCCCTTTGGGGGCATGATCGCGTTGGACAGGTCCCGCTTGAACACATCCCGATAGGGCCTGTTGTCCAGCTCCGCGGCGGTCTTCTTGAACCACTCGACGCACTTGCGAATCTCCGGCACACTGTTGTCCCAATTGTACTCGTACTCGATGGAGAAGACGCCTTCAAACCCCTGTCGCGACAGCTCGGCGAGCACCTCGCCGACTTTGCTGACACCGGTGCCCCAAGGCACATCATGGGCCCGGCCGCCCCACTCGTTGAGATCTTTGAAATGCAGACTGCGAATCCGGCCCGTTTTGCCCAGCTCTTTGATCGCAACCACCGGATCGATGTTCGACCGCGTCCAATGGCCGGTGTCGGCGCAGGCGCCGATCCATGGGCTGCGACCTTCGCAGACTCTCAGCACCGTCGCGTAATCCCAGTAGTGCGAGGGCTTCGGGTGGTTGTGCAGCGCGACGCCGATCTTGTACTCCTGGCAGAGCCTGTCGATCAGGTCCATCGCGTCCTCGGGCGGTTCGGACACAATCGTCTCAATTCCCATCTCCTTGGCGAAGTCGAACACCTTACGGCATTCGGCCTCGTTGTTGGGCAGGCCGACGACGCCGTAGTTGACCAAGGTGATCCCTGCGTCGGCGAGGATCTTCTTGGCCGCCTGCTTCTGCGCGGCGGTCATGTTGTGATCCATCCTGGCGTCGCCGGTCTCGGCGCTGAGCTTTTGACCGGGGTAGGCCTCGATGTACTTGAGATTCAGCAGCTTGGCCTTGGCCACCGCCTCGGCAAACGTGAACCGGTTGAAGCTGTACGCCTGGGGCCCCAGCCGCCATTTGTCTTTCGCCTGGGCGCCACCCACACCGGCCGCCGCAACCAGCAGAATCATTCCCAACCTCATCTTACTCATCGGCACTTCTCCACAAATCATCAATACCCATCACACAACGTCAATTCCTCTAGAGCGTCCAGCCATCGCGGTAGGTGCGACGGAGAAACTTGTCGGCCGCGGTGGTGTTCGTCACTTTCATATTTGGGCCGTCCCATTCGAGCTTCTGGCCAGCCAGGGCCGCCACATTTCCCAGCAGGATTGCCTCGGTCAACGGACCCGCGTAATCGAAGTTCGACAGGGGTTTGGGGCCACCTTTGCAGCCGCGAATCCAGTCCTGGTAGTGGTCCACCGAGCGATCGAAGACCTCCGGGGGCCGCTTGAAGCCCTTCATCGCCGTTTCCGGGATCAACCGCGGAACGCCGCAATGCGGATACAGGATGGTGCCCTTCTCGCCGTAGTAGATGCCGCCCTGATCGGGCAGATTGCGGGAAGCCTCCAGTTCCGGCGGGCGCGGCGGGCGGTTTTCGCCATCGTACCAATTGACCGTAAGAGCTGGCCTGTCGCCCTTGGCCTTGAACTCCCACGTGATGATCGTTTTCTCGGGATAAGTTTCCTTTCCGAAAGGCCCCGGCTGGGCGGAGATGCTGGACGGATAACCAAGATCGAGGGCCCACCAGGCGGGGTCGATGATGTGGCAGCCCATGTCCCCCAAGGTGCCTGTGCCGAAATCCAGCCAACGCCGCCAGTTGCCCGGCACGTAGCACGGATGATAGGGACGATACGGCGCCGGTCCGAGCCACAGGTCCCAATCCAACGTCTCGGGAACCGCAGGCGTGTCGGTTGGACGCACGCCGCCGCCCCAGTTCTTTCCGCTCCAGAGGTCCACCTTGTGGATCTTGCCGATGAGTCCGGACTGGACGATCTCCACGAACAGCTTCATCTCGGCCGTGCCGTGGATCTGCGTGCCCATCTGGGTAACCACCTTGTACTTGCGGGCGGCCTCGGTAAGTTGACGCACCTCATAGACGTCGTGGCACAGGGGTTTCTCGGTGTACACGTGCTTGCCCCGCTTGATCGCGGCCATCGACGCCACCGCATGAATGTTGTCGGGCGTCGCGACGGTCACCGCATCAATGTTCTTGTCTTCTTTGTCCAGCATGACGCGGAAGTCTTTGTACTTCCTGGCATCCGGGAACCTCTTGAAAGTTCCGGCGGTGTGCCCCCCCCAATCGACGTCACACAGCGCGACGATGTTCTCGGTGCTGACCGATTGAATGTCGCTGGCACCCTGGCCACCGATGCCGATGCAGGCGATGTTGAGTTTCTCGCTGGGCGGAGTCGTCCCCGATCCGGCCAACACGTGTCTTGGCACGATCGTAAACGCGGCCGCCGTGGCGGCGCTGCCCAGGAATTGGCGTCGGTTCATCTGTCCATTTCTCACAGCAAAACCCTCTCAATTCTCAAGCCACAACCGTTCTTCATATCTCACAAAGTCCATCCGTCGCGGAACGGCGGGTGTATCAAACTCTCAGCCTCCGGAAGATTCGTCACCTTCAGATTCACCGGATCCCACTCCAGCGGCATGTCCTTGAACCGCATAGCCAGCACACCCAGCAGAACCATTTCGGTCAGCGGACCGCCATACTCGAAGTTCGAGCTGGCGGGGTTGCCGTCCTTACAGGCCCGGATCCAGTCCTGCTCGTGTCCGCTCTGGCCGCCTTTGATTCTCGGGAGCGTCTTCTCGGGTCGTTTGTAGGCCCTCATCTTCGTCTCCGGAATGATCCGAAGGCCCCCGGCGCCGTGCGAGCCATGCATGATCGTGCCCTTTTCGCCGATCAACAGAGCGCCGCTGCCGTCCAATCGGCGGCCGGGTTCCAGGTCTCTGGGCCGCGGCGGCATCAGCCGTCCATCCGTCCACGTAAGCTTGACCGGCGGCATGTCCCCGCGTGCCGGGAATTCGTACCGAATGATAGACGCCCGCGGGAATGTCTCGGCGGCCACATCGGGCTGGTAGTGCGTGGTCGTCGCTTCGACCCATGTGGGCTGGCCGAGCTGGAGTGCCCAGAACGCCGGATCGATGATATGACAACCCATGTCGCCCAAAGCACCGGTTCCAAAATCCCAGAAACCCCGCCACGACATAGGATGATAGATCGGGTGATACGGCCGATACGGAGCAGGACCCAACCAAAGATCCCAATCGAGCGTCTTGGGCACTTCCGGAGTATCCTTCGGCCTGGCCATGATCGGAAAATCCGACCACGGATCGCCGCCGACTGGCCGGTCGGTCCAGGCGTAGACCTCGTGAACCGGGCCGATGGCTCCATCCCGGATCCATTCGTAGAGCATGCGGATTTCGTCGGAAGAGTGACCCTGGTTGCCCATCTGCGTCTGCACCTTGGCCTTGCGCGCAGCCTCGGTGAGCTGTCGCACTTCCCAGATCGAGTGGGCCAACGGTTTCTGTAGGTAGACGTGCTTACCGCGCTGAATGGCGGCCATCGCGACCACGCCGTGTGTATGGTCGGGCGTCGCAATGATGACTGCGTCGATGTTCTTGTCCTCCTTGTCGAACATCACCCGGAAGTCTTTGTATTTCGCGGCGTTGGGGAATCTGTTGAACACCTTGCCGGCGTGCCCGTCGTCGACGTCGCACAAGGCAACGAAGTTCTCCGTGCTGCATGCATTGATGTTGGACGCGCCCATGCCACCGATGCCGATGGCGGCCAAATTGAGCTTGTCACTAGGCCGCTGCCCCGCCGCACCTGCCAAGACGTGCCTGGGCACGATTGTGAACGCCGCGACGGCACCCGCCGCGCCACCCAGGAACGCCCTTCTAGGAATTGATTTGCTCATTACCGATCCTTCCTACACTCAGATGGCCCAGCCTTCACGGTACTCTTTGGTCAGGTACTGGTTGGCCTCGGGGATATTCGTGAACTTGAACTCTTTGGCGTCCCAGAAGAGCTTCGTGCTGAGCATCTTGTCTTTCAGAGCAGGACGCAAGGCGATGTTGCCCATCAAGACCACTTGGGCCAGCAGACCGGCGTGGTCGGGGAAGTTCGAGCCGGCGGGCTTTCCACCTTTGCAGGCGACGACCCATTCCATGTAATGGCCGATCGACCGTTCCAGCTTTTGAGGAGGTTTGCCGTACTCCTTCTGCCGGGCCTCGGGAATCAGGCGGCAGCCGAGCATCTTGCCTTTGTCGCCGATATAGAGCTGTCCGTTGGTGTCCCATTTTCGACCGTCCTCCAGCTCCGGCGGTCGAGGCGGCTTCATCCCGCCGTCATACCAGTGAAGCGTAACCGGAGCCAAGTCCCCCCGGGCGGGGAATTGGTACGTCACGCGAGACGCCACGGGGTAGGTCTCGTTGTTCACCAGCGTACAGGCGGCCTCAACGCTCGTCGGATATCCGAGTTTCAAGGCGCGGAACACCGGGTCCATGCTATGGCAACCGATGTCGCCCAGGGCGCCGGTGCCATAATCCCACCAACCCCGCCAGACGAAGGGATGATAGGCCCGATTCACATACGGACGCATCGGTGCCGGTCCGAGCCAGAGATCCCAGTCGAGCGTATCTGGAATCTGATCCTGCCCCGACGGGCGGTCCACACCCTGAGGCCAATACCATTTGTTGATTCCGTTGAGCGGACGGTCCGTCCAGATATGGACCTCACGGACCTGGCCGATCGCGCCGTCCCAGATCGTCTCGCACAGCAGACGTGTCTCTTCGGAGGCCTGGCCCTGATTGCCCATCTGGGTCGCGACCTTGGCTTCGCGGGCGGCGTCGGCCAGCAGCTTGGCCTCGCGGACCGTGTGGGTCAGCGGTTTCTCACAATACACGTGCTTGCCGCGTTTGATCGCGGCCATAGACACGATCGCGTGCATATGGTCGGGCGTTCCGACCACGACGCCGTCGATGTTTTTATCCTCCTTGTCAAGCATTTCACGGAAGTCCTTGTACCGCTTGGCGTTCGGATAGCGGTCGAACATCCCTCGGGCCTGTCGCCAGTCCACATCGCACAAAGCCACAATGTTCTGACTGGAAAGCTGGTTGATATCATGGCCGCCTTGGCCGCCGATGCCGACCCCGGCGATATTGATCTTCTCGCTGGGAGCTGCGTCACCCGAACCGGCTACCACATGGCGGGGAACCACCGTAAAGGCCGCCACAGCGGTCGCCGTCGTACCCATGAACCCACGTCTTGTCATCTTTTCCAGTTTCACGACACTACTCCTAATTCAATGATTGCGCCAGGGACGCGTTCGTTACAGTCGGCGCAACCTCATTGTCCAATCCGCGGCGCCGACAGATCGTCAATCGTCGATAGTTGATTCCTACAGGCTCCACCCTTCGCGATATTCGTCGCGGATGTACTTGTTGGCTTCTGGAAGGTTGGTCACCTGCATGTTGGGGCCGTCGTAGCGGAGTTTGATGCCCTTTTCGTAGAGCTGTCGCTCCATCTTGAGGGCGACGTTGCCCAACAGAACCACCTCGGTGAGAGGCCCAGCCCAGTCGAAATTGGCCCTCGCGGGCTTTCCGCCTTTGCAGGCGTCGATCCACTCCCTGTGATGGCCCGGGGAACGTTCGATCTTCTGCGGCGGCCTGCCATACTCTTTCATCCGGGATTCCGGGATCAAGCGATACCCCAGCATCTTGCCCTTGTCGCCGATGAACAGATTGTCGTCGGCCTCGCCGAACTTGCGGCCTTCCTCCAGTTCGGGAGGCCTTGCCGGCATCAGACCGCCGTCGTACCAGGTCAGTTTCAACGAAGGCATCCCCTCCCGCTCGGGGAACTCGAATCGAACGATCGAGGCCTTGGGAGCGGTTTGTTCCTTCACCTCGTTCGGTTCATCCATGTTGCTCGAACATGCTTCGACCGACAGAGGATAGCTCAGCTTCAAGGCCCGGAACACCGGGTCAAGCTGATGGCAGCCGATATCGCCCAGGACGCCGGTGCCGAAATCCCACCAGCCCCGCCAACGGAAAGGCAGATAGGCCGGATGGTAGGGGCGATACTTCGCTGGTCCAAGCCAAAGGTCCCAATTCAAAGTCGGCGGCACGGGCGGCGTGTCCGTCGGTCGGGCAACACCGCGAGGCGAGATAGGCCGGTTGCACCAGGCGTGCACCTCGCGGACCGGGCCGATCGCACCGTCCCAGATGATCTCCGAAACCAGGCGATTTCCCTCCGTGGCCTGGCCCTGATTACCCAATTGCGTTGCGACCTTCGCTTCGCGGGCCGCCAGCGTCAGTTGGCGGGCCTCCCAGATACAGTGCGTCAAAGGCTTCTCGCAATAAACATGCTTACCTCTCTTGATCGCGGCCATTGCGATCACCGCATGCAGATGGTCCGGCGTCGCAACGATCACCGCGTCGATATCCTTCTGCTTGTCGAGCATCTCCCGGAAATCGGTCCATTTCTTGGCGTTCGGATACTTCTTGAAGACCCTGCCGGCATAGGCTTCATCGACATCGCACAAAGCGACGACGTTCTCGCTGCGACACTCATCCAGGTCCCCCTCGCCGCGACCGCCGAGGCCGATGCCTGCGATGTTGAGCTTGTCGCTGGGCGCGGGGGTTGCCGCCCCGCCCAGGACGTGTCGAGGCACAACCGTGAAGGTCGCAACGGCAGCCGCTGTCCCCACGAAATCCCGTCGCGACAAACCCGAATTCCGATCGATCGTTTCGCCTGACCCTCTCATGGGACTTACCTCATTGGCACTTGGCGATCCTTCTCAACCATTCAGTTCCCGGGCCGTCGTCGAAAACGGCCCGGGAACCGATCGAATACTCCGTAGGCAAGGTTAGTTAGACCTTCATCTCCAGCGGCCCCCAACCATCGCGAGGTTCGCGCCACGCCAACTCGTTGATCTTCGGATCGCTGATGATCTCCCCGGCCTCGTTGAGCTCGAGCTTCTTGCCCGCGCGGGCGCAGAGGTTGCCCAGCTGGATATTGGCGGCCATAGGACCGGAATAGCTGAAGTTGGACTGGCTGAACTCCCGTGGCTTCTCGCCCCGACAGGCCATGAAGAACTCCTCGTGATGGCCCGGGGAACGCTCAAGCAGTTGCGGCGGTTTGCCGAATTCCTTGCGACGCGATTCCG
>JAGPGT010000223.1 GCA_018055905.1 Phycisphaerae bacterium
ACGCTGCACTTCCGTGCCGCCGAGCCTGAGAAGGCCTTCGTTCCGATCCACGAGCCCAACGCCACCGGCTGCGTGTGGGGTGTCGACGTAATCCTGTTGCGGAACGCCCAGGGCCAGTACAGCTATGGGACCCGCCCGCCGCAGCTGTCGCTGACGCTGACAGGGTTTCCGCTCACTGCCAGGGGGGCGCTGGCCGGCGTTGGCAGCAATCCTGCAAGGACCGAGAGTTTCCAGTACAGTGATTATTCCCATACCGGGATCGCGAGGGTCGACGGTTCCCTCGTTTACATCCCGCTGGAGAAGGCGCAGGACTTGTGCATGAGCGGCCAGGAGAAGCGGGTCAGCGCTATTCACGTACGCTTCGCGTCCAACGTGAGCGTCGAAGACGGGACCCGTCGGGTGGCGGAACTGTGGAACCGGTTCAAGCAGGAGATGGCCGAATCTCCCAACAGCGGTTTGCTCGAAGGCGTGTCCGTCCAGGACTGGATGCGGTACCGCAGAGCGGTGATCGCCCCCATGGAGAAGGAGCAAGTCCTGCTAAGTCTGATGTTCGGACTGGTCGGGATCACCACCGTATTCATCGTCTTCGTCGTGTTCCACATGATCATCACGAACAAGAGGAAGGACATCGGCATCCTCAAGAGCGTCGGGGCGTCGAACGTCGGCGTGTTGACACTGTTCTGCGGTTTCGCCTTCGGCATCGGTCTGATCGGATCGTGCGTGGGTACACTTGCGGGGTGGCTGTTTCTGGCTCGAATCAACCGGATCGAGGAATGGTTGTTCTTCCGGTTCGGTTGGCAATTGTGGGATCGAACGATCTACGCGATCGAGGACATCCCCAACCGGGTGGAACCCGAGGTCATGGCGGTCATCATCGCCTGCGCGATCCTGGCCTGTCTGGTCGGGGCCCTGGTGCCGAGTTATCAGGCGGCTCGGTTGCAGCCGGTGGAGACGCTGCACGCCATGCGGACGTAAGCTTGACGCGGATCGGGGAGTAAGATAAGAACGGGGCTTTTGAAACGAGTTGTTCGACCTGATGACGGCCGCATGCCGTCCGAGGATCCATGAGTCAGTTGCCAGTCATCCTGAAAGCCGAAAACGTCCACAAGTCGTACCGCATGGGGGCGACCCGTGTGCACGTTCTCAAAGGGGCAGATCTGGCCGTGCAGGAGGGGGAGTTTATCGCCATCGTCGGAGCCTCCGGAAGCGGCAAGAGCACGTTCCTCCACGTCCTGGGCGGGTTGGACAGGCCCGATAAAGGCACCATCCAGTTTAACGGGCGGGACCTGAGTCGTATGAGCACCGGGGAACTGAACCGTTTTCGCAACGAAAAGGTAGGCTTTGTGTTTCAGTTCTACCATTTGCTGGACGAGTTAACGGTATTGGAGAACGTCATGCTGCCGGCGATGATCTCCCGAAGCATCGCCGGCTGGCTGGCGGGCCGCCGGGCGGTTCGTCAACGGGCCGAGGCCCTCCTGGATCAGATGGGGCTCAAGGAACGCCTGAAACATAAGCCTTACCAACTCTCCGGTGGCGAGCGCCAACGGGTGGCAATCGGCAGGGCTCTGATGAACGATCCCGTGCTGCTGTTGGCGGATGAGCCGACGGGAAACCTTGACTCTGCGACGGGAAATGGTATCTTGAATGTTCTTGGCGCGCTGAACAAGGCCGGGCAGACGATTGTCATGGTCACCCATGACGACCGGATCGCTCGCAAGGCGCAGCGGATCGTGACGCTGGTGGACGGCCGGGCCAGGTAGTTGGAGGCATAAGGTGTGACTATGGGTTTGAAGATTTGGCTCAACACGGGTCTGGTAGACGAAGCCGATGCGAAGATCTCGGTGTTCGATCACGGTTTGCTCTACGGAGACGGGGTTTTCGAGGGCATTCGCGTTTACAGCGGCAAGGTGTTTGAGCTTGAGGCACACATCAAAAGGCTTTATGAGTCCGCGAGGGCCATTCGTCTTGCGATGCCCATGTCTCCGGAGCAGCTCGTGGATGCCATTGGGGCCACGGTTCAAGCCAATGGGATCGTCGATGGCTACATCCGGCTGATTGTCACCCGCGGGGTGGGGTGCTTGGGGCTGAATCCTTTTACGTGTCAGCACAGCGGTCTGGTTATCATCGCCAGCACCATCCAGCTCTATCCGGACGAACTATATGAGAAGGGCATGAAAGTGATCAGCGCGACGACGGTTCGCAACCATCCGTTGGCCCTTCCGCCTCAGGTCAAGAGCCTCAACTATCTGAATAACATTCTGGCGAAAATCGAGGCCCTGGATTCCAACGTGCCTGAAGCGATCATGTACAACCACGAAGGGTATGTCGCCGAGGCGACCGGGGACAATGTCTTTGTGGTGCGGAACAACGTGGTTTGCTCGCCACCGGTCCAGGCAGGCAGTCTGGAAGGGATTACGCGTTCCGTGGTCATTCGACTGGCCCGCCGGGAGGGTTTGGAAGTCGTTGAAAAAAATCTGACGCGGTTCGATCTGTACGTGTGCGACGAGTTGTTCCTGACCGGCACGGCCGCTGAGGTCATCGGCGTCGTGGAAGTTGACGGACGGATCATCGGAGACGGCAAGCCAGGGCCGGTCACGCGATTGTTGCGTGAGAAGTTCTACGCATATGCCCATGGCAAAGGGCTGTAGCGAAGGGAAGTCGGCCGGATCCCGCGCCGCCCTCGCGACCTATGGAATCACCGATCATCATGCGCAATTCAGACAAGGCCCCGTGGCGCGGAATTCCTTCTTTTGCGCGAATCGATTCGCAGCTTGAGCAGGTGAATCGTCTGATCCATGAGGCTCTGGCGGCTCGCGACGTGGCAGGGGAGATCTCTCCCCTCTTTGATCATATCAACGCCTGCACGGGCAAGCTGCTCCGCCCAGGGCTGGTTCTGCTCGCCGGGGAGTGCTTGGGACCATTGACCGCGGATCACCTCCGTGTCGCAGCCATGGTCGAGATGATCCACCACGCTACGCTCCTGCACGACGACGTTATCGACGACGGCCATCTGCGGCGGGGATTTCCCACGGTCAACCGTCTCTGGGGCAATGAATCCGCGGTGTTGCTGGGCGATTTCGTGCTCAGTCGTGTCTTTGGCATGGCGGCCGACCTCGACGGGTCGGTTGCGAAAGTCGTCGCGCAGACTGCGGTGCGAGTCTGTGAAGGGGAATTGCGGCAGGTCGTCCAGCGGCGCAACTGGCGGCTGGGCGAAGCCCAATACATCGAGATTATCACCGAAAAGAGCGCGTCGTTCTTCAGCGGTTGTTGCCGTCTGGGAGCGATGCTCTCGCACGCCCAGGAGTGCCACGTCGAGGCGGTGGCTCGCTTCGGCCTGCACGCCGGCATCGCGTTCCAGATCGCCGACGACCTTCTCGATATCACTGGCGACGAAGCCCACACGGGCAAGACCGGACGCAGAGACGCCGCCAAGGACAAACTCACGCTGGCGGTAATTCACCTGCTCGACACTCTGGAGGAGACGGAACGGTCTCGCGTGCAGGAGATGCTGGACTCGGGAGGCGAGTTTCGAAGGGAACTGACGGCGATGCTGCGCCGCGCCGGCAGCCTGCAATACGCTCACGAGCGGGCCGGACAGTATGTGCTCCAGGCGATCGAGGCCTTGGCCGAACTGCCTGCCGGCGAGGCTCGCGATGCACTGGCCCAGACGGCCCGATTCATGGCCGATCGGAAGTTGTAACAGACCCGGCCGGTCTTTTCCACGGTTTCCCCGACCTGATCCTATAGAAAAAGGAGGCAAGGTATGGCACTTGCCTCCCCGATGTTTCGAATACCCGACGATTCCGGCCGCTTACAGTCCGAGGCTCTCCGGCGTGAACGCGGTGCCGATGCCGATGAACCATGAGTCGCCGGTGATTTGGCCCTCGACCCACAGATTCCACTGGTCTGTCAACTGCGTGCTGATGCCGACGTGAGCGCCAAACTGAGACGATTCCTCGATATCCGCGCAGTTGGCGACGGTACCGACGACGTCGCCTTCGACGACGTACTGTCCATCGAGTTCCAGATCGCCTTCGATGAACTGCAGGAAGGGGCCGCCCCAGACTCTCCACTTATCGGCTTCATAGACAATCGTCAGGGCGACCTGGGTCTGCCAGTACTTGATGTCCACGTCGCCGGTTACGTAACCCAGGGGATCGTCGATCCCACCCAGTTGAAAGTCGCTTGAACCCGGATCGAACCAGGTGACTTGAACGAGACCACCAAAACTCCAGGGGCCGGTCCGACAAAAAGTCGCCCGCGTGCCGGCGCCCCAGGCGAAACCAAAATTGCCGTCGAAGCTGAACCGGTCTTCGGCGTTCTCCGCCGTGGCGGGATGGAGGATCAAATCGTCCTGCGCATCGGCGGCGCCGGCCCGAAGGAAGAGGTCCCAGTTGTCGCAGATGCCGTAACCGAGAGTCACGAAACCCATGTTCACCGCGAGGTCCTTGAGCGTGAACGGCTGAGCGTAGAACGTGCTGAATTCTCCGTCGATGGTTTCCACGGAGATTCCGAAAGCCTCCAGGTCCATTTTTTCATGGGCAAACTCGCCCCCCACGGACCACTGCCCCTCACCCAGGACTGCGATCGGAGGACCCATCGGGGCGCCGCCGGCAGCCACCGACACGCCGACACCTACCGTCAGAAACGCCGCGAGCAGGGTTGATTTCGTCCTCTGCATTTTCCCACTCCTTTCTCATACAACCACGTGCGGTTGAACCTCGACTCACAGGATCGAATTCCTGCCCCGGCATCCTATCCTGTGGTCTTCCACTGGCATGGACTGTACCGAGGATTTCCCGCTTCGTCAAGCAATCCAGGGTGGATCTGACCGGATTCTGTCCTATTTCACGCGGTGGATGAGCCCGGCGAAGAAGCCGTGTCCGTTCTCGACCACGTCACTGATGTCGCCGGAGAAGAGGTGGTACTGATACTCCAGAAAGAGCTCGTCGTTTGCGCCGATTTCGACGCGTACGCCCGCGACCGGTCCCCAGAGGATGCCGGTGAGGCTGTCGCTGTTGCTTCCCGGCGGGGCGATTTCCTCAAAACCGGCAATCCTGCCGTCCACATCGACGTCCGCGCTGATCCAGAACGCTTGGGCTCCGGCGTACCATACCCACTGGGCGGTCGGATTGAAGTGCCATTTAGCCCGGCCTCCGACTCCATAAGCGGTCACATCGAGATCGAACTCGGCCGTCACCTCCGGAAAGCCCGGCAGGGGGAAAGTCTCTGTGTCGCCCTGCATTTGGGTATAGAAACCCGCGATGCCGAGTTGCAGATTGTTGGTCGCAAAGCGGGACAGGCCGATCATCGCCATCCAGCCATCGAGATCCGCTCCAGTTGCGCCCGAGAGCACATCGTCAAAATTGATCGCGGGGGCGGTTCCCGTAAGGTCCCCGGCCTCCGTCGTGGCCATCAGCCAGCCTCCGGAGAAATCGATTTCTACGTCTCCTTTCTTGACCGAGCCGTTCGCCACGGCCGCGAGGACCAGGCAGATCGACGAAAGCAGCATCACCAGATTCTGTCGCATCGCAATTCCCTTTCAAGACA
>JAGPGT010000224.1 GCA_018055905.1 Phycisphaerae bacterium
GGATGGTCAGCGGGACCATGCGGGGCTTGGCCCCGATCCGACCGAAGACCGCGCCGGCTTCGTCGGCGGTAATGGCGCCGAGGATCTCGGAGCTGGTGCCCAGCTTGGTCGATCGTTGGAGACTCGAGATGACCGTGTAGATCTTGCCGGCGGCCATCGGCAGATTCGTCGGACCGTAGCCCTGGAAGCTGTGGCCGAACCCGTAGACGCGTCCGTCGCGGACCTCGGTCACGGTCCCGAGCACGTGCATCTTGATGTCGCCGGTGACCAGCGGCATGGTGAGCGTGCCGCCGGGAACCAGTTGCGCGGGTCCATCCTTGGCGTCCATGGTTCCGCTAAGGCCCGGTGTCGCGGCAAACCCCATCGCCTCCAGCGGACCCGCCAGATGCCGGAAGGCCTCGCCGGGCAGGCCGGAAATCAACAGCGGACAAGGCAGCGCCGTCGTGCCGGCGGCTCCTGTATCCGAAAGCCTCCGGACGAAAAGTCCGTTGGCCACTTCCATCACATCGATCGGCTTGGAGTAATCAAATGTTATGCCCGAGGCGCCGGACCGTCCGGCCGAGGGTCCGGCGTCGTTCGTCAGGCCGACTTCGAGCATTTCATCGATGGGCGTGACCCCATACAGCGGGTCTTTGGAGAAGCTCCAGCCGAAGGCCAGGGCCCCCGCCAAACGACCGTCGATATAGACCGGCGAACCGCTGCATCCGCCTACGGGACCTGTGTGTTTGAACCGCTCGTCCAGACCCACGACCAAGATGGCGTTGCGGCCGGGATCAAAGTCGCGAACCACATCAAGGACCTTCAGGGCGAACTTCTCGATGCCCGCCTGGCCGTAATCGGTGAGGCAGTAGGCGTCCATGCCGGCTTTGATCTCGTCGATCCCGATGTATCGCTGCGAATCCCACAACGCGTCTATACGGGCCTGCCGCTTGCCGGCTCCTGCGGCGCCGGCCGGAACCGGCAGACTCACCGAAACACCGAGCAAAACAACGAAGACCCCCGTCCGTGCGATTTTCGCCTTTGGCATTCTGTCCATCCCCAGTATTTGCGTTGCGACGATCGGGACCGACGAAAAATACGGGCCTGCCGCACGACTTCCCCTTCCGCCGGTCCCATGAAGCAACGTAAAATTCTAACCACGCAACACTTCCATTGCAAGGCAAAAGACCTTCTGTTAGTATATTGGTTTGTCTTTTTAGTGGCCCGATAACGTCGAGCCAAGGCCTTGGGATCTGAGAAAAAACGGAGAACGATAATGAAGTCGGATCATCGTCATGAGTTGAAATCCAACGAGCTGGCGGATTGGTTGGCGAACTTCCCCGAGTGGTTGAAAGAAAATCAGAAGAACCTCCTGACCGTCGCGGCCGTCGTCGTCGTGGCGCTCGTGGTTTACGTCTGGGTCTTCCAACATGGGAAGGCCGTCGCCGCTCGCAACCAGGAACGATTGACGTTGCTGGTTTCGCAGGTGCCGCAAAGGATCAACGAAGCCATGCGCGCCTCGGCCCAGAACAGCGACACCTCCATGGCTTTGGGTTCCCTCGCGGAGGACCTCAAGGAATTTGCCGGCGATGTGTCCAACGACAACATGGCCGCTCTGGCCCTGATCAAACGAGGCGAAGCGATCCGCGCCGAACAGCATCTGCGAACCACCGACGCCGGACGCGACGTGTTCGTCGCCCAGATCGGTAAGGCCCAGGAGAGTTACCGTAAGGCGTTGGACCGAAAACCTTCGAACCCGGCCCTGGCCGCTGCGGCGCAGTTCGGACTGGGGTTGTGCGAAGAAGAACTCGGCAATTTCGATAAGGCCGCGGAGATCTACCGCGAGGTAAGTCAGAAACCCGAGTATACCGGCACGGTTGCTCAGGCAGCAGCCGAGTATCGTCTCAAGATCATGGAAGATTTCAAGACCTCGGTGGCCTTCAAACCCGCGCCGCCGGAACCCAAGGTGACCGTAACGCCCCAGGCCCAGACGCCCACGGTACAAATCACGCCGGGCGAAGCTCCGACGGTCGCTCCCGCTCCGATCGAGGTGGCGCCCGCCCCCGCGGAAGCGAACCAACCCGTCGGCGGGTGAGAGAAATTCTCGAGTCGCCATGGATGAACTGCAGGATCTCCGAGGCCAACACCTGACGCTTCACGTGGGCGTCGGCATCAGCGAACGTCGGTTAGACAAATACCTTCACGGCCGGTTTCGCAACCTCAGCAGGCATTTCCTGCAGACCGCCATTCGCGCCGGCGGTGTCACCGTCAACGGCAAGCCCGCCAAGCCCAGTCAGCAGCTTCGCCACGGCGACGTCGTCGAGATGACGCTTCCGGAACCTCCCAGTAAGACCATCGAACCGCAAGACATCCCTTTGGACGTGATCTACGAGGACTCCGACATCATCATCCTCAACAAGCCGGCGGACTTGATCGTCCATCCGGCCCGGGGCAACAAGTCCGGCACGCTGGTCAACGCGCTGGTGCACTACTCCGACCAGCTTTCCAGCGGACTGGGCGAGTTCCGACCCGGCATCGTACACCGCCTCGACCGCGACACCACCGGGGTCATGATCGTCACCAAGCACGAGACCGCCCAGTGGAAGATCGCCAAGCAGTTCGAGAATCGCCAGACGCAGAAGACCTATCTGGCGATCGTGCACGGAACGCCGGAACTGGACGCCGACCGGATCAACGCCCCGCTGGCGGTGCATCCGCAGGTCCGTGAAAAATATGCGGTCCGGCCGGAGATCGGCAAGGAAGCCATCACGTACTACGAAGTCCTGGAGGCGTTCCGTGGATTCTCGCTGCTCAAGTGCGAGCCCAAAACCGGCCGAACCCACCAGATCCGCGTACACCTCTCCCACATTAAGCATCCGATCGTCGCCGACGACATGTACGGCGGCAAGCTCGTCTACCCCTGGCAGCTTGCCGACGCCGAACAGGCGGTGGAGGAACCGATCATCAACCGCTGCGCCCTGCACGCCTTCAGCATCGAGTTCCGCCACCCCGGGACGGACCAGATGGTGAAGTTCGAAGCCCCCCTGCCGCCGGATATGCAACGCCTGCTCGACATGCTCCGCCAGTACCGAACTGCGTGAAGGTTCAATCGCTCGACAGCCTCGCCCTGTTTCCGCATCATTTCTGTTCCACCCGATATGCCCCATGGTCTTGCGGTAGTTGGACATAACCTTGGTAACTTGTGGACAGTCGACTGGTCGAAATACACAAAATAGGCCACCCCTCTGATCATTCTTTGCCCTTCCCGCATTATCAGCACTGGTACGCGAGGTTTTGTCGGAATCTAGTGGGAATTCGCTATACACCGATTGTCCACAAAGGGCACTTGCGAGGTGCATAACTTGTGTAAACGAAAAAAAAAACGCACGTAAAGTCTGTATCCCCCTGTCCCTCGGTCAAGTGGATAAGAAAACCTCTGAATGCATGTTGCTTTGCATTTGTTTGCGGGAATAATAGGGCCCAGTAATGTTCAGTTTTTGTGAGGACGGCATGGGACCCCGGATGTGGTTGTCAGTGGGAATCCCGTCTTGCCGTCCTCCGGTATGACCCAAGAGGATTACAGACGCCGCTATCGTTGGGGAGACCTTGATGCAGGCGATCATGGATGATGGGGCCCGCGCCGTTGCGGGCTGTGATACGACAGCAATCACGGATGCGCTGGCCAAGCGGATCGGCGCGGAAAAATTCAAGATCTGGTTTCAGAACAGCGCCCGATTCTCGCTCGTCGATGGCTATCTGCGGATCGGCGTGGCCAACCCTTTTTTGGCCACTTGGCTTGAGGGGCACTTTATCAAGGACATCCGCGAAGCAGCTGAATCGGTTTTGGGCAGCCGGCCGGAAATCTCGTTCACAATCGACGCCGACCTCTCGGGCGAACGTCGACGAACGCCCGTCAGTTCCAAACCCGCCCCCGCGGTCAAGGCCCGGGAAGGCTCGTTGATCGCAAAGGATGGCGAAGCCGCGGGGGCGGCAGAAAACCTGCGCCTGACGCTCGACAGTTTCATCGTGGGTCCTTCGAATGAATTGGCGTTCAACGCCGCTCGGGCCTTGATCCGCGAACAACAGAGTCCGTTCAATCCCCTGTTTATTCATGGCGGTTGCGGAGTCGGCAAGACCCACCTGCTCCAGGGCATCTGCAACGGCGTGGCCAAAGCCAGGCCGCAAACCCAGTGGCTGTACCTGTCCGCCGAGGAGTTCGCCAATCAGTTCGTGCTGGCCCTCAAAACCAAGAAGCTGGAGGCCTTCCGACGCCGTATGAGGCAGACCGATCTGTTGGCGATCGACGATGTGCATTTCCTGGCCCACAAGCCGTCGACGCAGGAAGAATTCCTTCACACCTTCAATACGATCAGCCTGGCCGGCAAACAGGTTGTCCTGGTCTCGGACGCTCATCCGAAAATGATCTCGCAGTTGTCCGAGAAACTGGTAAACCGTTTTGTGTCCGGCATGGTCGTCAAAATCGAAGCTCCGGATTTCCCGACACGATGTGAGATCTGCAGGCAATTCGCCCGGCGAATGATGAAGGTCTCACCCGGCAGCGACACCCGGCGCACGGGGGAGATGCCCGAGCCGGTGATCCGGTTCATCGCCGAGCGGATCCGCACCAACGTTCGCGAGCTCGAAGGCGCGCTGCTCAAATTGATCGCCTATGCCACCCTCCAAGACGAAAAGCTGTCGCTGGAGATGGCCGAGACGGTGCTGGCCGAGCATATCGAACGTTGCGACCCGATTGTGCACGTCTCGGACATCGAGGCCTCCGCAAGCGCGTATTTCGGCGTGACGCCCGCCAGTCTCCATTCGGCCAAGAAGGGGCGTACCGTGTCACTGGCTCGTCATTTCAGCATGTACCTGACCCGCAAGCACACCAACATGTCGTCCTCGGAGATCGGACGCTACATGGGCGGCAAAAACCATGCGACTGTGCTAGTCGCCTGTAAGAAGATCGACGAAATGCTGGCCAAGGATGCCGAAGTCCGGTGGGACGGCCCCAACGGCAACAGGGTCGCCAAGGCCCGTGCAATCCTGGCGCAACTTGAGGAAAGCATCACTCGTTGAATCCGGTTCGGATACCCGCCAGGGGTATCCCTGCCTACCTGAGCAGCTCCTTCGCTTTCTCCAGAACAATGTCACGCCCGGCGCGGAGGTCCTCGATCGTGGGGGTGACGAGGTAATGGGGTGCGATGCCGTTCAGGGGCGAAGGCGTCTTGCCATGCAGGGGGAACGTCAAAGAACAGCGAAGCTCCACGCCCGCCGGCAATTCGATCCTTTTCGACCAGCCGCAGGCGCCGACCGTCGGAGTTCCGACCAGCAGGGCGCCGGCTTCGTACATGCCGGAGACGAAATGCTCGCACGCGCTGGCGCAACCCTCGTTGGTCAGGACTACGACCTTGCCTGAATACTGCCAGTCGCCCCTCGGCGACACGACGTTCGTGAACTTCTCGTACAGGTTGGTGCCGGCCCGTCGCTGGAAGCTGATGCTGGCAACGACCTTGCGGGTGATGAACCGCCCGATGACCGTCTCGGCCA
>JAGPGT010000225.1:0-2495 GCA_018055905.1 Phycisphaerae bacterium
GAGCAGTCTCCAACTCAGGAACACTGCGCCATCGGGGGTCGCAAGGGCGACGAGCCCTCGATCCAGCTTCTCCCGGGCCGATACGCCGGAGACTTCAACCAGCATCAACAGCAAGATCACGGTAATCGCATGCGTCTTCATCATCTCAGTCTCCAATCGCCAGCCACCCAAATTAACCCGTCAAATGTTCGTAGCCCCCCGGTTCCAAGTCGACTACCCGCCCATCCGGCATGCGGATTTTCATCCCTCGAGTATCCGTGATGCGTCCGACCGCGACAAGGGGCAGCGGCTCGCGCCATTGCGAACGAAGCCGGTCCCACTGATCGACCGCCAGCGTGAACAGCAGTTCGAAATCCTCGCCCTCGTTCAACGCGGCCGCCAACGGGTCGGCTTGAATTTTCGCGTCCTCAGAGATCGGCAGAGCCGAAGCCTCGAGGATCGCGCCAACCCCGCTCTGATCACAGATTCGATTGAGGTCCGTGCTCAGGCCGTCGCTGATGTCCATCATGGCATGGAGGTCGGCGATTCGAACGATTTCAAGGGCCTCGCGGACCCGAGGCTGAAAATCCAGGTGCTTTCGCAGCCCGGAGCCGCCCAGAGAGCCGGTGACGCAGATCACGTCGCCCGGCTTGGCGCCGTTGCGACGGACAGGCGGCTTGTCGCCCGGTTTACTGAGCATCGAAACGCACACGACCAGACGCCCCGTATCCTTCCAGGAGGTGATGTCCCCTCCGACCAGGGGACAATCGTATTTATCCGCCGCGTAGAGGATCCCCGCGTGCAACTCCTTCATCTGGGACTCCGTGAAGCCGCGGGGCAAACCGACCGCCACAACCGCCGCGATCGGGATCGTCGCCATCGCGGCGCAGTCACTCAAACTGGCCGCCATTGATTTGTAGCCGACCCGTTTAAGACCGGCCTGTTTCACTTCGAAATGCGTTCCGTCCAAGAGCATGTCCGTCGTAATCAGGACCGAGCGGTCGTGCCCCAGTGCGATCTGGGCCATGTCGTCGCCGATGCCGATAGGGATATCGAAGGGCGAGAGCTCTCGCTGTCGGCGAAACCAGCCGGTGATGTCATCTTCTCTGGGGCTCATGGGACGCCAGGTGTTTTTCCCAGAATGCGATCTGTTGACGGACCTGCTCGGGTCCCGCAGCGCCCGCGGAGACGTACCGTTTCACCACGTTGCCCGCGCCGAGAAACTCGTAGACGTCCTGATCAATCACCGCCGAGCGCTCTTGGAACTCCGCCAGCGAAAGCTGCGAAAGGGAGCGACCCTCTTTCTCACACCTCGCGACGAGCGCCCCGACGATGCCATGGGCCTTGCGGAAGGGAACGCCCTTTCGCACGAGGTACTCGGCCAATGCGGTCGCGTCGAGGAATCCCGCGTCCAGGCCGGCCGCAATCTCCTTCGTGCGGAACGTCGTATGCGAGACGACCGCCGCAGCGATCTCCAGCGATTTGCCGATGCAGTCGGACGCCGAGAAGACATGAAGCTTGTCCTCTTGGAGATCGCGGTTGTAACCGGAGGGTTGAGCCTTGAGGATCGTCAGCATGGCCATTAGCGCGCCGTAGATCGTGCCGGTCTTGCCTCGCATGAGTTCCAGGACGTCGGGGTTTCGCTTCTGCGGCATCATGCTCGACGACGTACAGAAAGCGTCGTCGATGCGGATGAAGCCGAATTCGCTCGATGAGAAGAGGATCCAATCCTCGGCCAGGCGGGACAGATGCGCCGCGATCAAGGCACAGTCGAAGATGAACTCGGCGCAGAAATCCCGGTCGCTGACCGCGTCGATACTGTTGTAAACGATGTCGCTGAAACCCAGCGCCGAGGCGGTGGCCTTCCGGTCGATGCCCAGCGTCGAGCCTGCGATCGCCCCGCCGCCGAGCGGAGAAACGTTCAACAGATTGCGACAGTTGCCCAGCCGGATCACGTCGCGCTGGAGCTGCTGGACGAAGCTCAATAGATAGGCGCCGATGACGATGGGCTGCGCCCGCTGCATGTGCGTGTACGCCGGCATCAGGTCGTCCACATGTTTGCCCGCCAGAACGACCAGCGAGCTTTGCAACCGAGCGACGCTTTCTTGCAACGTTCCGATCTGATCCCGCATCCAGAGGCGGATATCGGTGGCGACCTGATCGTTGCGGCTGCGCGCCGTGTGCAGCTTCTCGCCCGGCTCGCCGATCCGCTGGATCAAAGCCCCTTCAACGGCCATGTGAATGTCCTCGGCGGCCTTGTCAAACTCGAACCGCCCGGTTTCGATGTCTTCGCGAATGCTCGTCAGCCCGCTTTCGATGGCCTGAAACTCCGCCTGCGTGAGCAAGCCCTGCGCCGCCAGCATAGCCGCGTGGGCGATCGATCCCAGGATGTCGTATTTGTATAAACGTTGGTCGTAGGACAGGGACTCCACATAGTCCACCGTCAGTTCATCGGGCTTGCTGGACAAACGCTTTTCCCAGCTTCTCTGCGTATCGGCCATAACTGTCGCTCTCAC
>JAGPGT010000225.1:2595-5514 GCA_018055905.1 Phycisphaerae bacterium
TTGACGAACTCGGCAGTTTTCTTGTTGCCGAGGATCTGGATGCCCGGAAAGATCTTCTTCACCAGAGGAATTGCGCCGGAATGGTCGGGCTCAAGGTGATTGACGACCAGATAGTCGATCTTCCGATCGGGCCCCAGGACGTGGCGGAGCTTCTTGAGATATCCATCGGCCGACAGGTCTTTGACCGTGTCGATCAAAACGGTCTTCTCATCCAGGATCAGATACGAGTTATAGGAGACGCCGCGGGGGATCGGCCAGATTCCCTCGAACAAAGACGTACGACGGTCATTGACACCGACCCAGTAGACATCCTGGACAATGGGTATTCCGTATTGCACCGTCTAGCTCCCCTTTCGCATGGATTTCATCGAGCCTCTTGCATGAGGCACAAGTACCGAAACCCCCGTGCTTGTGCGATTTCCATTCGACCCGGCCGGCGCGCACGCCGCGCCTGCCGCTTGGGTACGATAGTCCAAAGCCTCCCAGGCGTCAACCAAAACTGGGAATGTGACAGTCGTGAGGAGCGTCCCGCTTGCATTCCGTCCGGCCCCCTCGTATCCTTGCGAGACAGAAGGCGATGGCCGGCCCTGGGGTCGCCTCTTCCGAACTGAATCTTCCGTTGCCTGGATGGACAAGACATGAGTTCACTCCTGATCACGAATTGCAGGTTGTACGATGTACCGACCGAGGCCCCTTTGCGATCCATCCTCATACGCGACGGCGCAATTGAGCGGATCGGCGATGCCGCTCCTTCGCCCCTGGCCGACCGGGTCCTCAATGCCGGCGGCCGCGTTGTGGCGCCCGGTTTCATCGAAGTCCACATCCAGGGAGCCGGCGGCGCAGACGTCCTTGACGCGACGCCGGAGGCGTTTCAGACGATCTCGCAGACCTGCGCCCGTTTCGGAGTGACGGGCTTCCTGGCCACGACGGTTTACAAGCGTGGGCAGAGAAACGCCCATCTGCGTCTGGCCGCGGAATGCACAGGCCGAGACCTGGGCGGCGCACAGCTTCTCGGCACCCACTTGGAAGGCCCGTTCATCTCGCCGCACAAACGGGGCATGATTCAGCCGGACTGTTTGGGTGATGCGTCAGCCGTTATCCTCGACGACATCTACACCCTGCTCGGCGACACCCTCAAGATGATGACCGTGGCCCCTGAACTGCCCGGCAGCGAGACTATCATCCGAACGCTGATGGCCAACGGAACGGTCGCTTCATTCGGGCACTCCAAAGCTACATACGACGAGGCCCTTTGGGCCTTCGACGTCGGCATCGCCCACGTGACCCATCTGTTCAATGCGATGCCCTCGCTGCACCATCGCGATCCGAGCCCTCTGGCGGCGATCTTCGAGCGGCCCTCGGTCATCTGCCAGGTAATCACCGACGGGGTTCATATTCATCCCTCGGTCGTGCGGCTCGCCTACAAGGCCCTCGGCCCCGAGCGGTTCGTGACCATCACCGACGGCATCCAGGCCTTGGGTCTGCCCGACGGAAACTACGTCTACAACAACATGGAATACGAATGCCGCAACGGCACTCCACGATACAAGGATGGGACCCTGATCGGGACCGCGGTCCCCCTGAACGACCTGCTGGCCCGCCTGATGCGATTTACCGGATGTCCCCTCTCAGAGGCGATCCGGACGGTAACCGAGAACCCCGCCCACGTGCTGGGGTTGGACAAACGCAAGGGAAGGATCGCGCCGGGCTACGACGCTGACTTGGTGATCTTGGAGAACGATCTGTCTGTGAACGCGACCCTCGTCGCAGGCAGGATCGTCTATCAACAACCCACGGCAACGTAGATTCAAGCCGGTCGTGTGACTTCTTGTAGGACTGTGATCGTGCGGTCAATATCGGCGGCGGAGATGCCATAATGCGTGACCGCGCGGATGCGTCGGGGGCCGACGCTGAGCATTCGAACACCTCGCTCTTTTAGGCTCTTGATCAGCGTATCTGCGGTCAGACCCACCCCGACGACGTCGAAATAGACGATGTCGGTGTAAACCTTGGAAAGATCGATCGCCAACCCCTCGATTCGCGCAATCCCCTCGGCCAGGCGCTTGGCGTTGTCGTGGTCTTCCTGGAGCCTGTCCACCATTGTCTCCAGAGCCACGATGCCGGCAGCGGCCAAGACGCCGGCCTGCCTCATGCCGCCGCCCAGAACCTTGCGAACGCGACGCGCCTCGGCGATAAACGCCTGGGGTCCACAGACCACCGAGCCCACCGGCGCGGCCAGTCCCTTCGACAAACAGATGCTCAACGAATCGACGGGCGCCGCTAGTTCCTTCACATCCACGCCCAGCGCGACGGCTGCGTTGAAAAGCCTCGCTCCATCGAGGTGAACATTCAGGCGATGACGACGGGCCAGGGCTGCGACCGCCGCCATGTACTGCGGCGTCAGCGGTGCCCCGTTGCATCGGTTATGCGTGTTCTCCAGACAGATCAACTTGGTGCGGGGGAAGTGGACGTTGTCAGGGCGGATGGCATTCTCGACGTCCTCAAGGCGGAGTGTGCCGTCTGGTTGATTGGGGATTGTGTGAGGATGAACCCCGCCCAAGGCTGCGATGCCGCCTCCCTCATAGACGAACGTGTGCGATTGGTCACCCAAGATGACTTCCTCGCCCCGGCGACAGTGCGTCAGAATCGACGTCAGATTTCCCATAGTTCCGCTGGTGACCAACAGGGCGGACTCCTTTCCGACCCGCTCTGCGGCCATGCGTTCAAGCCGGTTGACGGTGGGGTCCTCGCCGAAAACGTCGTCTCCCAGTTCTGCGCGGGCCATCGCCTGCCGCATTTCGTCGGAGGGCAGGGTGACCGTGTCGCTACGCAGATCCACTACTTGCATGATGTCGCACCTTCGTTCACCAACTTGTTCGGCGGGCCGTTCCGCTCAGGCAAGAGAAAAGATAGCCCCCA
>JAGPGT010000226.1 GCA_018055905.1 Phycisphaerae bacterium
GGGCGTTGTCGGCGTTCTGTTTGGTCATGCTGGACATCTCTTCGAGGCTCGAAGAGGTCTCCTGCAGACCCGCGGCCTGCTCGGTCGCCCCCTCGGCCAGCGACTGCGAAGCCGCCGAGACCTGACCCGAAGCGGAGGCCACCTGCTCGGCGCCGTCGGTCAACTGCGCAATGATCCGGCCGAGCGCCCTCGAAACGGATCGTGCGAAGAGAACCCCGATCGACATGCCGATTCCAGCCATCACGACAACTGCGATGGCGATGATCCAAATCTGGGCCCGAGTCCCGCGGGCCACCATGAGATCGATCTCGCTGACGATCTCGGTCACCTCATCCACCGGTACTGTGCTTGCGACGACATAGTGATTGTCTCCCAACACCAGCGGACAGAAGGCCGTGTACTTGTCCACCCCCTCAAAGAGATAGCGCGATACTCCTGTGTCGCCCTTGAGCATCTGGTCTTTGACAATGGTCGCCAGTTTGCCGAAACTGGAGTCGCTGAGGTTTTTGCCGTCCTTCAACGTGTATTTGGGATGCGTGATGAGGACTCCCTTTTCATTGAGGATATAAGTATAGCCCGTTTTTCCATAGACGCTGCCAGCCAGCAGATCCTGGACCAGACTCCAGTCTACGTTGATGACGACAACGCCGTGCAACTCGCCCTGTACGTACACGGGGGCGGCGATCCGAATCTCCGGATTGCCTGTGTTTTTAGCGATCTCCACCGGCGTGATGTAGGCCTGCCCTTCGGGCATCTTCTTGGCGGCTTCGAACCAGTCGGTGCCGCTTCGGGTCCCCAGAGCGTTTTCGTTTACGAGGACGCCTTGGTTGACGACTACGATCTCTTTTCCCGTCGCATCGAGGAATCGAGCCTGGGGGTAGCAAGGTTTCATGCCTTTAGCCGTCTGCAGCTTGACTCGCTTCGTGACCTCGAGCAGATCCCGGCGGAGAAGCTGAATGCTGTCCTCGGCCGCCATCTGGCTCATCTCGTCGATGTATCCGCTGATGCACACGAGCCAGTCCCAATCGGCGAAATAGGTGTAAGCCAGGAACTTCTGGCGGTTTTCGAACGTATACGTGAGCCAGCCGTTTTCGCCGGGCTTGCAACGGTCGAGCATTTCCTGGAAGACGGTCAGTTTCATGTCGGTGATCACGTTCTTCCCAACAAATTCTGTTCGCGGATGAACCAAGGTGTCGCCCTTGGAGTTCAGCACAAAGGCATAGCCGGTTTGTCCGACTTTCTTGGACAGGACCATCTTGGGCAGGGTCGTATCAATTCCGGCAGTCTGTTCGGCAGAGGCTTTCTGAAGGACAGCGGCGTCGAGTATCCCATTGAGGATCAGGTCGCAGTGCGTTCGCGTGATGCGATTCCACAACTCGCTCGATCCGGTCCTTGCCTGGACATAGGAATGAACAGTTCCGGAGGTAGCGAGCGCCAAAGTGTCGTTCTGGGCCGCCGTAATGAAGGACGATACGATCTGGCCATCCTGTTTCGTGCCTGAAAGCAGGGTGTCCTCGGTGTTCTTGGACAAACGTTCCCCCGTCAATTGGGACAAACGGTGTCCTGACGATAGTTGGGCATGAAGGCTCAGTGCACCCATGATCGTGACCGGGACGGCGGCCAACAGAATGCACACCCCCCCGAGTTTCGTGACAAGTTTCATTCTCTCCAGCATCTGTCTGTCCTTTCAATGCATTCGCACCGTGATGAGCCCACTCAGTGTATTGTCAAGTCGGTTCCGGTCAGGACGCGGTCGATATCCAGGAGGATCTTGACCTTGTCGCCGACCTTGCCCATGCCTAGGATGAAAGCGGTGTCCACCGAGGCGCCGAACTGGGGGGCCTCCTCGATGTCCTGGCCCGCGATATCCAAGACCTCCTGGACGCGGTCGACGATGATGCCGGTGTTGAATTTGCGGCCGGACTGGGTGATCTCGACCACGATGATGCAGGTTTGGTCGGTGACGTCGGTGGTGGCCATGCCGAACTTGGCCCGCAGATCGACGACCGGGATGACCTGGCCGCGGAGGTTGATGACACCCTTGACGTGCGAGGGGGTCTGAGGCACCGCGGTCACATCGATGTACCCGATGATCTCGCGGACCTTGAGGATCTCCAGGCCGTATTCCTCGTTGGCTAGGGCAAAGGTCAGATACTTGCCCTCCTTGTCGTTGGTGGTCCTATTCTGGGTGTAGTTCTGTGTCGCGGTGTATGCCATGGTACTGTCCTTTTAACTTCTTGGGGGAAAATCCCTCTTAAACCGCCGCTTGAGAATTCGGCAGAGCCCCAGGGTTTCTAAAGGCAGGATTTGCCTAAATGAAGCATAGATTTTCGCATTGAATCTGGATTTTCCCCTGTTAAAGTAGGACTTTATCTTATAGGTGTGTCGCGATGCATGAAGGAAAAGGGGGCATTCGTTGCCAAAATCCTGCCCTGGCATAGAACCCGGACATTTCCGGTTTTATGTGGAGGCATCCAAAATCAAAATGTGAAAAAAGGTGCAACATTTTACTTGACCTGCATGTGTATATGTTCGATAATGGTGCGACAAAGAGTTGATAAGTATTTCCGGGGGGTGCCCCAATCAGTCTCGTGTAAGCCCGAACGCGGATGATGGCAAGGCATGCAGGTCATGGCCAATCGAAGTTGTATTATAAGGTTATCGAGGTACAAAAACGCGCTGAATCGGCTCAAGACGCTGAACTTTGTCAGGGTCTTTTCCGATAATCTGGCGGATGCCGCCGGTGTTACGGCGGCGCAGGTCCGCAAGGACTTCTCTCAATTTGGGATTACCGGGAACCGTCGAGGGGGGTATAAGGTCGATGAACTCGCCGACCAGCTCAACAAGATTCTGGGAAAAGAGCAACTTCAGGAATTCGTTTTGATCGGCGTCGGAAACATTGGACGGGCCCTGCTGCACTATCCCGGTTTTGAGAGAAGCGGCATCAGCATTGCCGCAGGGTTTGAAATCGATCCGGTGAAGTACAATCCGGACGGCAAACCGCCCGTGCTGCCCCTAGAGAATCTGGCTGAATTTGTCAAAAGCCGTAACATTACGCTGGCGATCATCGCGGTTCCCGATTACGCCGCCCAACAGGTCCTGGGGCTTGTGTTGGCCGCCGGGATCAAGGGGGTGCTGAATTTTGCCCCGATTTGCCTGAAGGCTCCCCCCGGCTCGATCGTAAGCAATATCAACCTTGAGACAGAGCTTGAGAATCTGATTTATTTCGTCAATGCCCAAGAAAACGGGAACTAATCGAATATTGCCGCCGGTCTCTGTGAAGACGAGGATTCTGGTCTCGTTTCTCATGGTGATTTTGTTGCTTTCGATCTCCATCGCCTTGCTGGGGTATTGGGTGATCCAGAAAGACATTATCGAACGGACGGATCGAAAGGTCATTCGCGATCTGGCAACGGCCAGGACGGTTTACACGTCCGAGATCGAGCGCATCGGCCAGGCGTTGAAGCTCGTTTCGCCCAACGGCAACCTCGAGTCTCTGAAAGACAAGCTCAATGTGCATTACCTGCGGTACGTGACCGCAAGCGATCTGGCCTCGCTTCGAAGCGAGATTGCCCTGGCGGCCATCGAAAAGGAGCGGCCGGTCGGAGGCACCCGAATCATCTCGGCCGAGGAGCTTGCTTCGATGAGCGATTTTCCGGGCAAACCGCCGATCGAGGTCCGATCGACCCCCCGGGCGCGCCCCAGCGACAGGAGAAAGCTCGATCTGGTCATGGCCAAGGAATACGCGGTCCCGATTTTCGATGAGCAGGGGAGGGTGGGGGCCGTCTTGTACGGCGGGCGGGCCATCAATCGCGACGACACGTTCGTGGACCATGTCCGCGCGATGGTGTTCGGACACGACATGTACAAAGGTAAACCGGTCGGCACCGTGACGATCTTCCTCGACGACGTTCGAATCGCCACCAACGTTCAGGACAGGGATGGCCGCCGGGCGATCGGTACGCGCGTTTCCGAAGAGGTCTATCGGGCGGTCGTCGAGCAAGGCCGGACGTGGCACGAGCGGGCTTTTGTGGTGACGGATTACTACAAGAGCGCTTACGAGCCGATTCGAAACATCCGAGGAGAGATCATCGGCATTTTGTACGTGGGCACTCTCGAACAGCCGTTCGTCGATATGGCCCGCGAGGTCATGCAACTGTTTCTCTTGTCGGTCGTGGCGGTCTCTGGAATCGCGGTGGTCTTCTCGGTGGTGTTGGCGGGGGCCATCTCTCGACCCCTGACCGAAGTCGTCCGTGCCAGCGAATGCCTGGCCAGCGGCGACTGGGGTTACCAGATTGATCCGAACACTTCGATCAAGGAGATCAACAGCATGGCCGAGGCTTTCAATGCCATGTCGATGGGTTTGAAGGAACGGGAGACGAGCCTGCGGATCTCCAACGAGAAATTGGCGGCCACGAACAAGAGCTACATCGACCTGATCGGGTTCGTCGCCCACGAGCTCAAGGGGATTCTGGCCTCGGCGGTGATGAACGCCTACGCAGTCCGCGACGGGTATTTGGGTCTGGTCAACTTCAAGCAGCGAAAGGCCTTGGATTCGGTCACGAGGAACCTCGATTATCTGGACGCGACGGTCAAGAAGTTCCTGAGCCTGGGCCGGGTTGAGCGGGGCGAGCTGCCCGTACACAAGACAAGCCTGAACCTCAAAAAGGACGTCTTCGACACTTCGATCAATTCGCTGTTGCCGATGGCGGTGAAGAAAGGTCTCAAGATCGCCAACGAGATCGGTCCGGAGATGGTGGTCCACGCCGACGCGGACCTGATGCAGATTGTGGCCAACAACCTCGTCAGCAACGCGATCAAGTACAGCCCGGACGCCGGCAGGATCCGGGTCAGTGCCCGGCAGATCGACGGAATGATCGAGGTGGATGTGTATAACGATTCCACGCCCATGAGCGAAGAGCAAAGGGCGAAGTTGTTCCAGAAGTTCTCGCGGCTGGACAATCCCGAGACCAAGAAGGTCAAGGGGACCGGGTTGGGTCTGTACATCACCAAGCAGATCATCGAGAAACACGGCGGGACGATCACGGTCGAGCCTCGGGAGCACGGGAACTCGTTCGTATTTCGGATAGAAAGGAACTAAGAAAAGATGCCGACCCCATTGGAACTGATCAAGAAGAAACGGGCCGAGGCCGTCAGCCGAATCATCGGCAAGGGCTATCTCTCGACAAAGAGGGTGTACGTAGGCATGGCCACCTGCGAAATCGCCGCGGGCTCAAAAGACGTGATGGAGGTGTTCCAGAAGGCCGTCAGTCGCGGCCTGACGGACGTGTACCTCAGCCAGAAAGGTTGCGCCGGCCGCTGCAACCTGGAACCGACCGTCGAGGTGATCGAGGCGGGCAAGAACCCCGTCAAGTACGGCAAGGTGGACAAGGACCGGGCCCAGCAGATCATCGAGCGTCACCTCAAGAACGGCGAAGTCATCAAAGAGTGGGTTATCGACTGAAGAAGCGTGAAGTTTGAAGTGTCAAGTTCAAGTCCGAAGGAGCGGT
>JAGPGT010000227.1 GCA_018055905.1 Phycisphaerae bacterium
GCGGGCCTGCTGGGCGAGGTTGGCCGCTTCGCCGAGCAGGCGGACGGATTCCTGGGGCGAGTGGAAGCCCATGCCGTTGTTGGCGGAGATGAAGTCCCAGCGGAACTGGCCCTGGCGCAGGAGCTTTCGCGGACCGGCGAGGTCTTCGGGCTTGGCCCCCGCCTGGACCGCCGCCGCGACGTCGAAATGCGCCTTGACCAAAGCGTCCTCCGCGGCGAGCTTGGCTGCCTCGTTCTTGGTCTGGATGCCCTCGACGCGGATACGGATCTCGTCCTCGCTCCAGCGGTGGCAGACGGCGCAACTGTTGGCGATGTTCAGCAGCGGGCTCTGGACGTGGTGGTCGGTGTACTTGACGCCGCCCTCGGTGCGGTACGGCATGTGGCAATCGGCGCACGAGACGTTGCGGTAGGCGTGGACGCCGGTCAGGTACAGCTCGTAGTCGGGGTGCTGAGCCTTGACGATCGGCGCGCCGGAGATCGGGTGGACGAAGTCCTTGTGCTCGATCTGGTCGTAGTAGGCCATCATCTCTTCCAGCGTGGTGCCCTTGGCCCACGGGAAGACCAGGTAGTTCTTGAGCGTTTGCTTCTCGTCGGTCTTGAAGTAATATTCGACATGGCATTGCGCGCACACGAGCGAACGCATCTCCTGGTGAGTTGCCTGATCGATGTCTTTGCCCATCGCGGCGAAGGCCTCTCGCAGGGCAGGTCGCGTGATGCGGAGTTTGAGCGTCTCGGGGTCGTGACAATCCTGGCAGCCGATGGGGTGTTTGACCTCGCCCGCCAGGTCGTGGAAGTTCGAGGCGTAGAACTCTTTGACACCCATCTTGGCCATCAGACGCGGCACGTCGGTACTCTTGCAGGACCAACAGGTTCCGGCCTGGAACGGCTTGGCAATCCTGGCCGTCCCGGCCACGTCCTCCACTGCGTGGTAGTGCCCGCGTCCCTGGAGATAGTCTTTGCTGAACCCATACCCCGCGAACAGGATCACCTGGAGCGGATCGGCCTCCAGATAGTCGCGGGGAAACGAGCCGCCGTACTTGGTCTTGGTGTCCGAGATCCGGGTCTTCAGGTACGACTCGTATTCGCGAGGGTAGTTCTGCCCCCAGACCGCGTTGTCGGGCTCCCACTGCGCGATCGGACGCACCACCATCGCAGGCCGCTGCGCCTCCCACCTGCGTTCCATAATCGAGACCGCCAGCAACCCCAACAGTAACACCAGCACCACGAGCAGCCCTGCGATCACAATCCCCATCCACACCGGCAGGGACAGCCAGCCGTTTCCCTTGCTCGTCTTGGGTTCATTCGAGCCCGACCCGGTCGTCATTTCTCGTCTCCTTGTCTGATCCACTCCAAGCCCGCGGAGGGCAATCCCGGCCGCAACGTCGCCGGCGACGCCGACAGACTGCGGACCTCACCGTGAATGCCGCTGTGACAGTCCCAGCACCGCCGCTCGGTCGCGCCGGCTAATCGCACCATCGAGAGCTGATCGTTGTGGCACCGAACACAATTGGCCTGTACGACCGGCACCGCCCGTGGGGAAAGGTCCAGCACCTGGGGCTCCTTGCGCATCGTGAACACATAGGAATGTTTCAAGCCGTCGAGGGACTTGAAGGCGTACTTGGCCACGAGGTTGCTGTGCGGCACATGGCAATCGACGCAGACCGCGACCCGACCATGACTGCCGCGCTGCCAGCTGGCGTAGGCGTCGGTCATCACGTGGCAATTGATGCAGGTCTCGGGTTTGTCCGAAAGATACGAGGTCCCGTTGGCGATCCGGACCAATAGCAGCGCCATCCCCGCCGCGACGCCGGCAAGACTGTAAATGCCGACCCTCAGCGGCCCCGGAAGGCCGTGCAGCGCCGCCACCGACTTGGCCAGCCCCACTAAGTCCATGTCCGCCCCACACACAACTTTCCCGGCCGCCCCATACAAAACTGCCCGCCGGGCAGGCAAATTATGGACGGTTTCATCCCTGACGTCCATTCAATTTCTGGTTGAATTTACCGTTTACCGTGTCGGTTGGATTGTGGCGGCTTTTCCATCGTCCCGAATCTGGTTTTCCGTATCTCGACCGAAAACACCCCGGGCGGGAATTCTTGCCTCTGGCTTACGTGCGCCCTTCTCGATCCCGTTCTCGATGCAAAAGACCGATCTCAGAGCAGGAGAACAGCGCATGGCTCCAAATTCTCTTGCGGGGGGCACGTTGATCTGCTATAAGGGGCCTTATCGGCTCGTGCGTTTTCCCACTGGCACGCCGAAATAACGGAGACAAGGGTTTTCGTAACACAAGACGCGTGGTGTCGTGTCGTTCGGCTCTTCGAGCCGCAAGGCGTGGGCGGAACGCGAAGTTTTTTCATGCGCTCGCCGGCGGCCCCACTTGGATTTCCTGTTTTTTGATGCCTACGCAGGATTGAGGCCAAGGGCTGCGCCCTGTCGCTTACGCGCGGAAAGGAGGTGTTCGCCCGGTCGGGTCCGGTCAATTCTTTCGCCTGGGAAGAGTGTGGTTGAGGTACCAATTCGAGTGTGGAGGACATAACGATGAAGAAGGTATTGTTTGTAGGGGTCGTCGCATTCGCTTTGAGTGCGACCGCTGCGGCTTCCGACATTGCGTTCTATGTCGGGGCGCCCAACGTCGATGGCTGGTACAGTGTCGCCGGGGTGACCCAAGACGTTGCGACCATCATTTCGAAGACCGGACATCTGTTCAGAGATGTCCAGACGTTCGGCGACAGCGATTTTGACGCCTTCGGAGCATGGGTGGACAAGAACACCGATGACGGGGAATTGGACATCCTCTGGCTCAACGGATGCGTGCCGAGCGTGCTGTATCCGTTCCCGAACCTTCAGCCGGACGGGTCGCGGATCGAAAAGTGGCTCGACGGCGGGAACATGGTCATCAATGTCGGCGACTGGTTCGGATACGTCTCCTATGAAGGGGGAGTTCGACAGGCTGAGAATGGCGCCAACGGTGCTGCCAACATCCTGGACCTTTCGTCGGGGATCATTGTCTCCGCGGACAACACGACGTTGACCGTGACCGAGGACGGCCGCAAGTACCTGCCCAGTCTGCCGGCCACCGTCATCACGTACCGGCCTGTTGTTCCCAGTGCGGTGGTGGCCCCGTGGGAAGTGGCGGCGGTGTTCGCCCAGAACGCGGCCGGCACCCAGGCCGATCCGATCGTCATTCGCAACACCGTGACGAACGGCTACGTCGCGTTCATCAACCAGTCCGCCGGCGGCGGCCCTCCGGGCTGGCTGCCCGACAGGGGTCTGACCTGCGCGGAATTCATCGCCAACTGGGTGGCGGGCGTCGTGGGATTGGGCGATCCGGCACAGGCTGCCAATCCGGTCCCGGACGACGGCGCGGTCGACGTGCCGCGCAACGTGATCCTCTTGTGGAAGCCGGGCGAGTTTGCGCGGACGCATGACGTGTACTTCGGGACCGTCTTCGAGGACGTCAACACCGCCAGCCGGACCGATCCCAAGGGCGTGCTCGTCAGCCAAGACCAGGAAGATCCCGTTTTTGATCCACAGCACCCGCTCGCCTACGGCCGGACCTACTACTGGCGAGTCGACGAAGTCAATGCGGCCCCCGACAACACGATTTTCAAAGGTTTGACCTGGAGCTTCACCGTCGAGCCGTTCTCCTATCCGGTCACCCCCATCGCGGCCACCGCCTCCTCTTCGGGCGCCAACATGGGTCCTGAGAATACCATCAACGGCTCGGGTCTCAACGCCGACGATGAGCACAGCACCGATGCGACTGAAATGTGGACCAGCGCCAATTTGAAGCCGCACTGGATTCAGTACGAATTCGATCAGGCGTACAAGTTCGAGAGACTGCTGGTCTGGAACTCCAACCAGGTGATCGAACCCTTCCTGGGCTTCGGGGCCAAGACCGTCACGATTGAATACTCTGTCGACGGCACGAACTGGACGACCCTTGAAGGGGTTCCCGAGTTCGCACAGGCTTCCGGTTCGGCCGATTACAAGGCCAATACGACCGTTGATCTGGCCGGCATCACGGCCAGGTTCGTCCGGCTCACAATCACCGCCAACTGGGGCGGCATCGCCCAGCAAACCGGCCTGAGCGAGGTGCGGTTCTTCTACATTCCGGTTCGCGCGTTCCGACCTGATCCGGCCGACGGCGCGGCGGACATCAACATCGAGACCGCGCTGACCTGGCGGCCGGGCCGCGAGGCCGCCTCGCACGAGGTGCGCCTTGGCACAGGGCCCGACGCCATGGCTCTTGCAGGAACCGTAGACGTTCCGAGGTTTACCCCCGAGCCCCTGGCGCTGGGGACGACCTACTACTGGCAGGTTAACGAGGTCACCCAGGCCGAAACCGTCACCACATGGGCGGGCAACGTTTGGAGCTTCACCACGCAGGCGTACCGTCTGGTCGACGATTTCGAAGGCTACAACAACGACATCGAGGCCGGCGGGACCATCTTCCAGACCTGGATCGACGGATACGAGGTCGCCGCAAACGGTGCGACCGTCGGCTACATGGAGGCCCCGTTCGCAGAGACCGTGGTCGTGCGAAGCGGAAAGCAGGCCATGCTTCTGAGCTACGACAACCGCACCGCCAGTTACTCGGAGGCCAAGGCGAGCGTTGCGGATCTGCCGATCGGCCTGGACTGGAGCATCGGTTCTCCGGAAACGCTGGTCCTGTGGGTCTGCGGCGATCTGGCCAACGCCGCGACCGATCAGTTGTATGTAAAGATCAACAACACCAAGGTGACCTACCCCGGCAGTCTGTCCGTGCCCATCTGGCGGCAGTGGAACGTCGATTTGGCAGGCATCCCGATCCGCAATGTCTCCACGTTGGCCCTCGGCGTCGATGGCAAGGGCGCCGGGCGGCTCTACATCGACGACATCGCGCTGTATCGTCAAGCGCCGGCCATTGTCGGTCCCGGCCCCGGCGGTGACCCCAGCCTCGTGGGTCACTGGAAACTCGATGAAGCCGCAGGTCTGATCGCTGCCGACAGCAGCGGTTACGGCAACCACGGCAGGCTCGTCGGCATGGCCGGCAACGAGTGGAAAGCCGGCACCCGCGGCGGCGCCCTGGAGTTCACCGGGACCGGAAAGTACATCGATTGCGGCAATGACGCCAGCCTGCACCTGCGAGGCAGTGTGACGATTTCCGCTTGGGTCAAGATGAGCGCCAACAACGACGGCCTCTATATGGGCATCGGCGGCAAGCTCAAGACCGACCCGTACAAAGGGTTCTCGCTTGTTCGGCACAGCTCGAATGTCTTCCGCTTCTGGGCCGACAATGGCGCCGGGGTCATCGCGGGCTATGAGGCCGACAGCGACAAGCCCTATACGGACACCGAATGGCATCACGTCGTGGGCGTCGTGGACGCAGGTACTTCGACGTTGTACGTCGACCGCGTCAAACAGGCCAAACAGGGGACGGTCTCGCTGACCGACAGCGGGGAAATCGCCCACATCGGCAGGCAGTACAGCGGGTTGGATGACCGCTATTGGAACGGCCTGATCGACGA
>JAGPGT010000228.1 GCA_018055905.1 Phycisphaerae bacterium
CCCGGTCACGTCGAAGTCCTTTCCTTCACCGTCCCATTCGATCGTGACCCAATCGCTTTCGATGCGGGAGTCCCCGGAGTAGTTGGCGACATTTCGGATCTCGACTACCGTTCCGGTCGCACCGGTCGTTGCCTGGACGATCTTGTTGCCGACGCCGATGGTTCCGACGATGTCGGACGGTTTCACGGCCTTGGCCCTATAGGTCCATGTATTGCCGGTCCAACAGGTGCCCCACGTGCGATCTACGTCCGCTTGCGAGACATAGAACGTTTGGTCGTCTTCTCCGAAATGAACGTAATCCGGGGGTTCCTTCCCGGGGCCATAGCCGGGAGAATAGAGGTAGTCTCCCGATTTCTGACCGATGGCTTTCATGCCGGCGTCGCCCAAGACGATGCCTGCGAAAAGGATGGGCCATTTGCGTCCGCCCCCATGGCCTCCGTCATTCAACCAGACCTTTCGTCCCCCGGCTTGGATGATCCCGTTTAAATCGATTCCAAGTTGCACGAACCGACACAGTAGCAGTTCTTTCTGTTCGTTCGTGAAATTCATGTGCAGCATCAGCGCGCCGATGCCGATCTGTGTGTACATTTCGCGACCGTAGTGGGGCATGTTCTTCGCCGGGTGCATGTAATCTCCCTGCCATCCGCCGTAGTGATCCAACCACGGTGCTGCGAAGTAATTGGCGACAGTCTGCAGCGAAGGCGTGCCGCTGACCGCCGGCAATCGTTGCAGGACCGAATAGTCGAGCATGCTTTTGTTGAACTTGACGGTTTTGTCGGTTCCGCAGTAGGCAGGACGAAAACTGCCGGCCGGGGCGGGCGACGGCAGGACCGTCAGCACAGCCGCCTGAGAAAGTTGCGGCCGAGCTGGTTCGGGAATGCTGATGACGGACACAATCGACGAATGGGCGGCAATCACTCGAGGGTTGGAGGGTGAAACATTGTAGGCGATGTTCAGCGAGGCTTGATAGGGGATGGGATTCCAATCGACTACCGCATTGTCGTATCCGATGGCGTAGACCTTCGGGTCCGGATTGACCATCGATCCGTTCATGATGCGTGTGCCGGACTGTACGCTGGCTGGATTGAATTCGACGATAGTTACAGGACCAACGACCCAGAAGTCACCGGTGACGAATTGCCCGACAGGGTAGTTCTTATCGAATCGCCATGTAATGCCGAACTGCTGAATTGTATTCGCCCGATAGGAGACGTGGTCCGGCCATACGGTGGCGTAGGTGGCTGCGTCGGCCATCTGAATCTGCACGATGTCGCCAGCAACCGCTTTAGATGCGACCTCTGCCATCGTCTTCCATGGTTGAGTGGTAGTGCCCGGATTGGATGGGCTGCCGCTCGATGTATTCAGATAATACGTCGTCGCCTGGCTCGGAATCACTACTCCCAGGAGCAGCAACAAGAAGATACACCAAACGGGCGCGGTAGGATGTTCGATGTAACCATTATCTCTTTCATCTCGATCGCGGTTTTGTGTGGCCAGTTGCCTGAACACCATAGTGTAGTTACCCCCAAAACTCTTTTTTTGACGCGAGGCGACTGTACTGGCATCGGTTATCATAACTCCTTACCCGAAATTCTAGCAAATGAACCACCAACTGAACAACTATTGCTCCATTATTCCTCAAGTGATGGATAAAGCCTCTTGAGCTTCGTTCGGGCGTCTGCCGTGGTGAACTGCCAGTTCACTTTCACTTCGGCCCCGTCACGGTGGCTTATCCCCCGAAAGTAGTGCCATTGACGCTGTTAGGGTTTCCCTGTAAAGGTGCCTGGAATTACAGGAGAAATCATGAAGAAGCAGCGATTCAGTGAAGAGCAGATCGTCCGCATGCTCCGCCAGGCGGAGACCGCGAAGCAGACGGTGGCGGAGGTCTGCAAGGAGCACGGGGTTTCAGAGCAGACGTGGTATCGGTGGAAGAAGAAGTTCGGTCAGATGGAGGTGCCGGACGTTCGGCGGCTGCGGGAGTTGGAGAAAGAGAACGGTCGGTTGAAGCGGATCGTGGCCGAGCGGGACCTGGAGATCGATGCCATGAAGGAGGTGCTCAAGACAAATTTTAGAGGCCGGTCAACGTCGCCAGGCGGCGGTCCAGTTGCAGTCGCGTGGGGTTTCGCAGCGGCGGTCGTGTGAGTTGGCCGGAATCAGTCGAACGGTGCTGGGTTACGAGCCGAAAGCGAAGGACGATTCGGAGATCATCGACGCCTTGAAAATGCATTCACGACAGCATCCGCGGGAAGGCAGCCGCAAGGCCGGCAAGGCCCTGCGTCGGGCCGGGACGCGTGTGAACCACAAGAAGGTGGAACGGCTCTGGCACGAGCACGGTCTGACGGTACCGGTCAAACGCCGGCCGCGACCGTCTTGGCGTTGTGTGTCCCCCGGGCGTGCAACGCCGTCGAGTCTCCGACGCTGTGGCGTCCCAGGTCCGGCACCACCTGGCCCAGACGCCGGACCATCTCTGCGAACATCTCCCGCAGGTGGGAGCGAGGGGGCTCCCGTCCCAACCCCTCCAGAAACCGCGAGATGTTCCAGGCCTTGGGGACCTCCTTCTCTGACGAGATCCCGATCAACGCGGCCAGTCCGGCGTTGCGTCGCAACTCCGCCAGCACCGCCTCGAAGCTGACATGCCGCAGGAGAATCCGCAGCAGCACCACGCCCCACAGGACCGAGACTGGATAGTCGTCCCGGCCCCGACCGCGAGAGTCTCGCAGCCCTTGCAGGAGCCGTCCGTCGGGCAGCGAAGCGAGCAGTTGCTTGATCGTGTGGAGACTGGGACTGTCTTCCAAGCTGTCCCAGGCAAACAAGGGTTTGGTGATCGCGATCCGCATGGAAAGCCTCCTTTCTTTCGGAGACCCCATCATACACCGCAACGCATCCCCGCGTCAATCCTCTGCGGGTCGAAAAATCCGAAAATATCTTCGGTTCCATGGAAATTTCGGTCGAAATCGGCCCTGCCTGCGGGGAAGTCGTTTCCGGCGGCCGTCCCAACCCTCTGCATTTCAGCAACTTCCACACAGCGCAAACGGCTCGCATTCTGTACGTTTTGGGCTTGAGTTGCCCGAAGGGTATGTCGATAATGACTCAACGGCTAAACACACGGACTGTCGGAGTGTGACGGTCCGGTTCCTTGATTAGCCCGGGGAGCTGACAGTTTTGGGTTTCGTCTGGGTTGGTCATGGGTGTAGGCCAAGAATATACTCATTCAGAGCTATGCATTCAGGCATACCCTTTTCTGATGGAATGAGAACTATTACCATGCGTTTGCAGCAGAGGCATCGGATTGAACACCAGTGCGGCGGGGCGGCAGGCATTGCCACCGCTACCGTAACGGCGATCATTATCCTGCTGGGAAGCGGGGTAGTTTACCGATATTGGGCTCCTCGCTGGAAGATGTCTGTAGACCGGCACATCGAATTGCCGGTTCCGCTAAGTCGACTCCCCATGCAAATCGGTGAGTGGGTCGGCCAAGACCTGGAAATCGATCCGGGCGCCTTGATCTACATGGAACGGAATTTTGCTGACGACTACGTGAGCCGCCGGTACTTAAATACCCCTGCCCGATTCGTGGCGGATCTCTACGTTGTCTATTGCGCCACTCGCATGGCGGGGATTCTCGGACATCAGCCCCGCGTTTGTTATCCCGGCAGCGGCTGGATCTGGGATAACACGACCACTTCGCAGATCGTCAGTCGATCCGGCAAGACCGTGGAATGCCTGATTCACTGCTTTCACAAGCCGGCGCCGGCTTTTTCTGAGATCTACGTACTGAACTACTATGTTCTCAATGGGCGAGTCACCCTCAGCGAAAAGGAATTCTCAGGCTGGTTTGGCCGAACGCCAAATCTGGCGGGGGATCCGGCCCGCTACGTCGCTCAGATCCAAATCAGTTCGAACACCGAACAGGCGTGTAGGGCTTTGGCCTCGGACGTGGCCGACGTGGTATTTTTTCACCTGCCCGACAAAGAGGGGCGCGTCGCTGCGGCGGAGGCTCTGGATGTGCCGAAGTCGGTGCAGGATTCGAGTGGACGCGAAGAATAACCGCTCGATATGACGCGATGGAAATCGTCATAACTCATTAAATAGCAATGGATTGTGTCCGTTTTGGGGCCGTTCCCCACGGGGACGGAGTACGCCTGGATGGATTCGAACAGGCTATCTGGGGCCGGATGATCGGAGTCGCAACACGCCCCGGGACAATGGAATGTTACAACGCTGATGGCATCCCGAGTCGAGATCAGCAAGCGTTTGTTGTTGGTCAATTCCGCAAGTTCCATCGTGACGCATGTGCTGCAGACCACGGTGTTGCTGTGGGTGCAGTACCGCCTGTTGGAACGCAGGAGCGCCGAGGAATTCGGTCTGTCGCCGCTGGTCTGGGCGGTGATTCAATTCATTCCGCTCTTTACGGACATCCTGACCGCCGGATTGCAGCGGTATGTGATCGAAGCATACGCCCAAGGAGACGAGAATCGGGTGCGTCAAATCGTGTCGTCCATGTTCCCGGTTCTGTTGGCGGGGGGGATGGTGCTTCTGTTCGGCGGCGGGCTGGCAGCCTGGCACGTGGACAAGATTCTCGTGATCCCGGAGGGGCTGATTTGGGACGCCCGGCTGATGATGTTCCTGCCGCTTCTGGTGATGGCGGCACAACTACCTTGCGCGCCGTTGGGTTTGGGACTGTACGTGCGACAGAAGTACGTCACGTTGAACCTCATTTCGCTCGGTTGCGATGCTGTCAAGACGGTGGTTCTCTTGGTCCTTATGCTGGCAGTGAGCACTCGCGTAATTTGGATGGTTGTCTCGGCGTTCGTGGGCCAGATGATCGCGCTTATTGTCAGTACGATCTTCTCCTTACGCGTGGTTCCAGAGTTGAAATACCGATACGCGTGCATCGACTGGAATATTGTTCGTGCGATCACAGGGTTTGGAGGGTGGAACTTCCTGATCGGTCTGGCGGGGCGACTGAGGGAATACTCGGTTCCTCTGATTCTCAACCGTCTCGGACCGGGCGCCTCGGTGGAACTCACAACGTTCCACGTCGGCTCCATCGCCCGACGTCTCACCGACCAGTGTTTCGGTGTCATGGCCAGGCCGACTTATCCCATCATCACCGGCATGTATGCCATGGGGGCCATCGACCGCTTCCGCAGTGCGTACCTGCGAGGCGGCAGGATCGGATTGTGGATCACTTTGTTGATTGCGATTCCCGCTTCGATCTTTGCTGAGCCAGTGGTTGGTCTGTATACGCAAGGCAAGTATCCCAATGCCGCGGCGGTGATGACATTCACATTGGCCTGTTATGTTCTTTCACACGGAAACTGGCTGGCCGGAACGATGGCCGCGGCCAAGGCCCAGGTGCGTCTTTTGGGGATTCAATTGTCTATGGCTCAAGTGGCGGGCGTGCTGCTGACGATCATTCTGGCGGGTTGGTTGAGATTCGGCGCCGTCGGTGCTGCCATCGCGACTCTGTCGGCGAATGC
>JAGPGT010000037.1 GCA_018055905.1 Phycisphaerae bacterium
GTAGAAAGAATCGACCCTCTTCTGGGCGATCTGCGCCCGACGGGAGTCCACGTCGCAGACTGCGACGACTTGCACCTGCCTGAGACCCAGTGCGTCGGTCAGATCGCCGGTGCCCATTCGGCCGACGCCGATGCAGCCGACAACAATCCTCTCGCTGGGAGCCTCGGCGCCGAAGACCGATGCCGGGACGATCGTGGGAAAGGCAGCGGCCCCACCCAACACCGTGAAATAACGTAGGAAATCTCTACGGGACAAGGAGTTACGTTGATTGAACATTGTGCCCCCCATGCGTTCTGGTCTGGTGCTGTTCATAATGCACTCCCACTAACACTGTCACGGCCATTGATCGATTTCTGAGCTTATCGCACCTTGGGCTTGGTGTCAACGAAGTGAAACATTTCCCTGAAGGCTCAATTGTGATACGATGGAGACCCCTGCACCGAGCGAACTTCGATGCAGTCTCAAAGGCTTTTGTAGGAGCAGACGCTATGGAACAGATTCGCGGCAGAAGAGAATTTCTACAGGTCGCGGCGGCAGGGGCAGCCGCCTGGGGCGGTCTGACGAGAGGGTGTGCCTCGGCGCAATCGACAACGACGGGCAAACCCAAGTTCGAGCTGGGCTTGGCCTCGTACACGCTTCGCAAGTTCGATCTGGACAAAACCATCGAATGGACCAAGCGGGTCGGCCTCAAGCACATCGCCCTGAAGGACATGCACTTGCCGATGAACAGCACGGCGGAACAGATCCGGACGGTGGCCGCCAAAGTCCGAGACGCGGGTTTGGATCTCTATGGTTGCGGCGTCGTTTACATGAAGAACGAGGGTGAGGTGAACCGAGCCTTCGAATACGCCAAAACCGCCGGGATGCGGGTCATCATCGGCGTTCCGGAACACGAACTGCTGCCTCTGGTGAACAAAAAAGTCAAAGAGTACGACATCAAGGTCGCGATCCACAATCACGGCCCCGGCGACAAGGTGTACCCGCTGCCCTCGACCGTGTACGAAAAGGTCAAAGACCTCGACCCTCGAATCGGCCTGTGCAACGACATCGGGCATACGATTCGCGCGGGCGTGGACCCTGCGGCCTCGATCGTCGAATTCGCCGACCGCATGATCGACTTCCATATCAAAGACGTCTCGGCCGCCAACGCCAAGGGCAGCGCGGTCGAGATGGGCCGTGGCGTGATCGACATCCCCGGCGTCATGCGGACCTTGGTGAAGATCGGATACACCGGCATCGTCTCGTTCGAATACGAGAAGGACGCCGATGACCCCGTACCTGGCCTAGCCGAATCGGTGGGGTACGCCAGAGGTGTCCTGGCGACAATCTAAGAAGACAATCCGAAGGTCGAAATCCGAAATTCGAGACAAGCACGAAGGCTCAAAAACCAAATGACCGAAACTATGCGTCCGACGGGCGACAGTGTTTCGGTCATTTGAGTTTCGTGTTTTGAATTTGTATCGGATTTCGTGCTTTAGATCCCTTTTCGGTGTCTCACCGCAGTTTGATCAACCGACCTTCTTTCGCCGAACGGTAGATCGCCAAGATCACCTCGACTGCCTTGCGGGCCTCGGGGCCGCTGATCCAGAAGTCCTTGCCCGTTTCGAGCGACTCCAGGAACGCCTTGAAGTTGCGAGTGTGGTTCTCGTGGGTGATGGCCGCCGGATCGGAGACTCCGCCGCCGCCTTGAATTGCCGTGAACCGGGCGCGGACCTCCGCGTCCTGCGGCTTCTCGTCGGCGAACTGCCAAACGGCGATGCTGTTCTCGACATTGATAATGGTGCCCTTGGTCCCGGTGATCTCGAACCGACGGAACTGACCGGGATAAGAAGCGGTGGTCCCGTAGATCATACCCAGTGCGCCGCTAGTGTAACGCACGACCGCAGTGGCAACGTCCTCGGTCTGGATCTTGTGGCCCAGCGTCGCGGTGAAAGCCTGCACCGATTCGATGGGCGGCATCAGATCGCAGAGCATATCGATCATGTGGATCGACTGGTTCATGAGGGCACCCCCGCCGTCCAGCTCCCAAGTGCCGCGCCAGGAACCTTCATAGTAGGCGTCGGTCCGCCACCAGGGGACATAGACGCTGGCGCAGGTGATCGTGCCGAGCCGGCCGGAGCGGATGGCCTCGCGAAGCGGAACCATCATGTCGTTGAACCGGTACGGGAAGATACCGCCGAGGCGCGTGCCGGCCTTGGCGTGGGCCTCGATCATCGTATCAATCCGTTCCAGCGTGATCTCGATGGGCTTTTCACAAATGACATGCTTACCGGCCTTGGCCGCCGCAACAGTGGGCTGCATATGCAAACCACTGGGCGTCGCGATGGTCACAATGTCGATGTCGTCGTTGTCGAGCATGTCCTCGTAGCTGCCGTAGGCCCGACCGGCGTATTTCTGCGCCAGAGCCTGAGCCCGCGAGAGGTTCGTGTCGCAACAGGCGACGAACTTCGCACTGGGAATATCGCGGATCGCGCGGGCGTGGAAATCGGCGATCAGTCCGGCCCCGACGATTCCAAAGTTCCAGATCTTCATGTTTTGCCTTCCTTTGTCTTGCAATCCCATCCCCCACGGATCAGTTCAGTCTCAAGCCCACTTCCTCCGCCAAAGCTCTTACGGCCGCGATAGCCTTGGCAAACAGTTCCGGCCCGGTCGAACCGCCGAACTGGCCGCCTGCCATCAGGTGCGGCTCCATCGTCAGACAGCCGTCGTAATTCATCGCGGCCAACTCCGCGAGAAGTTCTTTGATCTGACCATCGCCTTGGCCGGGCATGCTGCCGATATCCTTGGAACCCAGTTTCCAGTCTTTGATGTGAATGTGCACGACGTAGGGTTTCATCAAGGGCCAAGCGACTTCTACATTGTTGGTGATCTGCTCCGCCCAGACGAAGTTGGCGGGGTCGTAGGCCAATCGCAGCTTGGGTGAATCGATCGTCTTGACGAGATCCACGCAGTTGGCCGCTGAGTGGCCATAGATATGAGCTTCGTTCTCATGAACCATGATGACATCTGTCCCCTGCAGCACTTCCAACTTGGCGACCATGCGGTCCATGACCTGATTGCGGTAGTCGTCGATGTTTTTGCCGTCAGGGGCATAGTAACTAAACACACGGATGAAGGGCGTCTCAAAAAATTGCGCCAGCTCCACCGCATGCTTGAACCTGTCCAGATGCGGCTTGAAATGCTGATCGAGCTTGACTTTGCCGATTGGCGAACCGATCGCACTAACCTTGAGACCATGATCTTGGATCAGATTTCGGGCCTCCTTCAACTGATCGACGCTGAGGTCCATGATGTTCTTGCGGTCAATGAATCGTGGTTCGATATACCCGACGTTCTCCTTCGCCAGAAACTCGACCTGGCCGCGGAAACTCTCCGTCACTTCATCGGCAAAGGCACTCAGCTTGGCCATTCTCGTCACTCCTAAATGCGTCGCGCTGTCAGTTCACTCACTGGGAAAAGCTGACCGCCTTGTCCGGCAATCGCCGTTCGATTTCTTTGAGGCGGTAGCCAAAACCCGGGCCGCGGACAGTGGACAGGTCCACTTGCCCCTCGCACCGGCGGTAGAGCCCTGGATGCACGACGGCCTCGGGCGCAGACGCCGCGGGGTAGAATTGCATCGCGTTGGTCTCGACTCCCATGATCGTCCCGGCGTGCGCCGCCAAGAGCACGTGCGGGATCTGGGCCAGCATGGGGTTTGTCAAATCCTGAACCATCAGCGTCATACCATGGGCTTTGGCCCAACACAAGCTCAACAAGGCTCCGGTCTGGGTCTTGCAGGTCTTGAGGGCCACGCCCGTCCACCCAAGCTGGCGTCCCAGGCGGACCAGCTTCCAATCGTGCGCGCTTTCGTCCATAAACAGCGGTTTGCGGGCTGAGACGCTGTGTACGTCGATCTGGTTGGCCTCCAGATCGTACGGGAACGGCTGCTCCACGTACAGGATCATCTGGTAGATGCGAGGATGGTCCTTCATCAACCGGTCCAGGATCTCGTTGACGTAGGCCGGATCGGCGACCGTGCAGTTGAAGTCCGTGGTCAACCACAGGACGCCCTTCTCCATCGCGATCCGCCCCACATTCACGAGCCGATCGTAGTCCCACGAGGCGTCGTTGCCCCGCAGCTTGACCTTCAGACACGTGAGTCCGTCCCGCTCGATCCAGTCTCGCAACAGGACCGGGTAGCCATCCTTCGGCTCGTCCCCCCTCAACTCCGACGCGTCAAGCAGATCCTTGCCCCCCACCAGGTGCCAGGCGGGCAATCGCGAGGGCGGCGACTGGAGGTAATCCGACGGGTATCTGCCTGCAAAAGAGACCGTGGCCCCCGGTGCCGGTTCGAGAAAATGGGACAGATCAACGTTCATGAACTCGGGCCCATAGGTCGAGTACACCGGCAAGCCCAAAAGTTGCCCATAGGCATCGTGTACAGCAATGTCAAAAGCTGAGGAACAGACCAGAGCTGCCAACCAAGGCATCGGTTCGACATCCGCGTCTCTCTCGACATTCGCCTGCGTCAACAGACTCGGCAGTGCCGAATCGATAAAGCGGTGCCCCAATTCGATCGGATGGCCCTCGTCGGCGACGCTGCCCCAAGCCTCGGCCAGTCTTACGCACAAGTCCTGCATGGCGTCGCAGCGTTGCTGATAGCTGAGAGTGCTCGGCCAACTCCACTGTACGCTCAGAGGGGTCTCGCCCCACCCCTGAGCGCGTTTGCCCCGTCCGTCCGTCACGGTCATCGCCACGCGGGCGCAGATCACCGAGGTCAACGTCTCGGGGCCGAACTTCAGCGGAACCCGTGTCTGGACGGGCAGAAAATACAAGTCGACGGCAACCGGACGAACCTTCGTTTTCATGTCCCTTCATTCCTGTCCGAACAAGTCCCTGACGACACGGCGGGACCGACAGAGGTAGGTTTACGGTTTGGTCCCGTCGTTGTCAACCTTGGGCCCGGACAAAAGCGGGATTGGGGGTTGCTTTGTAGTGTCGAACGCCTATAATCGCGGGTGGTTTTGCCTTGGAGGCAACACAGATCGGGCGCGGCAAGCCCCCGTGAAAGACTCCAGTCACAGAAACCACGACGTCCACAGCAGAAGCACTATTGAAAGGAGCACGTATGAAACTCGACCGGAAGTTGAGAATGGGTTTGATCGGCGGAGGTCCCGGCGCGTTCATCGGCGAGGTCCATCGCAAGGCCTCCCGGCTGGACGGGGAAATCGAGCTTGTGGCCGGCGCATTCGATATCGATCCCAAGAAATCCCAGGATATGGGCAAGCACCTGGCCCTGGACCCCAAGCGCGTGTACAACACCTACCAAGACATGATTCAGGCCGAGTCGGCCTTGCCCGCGGACAAGCGAATCGACTTCGTGGCCGTGACGACGCCGAACAACTGGCATTTTCCCATCGCCCGGGACTTCCTGAAGGCGGGTTTCCATGTGATGTGCGAGAAACCGATGACTCTGACTTCCGACGAAGCCAAGGAATTGCAGAAACTCGTGCGGGAAAAAAAGCTGGTCTTCGGCCTAATGCACAACTACACCGGCTATCCCATGGCCAAGCTCGCCCGAGACATGGTCAAAAAGGGAGACCTGGGAAAGATCCGCAAAATCGTCGTCCAGTACCCTCAAGGCTGGCTTGCGACCGCGTTGGAAAAGACCGGCCAATTGCAGGCGAGCTGGAGGACCGATCCCAAGCAGACCGGCATCGGCGGCTGCGTCGGCGACATCGGCACCCACGCCGCGAATCTGGCCGAGTATATCTCCGGCCTCAAGATCACCCACATCTGCGCCGAGCTGACGACCTTCGTCCAGGGCCGTCCGGTGGACGATGACTGCAATTGCTTGCTGAAGTTCGACAACGGGGCCAAGGGCGTCCTGCACGCCAGCCAGATCGCCATCGGAGAAGAAAACAACCTTGCGATCTGGGTACACGGCGAGAAAGGCAGCCTTGAATGGCATCAAGAGCATCCGAATTACCTGTACGTCCGCACCGATAATGAGCCGGAGAAGGTCTGGAAACGGGGCAACGGCTACGTCGGCGCCTACAGCGCCGCCGCCGCCCGGGGTACCCGCATTCCCTCCGGCCACCCGGAAGCATTCCTCGAGGCGTTCGCCAACAACTACATGAACTTCGCCGAGACGGTCAAGTGCGCCATCGCCGGTGAAAAACCCAGCGAGCTGGCCCTCGACTTCCCGGGCGTCGATCAAGGCGTACGCGGGATGCTTTTCATCGAGACGGTCGTCGCTAGCTCCAAGAGCGATCAGAAGTGGACGCCCATGAAGCAGTGACAGGAGCCTTCCCATGGAAAACACCCATAACACGCCGGTTTCGCGCCGCGGTTTCATCGCCAGTGCCGCAGCCGCGACTTTCGCCACGAGCGTCGTCTCGACCGCCACTTCGGCCGCCGAGTCGTCGAAAAAATTCAAGCTCAAGTACGCGCCGAGCCTCGGAACCTTCCAGGCCCATGCCGGAAACGACCCGATCGATCAGATCAAGTTCATGGCGGACGAAGGCTTCTCGGCCATGTTCGACAACGGCCTTCCGGGGAAACCGCCGGAACTCCAGGAGAAAATCGCCAAGGAGATGGATCGGCTCGGCATGACCCTGGGACCGTTCGTCATGTACGCGGAGTTTGGCAAACCTACGTTTGTCACTCAGGACCAAGAGTTCCAGGAACACATCGTCAACCTGACGAAGAATGCGGTGGAAGTCTCCAAGCGAACCAATGCCAAGTGGGCATTGATCGCCCCCGGCTGCATCAGCCAGCGGATGGAGGTCGATTATCAGACCGCCAACCTGATCGACAACCTCCGCCGTTGCGTGGAGATCGCCGAGCCAGCGGGCATGGTGATCGTGCTGGAACCGCTGAATTGGTGGGCCAATCACCCGGGCTTGTTCCTCCAAAAGATCCCGCAGGCCTACATGATCTGCCGCGCGATCAATAGCCCATCGTGCAAGATCGTCAACGACCTCTACCATCAGCAGATCACCGAGGGCAACTTGATCCCGAACATCGACAAGGCCTGGAGCGAGATCGGCGCATTCCACCTGGGGGACAACCCCGGCCGCAACGAGCCCGGCACCGGCGAGATCAACTACAAAAACATCTTCCGGCACCTCTACCGCAAAGGTTACCAGGGCGTGCTGTGCATGGAACACGGCAAAAGCAAGCGAGGCAAGGAAGGCGAGCGAGCCATGATCGACGCCTACCGAGCCTGTGACAGCTTCGAGGTGTGACGACGCTTGTCGCGCCGTGGCCGATCTATCGAGAAACAAAAAGTCGCGTCTCTTCCGGGACGCGACTTTTTGTTTGTGCACTGTGATGGGTTTCGGTTGGAAACGAAACGATCAATCGAGCGGGACGATTTCCGTATATTCGATGAACGCCCGCGCGGAAGCCTCGTGCGGTTCAATCTTGCCGACCAAGCCCACTTTGCGACCAACGAGGTTTTCGCTTTCTGCGATGGCTTTGGCCCCCACCGGCGTCACATACGCAATGGTCTTGCCGCTCTCGTCGACCAGACGGTACCTTTTGATCGGCCCGCTTTCGTAAACGCTCGACCTCTCCAGTTTGCCCATGACCGCAAACTTGCTGTAGTCAGGAATCTGCGCCAGATTGGCGATGCGGGCTTCCTCGATCTTCGAGACGGTCTTCGACAGCTCCTTCTTCTGCAATTCAAGCTCCCTGGCGGACTTGTCGGCCAACTCAAACCGCTCGATGTTCTTGAGCGTGTATTCCGCGTAGCGGGCCGCCCGGCCGGAATCCTTCTTTGCGGCCAGTTCCGTCAACTTGGCCTTGATCACGGTATAATCCCGCTCGGAGGACGGCTTGGCTTGAATGGCCTTGATCTGCTCGGCCAAGGCATAATAGATCTCCAGATCGGTCTTGGGGGCGTTCGGATCCTTCGCGGCAGAAGACTTGTCGCCCGTTTTCATTGCCGTGGCGGCCACGTTGGGGTCGGCGGTCTTGGCCGTCGCCGTCCGATCCGTCGGCTGCAGGAACTGTGTGCTCACCCACAGATACGCCCCCTGTGGAGGAGCGATCTTATAGTAGTCGTCTTTTTCTTCTCCCAGCAGCTTGACCTCTTGCCCGCGATTGAGCACCACCTGCTTGCTGGTCGAGTGCATCGGCAACACGAAATCCGAGCCCGCATAGACACCGACGTTGTCCCCTGTGATCACGCCCATCGTCGGGTTGTCCAGGTTGATGCTCACATACTGCATCGAAACCCAGGAGAAACAGCCGACCGGCGGAATGATGCAGGACCAGCCGCCCTGCGTACCGATAACCTGGACACGGTCCCCCGCATAGAGTTTGCCACACTGATAGAAGTTCGTGCCAGGCCCGGAACGGATGAACACGTCGTTTCCGATGGCTTCCGCCACGTAGGGTTCCATGGCCCCCCGGACCCCGGAGGGCTCGGTGCCGGCGACGGACGATTGTGCCATCGTTCCCGGCTGACCCTGTTGTGCCCAACCGGTAACACTCACCGCCAGCGCTACGACAACCAGTACCACGAGCCTCCCGGCGATGGACAGCCTTGTCCTTGCCGAACGCACAGGAAGAGTTGCGCGAGCCTGCATCTTCTAACCTCCCTAATAGATATCCACAGATGCCTTGGAACTGCCCGCTTGATAGGGCGATCCTTCGTACCACACACTACGGTCACCCCGGAATCTTGTCAAGGACCAAGTGCTTGGGCAGGTCAGATAATCCGCAAAATATCACCCTGGTCGCCCAGTCTCGCCAGTTCTTCTCGACACATTTTCACTTGGCCGGCATCGGAAAGACGGGCGAGAGCTTTACGAAGATGCTCGATCGCCCGCGGCGGGTCGTTCAGATAACGGGCATAGAGAATTCCCAGCATCAACTCCACCTGTTCGGCGTGTTCGCTGTCCCGGTAGGACTCCAGAAACTGCTCATAGGCGCGGGCTGCCTCCGCGTGCCGACGGTCCCCAGCCAACTGATTCGCGATGTCCAGGAGCAACTGGCGAGGAAGCACTTGCTCCGGCCCCAAACGTAAAAGGTCTACGTATACATCCGCGGCTGCGGCGATGTTTCGCTGGGCGACGTATTCGTTGATTTGGTGACGGATCTGATCAATCCTCACCAACCTCTGCTGCTCGGCCGGCGACGCCACTTCCCGGGCCTCGACACGCTTTCGTCCCTCCGCCCCGGCGAACGGATCATACCCCCCTGCCACCGCCTCTCGATACTCGCGGCGACGATTCCAGCGTTTGATCATCGCCCACAGATCGAAGTGGCTGGCGCCGACCAGACGGGTCGCCAACAGGCCCAAAGTGATGAGAATGCCGAAGGCATAGCCCGCCAGATGCGCATCGTAAGCGACGCTGTTTGACAGGCGGGCGATCACGTTGTCGATGATGATCAGTTTAAAACCGATGAAGTACAGAGCCGGAACTTCAACGGTTCCGATGAAAAAGAACCAGTACAATACCGTGATCAGGGTCTGTGGATACAAGACTAGGTATGCCCCGGTGACTGCAGCTACCGCCCCGCTGGCGCCCAACGTGGGGCTGTAGGAATTCAGGTTGATCAGGGTATGGCCCAGACCGCTGGCGATCGCCCCTGCAAGGTAGAAAACGACGTACCACAGATTACCCATCTTGTCATTGATGTTGTTCCCAAACAAGTAGAGAAAAAACATGTTGCCCAGGATGTGCTCCCAACCGCCGTGTAAAAAGGCATAGGTTAAGAACTGATGAGCCCGCCATGCAGCGGGTAAAAGCATCCAGTGCGCAGCCCATTCGCGAATCGGCAGAATGATCGACTCACCGGCAATGTAATAGCGATAAGGGCCGCCGTAAGACAGGATGAATATGACGACGTTGATCGCGATCAAGGCGTAGTTCGCGTAGGGGGGCCGCCGCGGCCAGATATTCGTCCGGATGGGTAGGAACATTCGTCAACGGTTTCCAATAGGTCCGATTGTGCGTCGTTTCAACGCAGCCTATTGTAACGGTCGGGTCCGATCCGGACAAGCGAGGAAAAAGGACGGCCTCGGCCAAGCCGTCCCTACTCATGGGAATGAGTCGCAAAGGAGGACAGAAGTACCCAAGTCCCCGAGTTCTGCAAGTCACGTGCGGTGCCGTTTCCCCCCTACGGAAAACATCGCCCACCGGCCGATCCGCACGCCCGCCCCCACCGAATCCCCTCATGTAAAGTATGGACCGCAAATGACGCTGGGCCAAACGACGAAGGAAGAAAACCCTTCCGTTTCGTTCAATTTCCTGGTATGCAGTACGACATGGATACAGAAAACAAAAAACAGCGGGTCGGAACCGTTCGAGCACAGCTTCGCCGCCTGGGTCTCGATGGGCTGATCCTCACCAAGCCGGAGAATGTCACCTACCTGACCGGCTTCGCAGGCGAGGACAGTTGGGCCATCGTGACCCGGACCGCGCTGTATCTGGTCACCGACAGCCGGTACACCGAGCAGGCCGAGAAGGAATGCGTCGATACGAAAATCTTTCAACGCCCCGGCGCCGAACCCATCGCCCAGGCGGGCGGCAAGTTCATCCGCACACTCAAGGGGGTCAAGACCCTCGGCGTGGAGAAATCCATCTCCGTTGGGATGTACGAGGTACTCAAGAAAAACGCACGCGTCCCGCTCAAACCCGTCGCAGGGATCGTCGAGGAACCGCGAGAGATCAAGGATAAGAGCGAGGCTTCCGTCATTCGCACCGCCGCCTCCATTGCAGCCAAGGCCTTCGGCGAGATCCTCCAGCAGATCGTGCCGGGCATCACGGAGAACGAATTGGCCGGCGCGCTCGACCTGGAGATGCGTAAGCTCGGCGCCAAGAACAGTTTCGAGACCATCGTCGCCTTCGGCGCCAACGGCTCACGGCCCCATCACCGCCCCACACAGAGAAAACTCAAGGCCAGGGACGCGATCCTGATCGATTTCGGGGCTCGCTATCAAGGCTACTGTAGCGACATCACCCGCTCCTTCGCCTTCGGCACACCCACCTCGGATTACAGAGCCGCATACATGGTTGTGCAGCAGGCCCAGGCCGCAGCGATCGCAGTGGCCAAACCCGGCGTCGATCTGGTGGAGGTCGATGCCGCTGCCAGAGCGGTCATTCGCGACAGCGGACTGCCGGTCTACGGCCACGGCACAGGGCACGGAATCGGCCTGGAGATCCACGAGAATCCCTTCCTTAAGGAAACCGCCCAAGGCAAGCTGAAGGCGGGGCAAATCCTCACCATCGAGCCCGGCATCTACATCCCCGGCAAGCTCGGCATCCGCCTTGAGGACGACATCCTTATCACTGAGACCGGTTGCGAAATCGTCACGAGCGAATGCCCGCACGTGCCGATTCTGCAACGGTGATTCCGAGGGCGCAGTCCTATTGGTCCTATCCGTCCCATTCGTCCTATAGGACTGATAGGAACTATAGGACGAATAGGACATCGCATGTCTTGTCGCTTCTATCGAGGCAATCCCTTGACTTGGACCGGCTTTTGGCCGTCGGGTTTCGGGATGAAAAAATCCTCTCGCGTCAGATTGTACTTTCTCGCCATCAGTCGGCTGTAGGCGAGATCGCCGAGGTCTTTGTCGCCATTGTTGGTGCCGAAGGCGAACTTCGCTCCCGCCTCCTTGGCCTTCTGAATGAACCTCTCGCCGGGCAGCTTGTACCGCGAATTGATCTCGATGGCGACGCCGTTTCTCACCGCGGCTTGGATCACGCGATCCATTCGTTCCTCGGTCCAAAGCGTGTCGTATTCGGCGGCGATCACATCCGGCAGGAACGTCGGATTCACATAAATATCGATAGGCTCTCTGGTCAGGATGCCGATGGTCCTCTCGACCAGCATGTCCATGAACGCTTGCTTGTCGCCGATCTCGACCTCGCTCGGAATCCACAGCCGCATCCGTTTGCCGTGGTCGTTCGTCCACGTCATCGAATCGGTGAACGCATAATCGAACTTCGCGATCGTCGCAGGCGAGAACATCGTCACCCACTCGCGTCCCTCGGCCTGCATTGCCCGATGCACGGGCTTGCCATCGAGTTTCGCCAGAAATGGCTCCAGGGCCGCGTCGTTCGTGGTTGGAAAGCCCACGCCGCAGTTCTCCGCGATGCCGAACTTCATCCGCCGTTGGTCGGCCATCCGGATCGCCTCTTCGAGCGTCAGGCCACCCTTGAGATGAACGTGGTAATCGGTCAGAATAGGCAGCGGCTTGACTCGAATGTTCCTGTAGTGGACCGTGCTGCCTGGATCATGCCCCTGCAGCGCGAAGGTCCCGCGATCCAGCACGCGACCTCGCATATCCGACGGCGGATTCGCCGGCACGGGCTCGACCCAGTCCAAGACCTCCTTGCCGTCGAGGCTCACATTCACGTGCTTGCCCCAGACCGTGATGTGCAGGGTGAACCATTCGCCGTCTTTGGCGAGCTGTTCCTCGATGTCCTTCATCCGGTAGAGGCTGGCGGTCCTGCGGGCGTCGGAGCGGAAGCTGTTGTTGACCTGAACCTCGAATCCCTTGTCGGGCCAGCCGCTCTTTTGCCACTGGGTGTGAAAATAGATGCCGCCGTTGGAGCCGGGCTCGGTCTTGACGTCAACCTTCAGTTCGAAATCGCGGAAGTCGGCCTTCTCCACCGGTCCGATGTAGAACAGGTGGCACCGGGGTCCCTTGGCCACGATCGCGCCGTCACGAATCGAGAAGGTACCGGGATTCTCCTCCGCGGTCTTCCATCCGTCAAGGCTCTTGCCGTCAAACAGGCTGATCCACCCCTGCTCCAAACCCTGTGCGTTCGCGACCATTGCCATGCCCGACACAATCAACCCAATGCAGCCGAGAATCGCCCGTCTTGGCGTCATTGCACGATCTCCTTCCACCTTGAGAGAAACCAACGAAGCCGCCTGGGCGGCCGATCCTGAACAGCATCGGTTCCGATTCCGTGTCCGGATCCTTCGTTATGAACAGGATGACAGAAATCCTTCCGAAGCTGTTCCCACGTGCAGTGCGCATAAAAAAAGGAGACCAGGCGACGACAGAATAACATGTTGTAGGCCTGTCTCCTTGTTGCGGTGTGCCAGAAATGCACGATACCGCGGGTAGTGCGTTCGAGACCCACTGATCTCCGTCTGCACCCGCAACACTTATATCATACGACACGGCGGCCTTTAGGTCAAACGGATTTGTGCTCCAACGAACCGAAATTTCCCAAATACCTGTCGGGCCGTGAACGCTTGCACGCAACCCGAAAACAACCTCCGGTCAGGACTGGACGTTCGCCGCACGGTCTGCCGAAGGCGACTGTTGAATGCTCGGATCGGCCAACAAACCTCGCAGACACACATCGTCACCGAAAGTCCTGATCTGGACGTGATCTAACCCGATGCCCTGCATCAGATCCGACATCGGCTGGCCGATGAAAGCGGTCCCGTCGGCACCGAGGATCTTGGGCGCGATGTAGACGCAGATCTCGTCGGCCAGACCCTCGCGAAGAAACGACGCCAGCACCCGTGGGCCGCCCTCGACGAGTACCTGCTGAATACCGCGAGAACTCAGTTGATCGAGCAGACCTTGGAGATCCGTGATCTCGCCGGGCCCCTCGCAAACGAGGATCTCTGCCCCTCTTTTGCGGATCCGCTCCGCGTGCTTGGGATTGTCCTCGACCGCGGCTCTTCGCGTGACAACCAGAACAGGGCCGGTTTTGGCCGTCCGCAGAAGTCGGGACTTCAGTGGAATCCGCAGCGCATCATCCAGGACAATACGAATCGGTTTTTTACCCTTGCTCGGCCGGGGCGTCAGCATCGGATTGTCCGCCAGCACCGTATTGATCCCCACAAGCACCGCCCCTGACCGACGTCGCAGCCGGTGAGCGTCCGCTCGGCTCAGCTCGTTCGTAATCCATCGCCTCTCGACCGACGAATCGGAATAGGCCAGTTTGCCGTCGATGCTCTGGGCCCATTTGAGCACAACCCAGCACTTACCTGTCGAAGCAAACTTGAAGAAAGGAGCGTTGAGCAATCGGGCCTCTTGCTCGCACAGACCGACTTCGACCTTGATCCCGGCCTGTCGCAATTGGGTCAATCCCTTGCCGCAGGCGTGGGCCGAGGGGTCTCCCACCGCGACCACGACCCTCGCGATCCTCGCATCCAGGATCGCCTGCGTGCATGGCCCGGTCTTGCCCACATGGCAACAGGGTTCGAGCGTAACGTACATCGTGGCGCCGTCCGGCCGGACGCCCAGCGTCGCACAATCCGCGATCGCATTGACTTCTGCGTGGGGACCGCCGAACTTCTTGTGATACCCCTTGCCGATCACCTGTCCGGCCTTGACGATCACGCAACCCACCGCAGGGTTGGGCTCCACGGACCCCAACCCCCTCTCCGCTAGCTTCAGGGCCGACCGCATGAATTTCTCGTCCTGTGCGTTCACGTCACAGTTCCTTTCCTGCCAGCAATTTCTTGAACTGTTCTTCGTCGAGCACCTCGACTCCTAAGTCGAGGGCCTTCTGGAGCTTGCTCCCGGGGTTTTCACCCGCTACTACAAAGTCGGTCTTCCTGCTCACGCTGCTTGAGACCTTTCCCCCCGCTTGGCGGACAGCCTGTTCGGCCTGCCCCCGGGAGAACTGCTTCAATGTACCGGTAATAACGACTGTTTTTCCGCCCAGAGGCGAGGAAGAGAGTGCGGAAACGGACTGCAAATGCATGTTGACTCCAGCCGCCATGAGACGACGGATCTGTTCCCGTCTGTCCGGACGCGAAAGATCTTCCACAATCGCCTTGGCCATAACTTCTCCTACACCGGGAATCTTCGATATCACTTTCTTCCTCCCGGGCTCCCGCTCCAGAAAATCATCCAGACTCGCGTGAATCAATTTGTCCATCGAACGGAAGTGCCGAGCCAGCAATAGGGCGGTTTCCTCGCCCACATGCGGAATGGCCAACGCATTGAGAAGACGCGGAAGATCACGCCCTTTGGAATCTTCGATGGCTTTGATGAGATTGGAGGCCGATGTCTGGCCTTGGCGGTCCAACGCCGCAACATCCTCGACGCGAAGTGAATACAAATCCGCCAAATCACGAATGAGCCCGGCGTCGAGGAGTTGATCGACCACTTTCTCGCCGAGCCCCTCGATATCCATGCCCCCTCGGGAAGCATAGTGCACGATGGCTTCTCGTGTAACTGCAGGACATACAGGATTGACACAACGCAGGGCGACCTCGTTCTCCCGACGAACCGCCTCGCTGCCGCAAACAGGGCATTGCGTCGGAACCGGAAACGGCTCAGTCCCCTCCGGGCGGAACTCCTTCTTGACTTCCACTACCTGAGGAATGATTTCGCCGGCCTTCTCGATCACCACGGTATCGCCCGGGCGGACGTCCAGCCGTCGCAGCTCGTCGAAATTGTGCAAACTGGCGCGTTTGACCGTCGTTCCCGCCAGCAGGACGGGCCGCAGATTCGCCACAGGCGTCAACGCTCCGGTCTTTCCGACCTGTACCGAGATCGAGCGGACAACCGTCTGGGCGCGCTCGGCCGGGAATTTGTACGCGATGCACCAACGCGGGGCCCGCCCGGTTGCACCAAGGATATCCCGCTGATCGTACCGGTTGAGTTTGATCACCATGCCGTCGGTCTGATAATCCAAGGTCATGCGGCGATCGGACCAGCTCCTGCACACGTCGATCACTTCGGAGATGTCCGCAGCCTTCTGCACGTGCGGGTTGATGGGCAGGCCAAAATCGCGGAGCCGCTTGAGCGTGTGCCAGTGGTCCTGGGCCAGCGGCTCAGAGACCTCGCCGACCGCATAGGCAAAAAACGACAGGTTCCGCGTGGCCGTAATGCGGGCATCCAGCAACTTTAGCGAACCAGCGGCCGCGTTGCGAGGATTGGCGAACGCCGGCTCCCCCGTTTCGACCCGGGCTTTGTTGAGTGTCACGAATGACTTCGTGGGCATGTAGACTTCGCCCCGAACCTCCAGAACGGCCGGCACGTTTTCGTCGTCGCGTAAACGCAGAGGGACCGAGCGAATCGTCCGAATGTTGGTCGTGACATCGTCGCCGACCTCACCGTCGCCGCGAGTGGCGCCGGTTGTCAAAACACCGTGTTCATACCGCAGGCTCACCGCCAGGCCGTCGATCTTCAACTCCACCACATAATCGTAATCGACCGGTCCCAACTGCTTGCGGACCCGTTCATCGAACGCCCGCAGTTCATCGGCGTTGTACGTGTTGTCGATGCTCAGCATGGGAATGGTGTGGCGGACGGTTGCAAATTCCCCCAGCGGTCTTCCCGCGACGCGTTGCGTGGGCGAGTCCGGCGTCACCAGCTCAGGGTGCTTGGCTTCCAGCGCCTTGAGCTCCGCGAACAATTCGTCGTACTGCTGGTCTGTGATCTCCGGTCGGTTTTCGACATAATACAGGTGGTCGTGCCTGCGAATCTGGTTGCGAAGCTCTTCCACCTGCCTGGCGATTTCTTGTCCCATCGTTTGTCCCTGTGATCCTGGGGGGCCCTGCGCCGCTTCCCTGCGGCCTTTCATTCACAAGGGCGGCCCGCACCGGCGCAGATTATAACCATCCCAGACTCTCCGCTGCCATGGGGAAATGCACCTTGAGAAAGCCCGAAACAGGCAAGACGAAATCCCGGACCAGGAACCGGAACGGGTCCGCGGAAAATTCGACACCGGACCTCTTCGCCCAACGTCGAATGAAAAGAGATCACCCTCCCCCGATGCCGGTCTAGGGGAACCTTGACCGGCGACCGGCATCCTTGCCGAACTTCCACCCTCGAAAGACAACTCCTAAACCTGGTCGTGATTGGATCACAAACCGTCGATGCAATCGCATGCCCCGCCGATCACCATCCTCCAGTCGGAACCGACGCCTATCGGCCCCTTGGCGGCGATGAAACGAACTGTCCTTTCGAGATCTGGTAGTCCAGGTCTCCCGTCCGGGTGCGAACCCGTACGAAATCGCCATCCGCAGCAAAGATCGCCAGCGTCTCTTTCTTGTAGACGATCACCGCCGACCCCTGAAACCGAATGGCATTGTGGAGAGCTGTTCCCAATTCCATGATCTGCTCATCCCGGAACCCGACTCGTTGCATAATCCGGACGATGTCGGTGGGACTGAGTGTCGCGACCTGCGTGTTGTGTCGGGGAATCACCCGAAACGGCGACTGCGGTTCCGGCCTTTTGTCGGACCAATCCACCGGCCTGAACCACCCCTCGCACCCCACGCCTCCCAACGCCAGCAGAACCAGTACCAGCGAAAGAGCCCGGGTGGAGAACCTTTGTGAGCCCTCGCCCCGCGGACGTTCCGACAGAGCGTTGGGGGACCGCTGCACATCCGTACCTGTTCCCAATCTGGATCCACGATTGCCGATCACGGGTTTCCACGCTCCTCATTGCAGAGTTCTTGCTACGCTACGGCTGTCGATTCAGGGCCTCACGAAGACCAGCGGTGAATTCCTCCCCTGCCGGCTGGGGCTGCGCGCCGGCACCCGCCGAACCGGCGGTGATCCCGCTCGGCTGCCGGTTGGTTGTCACACTGCCGATGTCCGGAATCAGGGTGGCCGTCACGAACACAGCGATCTCACGGGTTTCCTTGTCGTTGTTGTTGTTGCGGAACGCCCGCCCGATGATCGGTAGGTTGCCCAACACAGGTACCTTTTGCTCGCTCTGCGCCGAGCGGCTTTCCGTAAGGCCGGCCACCGCCACAGTACCGCCGTTCTGGACAGTGACCGAGTTCCTCGCCTGGCGGCGCGTCACGATCGGCAGATCGCTTTCGCGGCCCTTGGCGACGCTCGTGCTGACCTCGACAGCCATTTCGAGGGTGATATCATTGCTGTCGCCGATCCGCGGCGTGATCGTCAGGATGGTGCCGGACTCGATCTTCTCCAGCTCGGCTCGAGAGTAGAACTGATTCGAGTTCTGCGTATCGCTCATCATGAACCACTCTTCGCGGATGGATCTCAGTTGAGCCTGCTTGCCGTCCTGGGCGATCAACTGCGGATTGGTCACGATGTCCGCCTGGCTCATCGACTGCAGCAGGTTCAAAGTCGCCATGAGGGAATTCGTGAAGGTCTGGTCGGCCGAATAACCGATCTGAATCCCCTTGGTCCAGGCATTCCCGTCGTAGAAGGCCCCGGCCGACATCGTCGGGAACTGCCACTGCACGCCGAGGTTCAAAAGGTTGCCGCGTTCCATTGCCACCACGCGGGCATCCAGCAGGACCTGCCGGCGAGGCATGTCCAGCTTGCGGACCGTATCGATAATCGTGCCCGCGATCGCCTTGGGCGCCGTGACGACCAGAATATGCCCCTGGTCGTTCGGATCGCTCGCATTGGGGGTTTCCGCCTGGACATATTGCTGATACTGGAGAGCCAGCATTTCTTTGACCTTCACGGGCACCTGGTGATTGAGCCGCAGGTACCGCGTCTCGCTGAGCTCAAAGAACGCAGGACCGGTGGCGCTGCGGTCACCGACGATGTAGAACGTGCCCATGTTCTTGTACACATAAGGCGTTGCCGCCAGAATCATCGTCAACGCCTCTTCCAGCGACAGTTTTTCGAAGTTGGCCGAGGTCCTGCCGCTGACGTTCGGATCCGGGATGATCGGCACTTCCGCTTCGCTGGACAAGGCGTCCAGAGCCGTCAGGATGTCGCTGCCGGCGAACGTGTTGGAAATCGGATGATAGACCAGATACGTACCGTCGGGCTGAGCCTTGAACGTGTATTCCTTCTTGGTCCCCTTGAGGACTTCCGCCAGCGCCAGGTTGACGGGCATGCCCTGCAGGCTCCCCACGCCCTTGGTGATCTCTTCGTCTTTGACCGTCAGGTCCACCGCGATTTTTGTGCCCGACTGACGTGAGATCTCCACAAGCGTGCTGAGCAGTTTGGGCCTGCCGGTGCCTTCGACAAGCCCACCAAACCCGTCGCCGCTGCCGAGCGAATCGACGCGGGTGGTGTCGATCGGAGCCCTGCCTTCGGCCATCGCCATCAAGCTGTTGTACCGGCTCAACACGTCGCGAATCCTGGCCTGGTTGGCCGTGGTCATCTCCTGATCCAACAGGGTGTTCAGTTCCTGCTTCAGTTGCGCCGCCTTCTGCAGCAACACCGTGCGAGGCGTCTCAATCATGTCCAGGTCGGGCAAGGTGGTTGCACCCTGTTGTTGAGTCGTGCCTGGTTGCGCCTGGATCCCTCCCGGTGGTGGAGTGACGCCTTGCGGCGAGGTCGGCCCCTGCTGGGTTTGGCCGGTCGGCGGAGTCGTCCCTGGCAAAGTCGTACTCTGCGGCTGGGTCGCAGTCGGCGGTGGGGTGACGCCTTGCGACGAGGTCGGCCCCTGGGGGGTCCTTCCGGTCGGCGGAGTCGTCGGCACGCCGCCCTTGGGCGTAAGCCCTTCCATATCCGTGACGACGTTCACGTAATCGATTGTCCCCTCGATGTCCAAGTCGTCTTTGAAGAATTCGAGCGAACCGGTCCAGCCATAGGGGACTTTGATCGCATACTTGCCATTGACGTCCGTCATCGCCGTGTAGCCGCCCGGATTGGCGGTCACCTTCACGCCTTGAATGGGCTCCGTCCCAGCCTTGATCGTGTTGGTGATCGTCATCATCTTGACTTCACCGGTGATCATCTGATTGGAGATCGGCGACATCACCGGAATATCGAAGTTCTTCGTGGCCGGAGTGAACGTGTAGCCGTCCTTCTCGACCGTGATTCTGCCCTTCCAGCCATGGTCCACCATCAACTCGAAGACGCCGTCGGCATCCGTCAAAACCGACTGGACCTGGCCGCCGGCGGTGATCAGAACATCCGGGATCGGCGCTCCGCTCTTGTCGACGACCTTGCCCGAAATCGCGTACTGGATGATCCGAGGCGAATAATCTTGGTTCATCTCATTGGCCAGAACCCCCGTGTACCGTTGTTCGGCAGGCTGGAACATGAACCCCTGCTTTGTGGGGGTCACCGTCCCTTCCCAGTTGTAAGGGACCTTGGCGGAGTAGGAACCGTCGCTGCGTGAAACCACCGAGGTGGGGAACCCCTTGAGGAAAACGCCGGGCTGGCCGACGTTGCCGGAGATCTCGTAGAAGATTTTTTCCCCTTTGAAATCCTGCTTGAGTTGATCGGTCGTGATGGCGTTATACGGACGTTCGGCGGGCGTGAAACTGTACCCTTCTTTGACGGGGACGATCGTCCCGGTAAAGCCATACTCGACCCGTACGCTGTAGCCCCCCTTTTCGTCCGTCGTAACGACGCCGCCGGGAAATCCCGCCAATTCCACGACGCCCAAACCCGGAATGGATCCCTCAATCTTCAAGTAGACGACGCTCCCCGTATAGTTTTCGTTCGCGAGGTCGGCCGTCACCTTCGCATACGGTCGGGAAGCCGGCTCGAACGTATATCCGGGTTTCTCGGGGACCACGGTGCCTTTCCAGCCGTGAACAACCGTCGCGACGTAGAACCCGTTCTCGTCGGACAAGACCGGATCGGCGAACCCCTTGAGCGTCACGCCGGGCAGCCCCGTGGAACCGGAAATGGTGTAGGTAATGACGTGAACGCTGAAATCCTGGTTCTCATACGAACTGAGCACAATCGGATACTCATAGAACTCCGGCGTGAACTCATGTCCTTCCCGGACCGGCGTGACCTTGAGGTTCGTGGTTCCATATCGGACTTCGGCGCTGTAGCGTCCATTGGCGTCGCTCTTGGGATTGCCGGGAAGCCCCTGCATAACGACATCCGCCGCGCCGACCGAACCGGAAATGGTGAATGTGACTTCGGTGGCTTTGTAATTGTCGTCGGTGACGTTCCGAGTCACCTGGTTGTACGAACGAGTGGGAGGATCGAAACGGAAACCCACCTTGTCGGGCGCCACGGTGCCGCTCCAGCCGTATTCCACTTTGGCCGTGTAACGACCGTTCTGATCGGTGACGACCTCCGTGGGAAAACCGCTCATTTTCACATCCGGCTGCCCCACCGAGCCACTGATCGTGTAGGTTTGCATGCTGGGCAAGAAATCCTGATCGGGCATGTTGGCCGTGACCCGCGTGTACTCGCGATACGGCGGCTGGAATGTGAAGCCAAGCTTCACCGGCGTGACCTTGCCGGTCCAGCCGTGCTCGACAGTGACGGAGAAAACGCCGTTCTGGTCGGTGGTTGGTAGCGGCGTTCCAGGGAACCCCTGGAGCGACACCCCCGCCAGCCCGATGTTGCCGGAGATCGTGTATGTCTTCTTTCGGACCACGATTTCCTGGCTGCGGGCCACAGGTGCGAACAGCAAGATCGCACAGAAGGCAATCATCCCGCTCAAAGGCATTGTACCGACAAATCGCTTGGCCATAGGTCAAGGTCCCTTTCTGCAGCCGTCACTACGCCATCCCACGGCTTCCCCTGTATCGGCAATCCGGTGCCCCGCTTTAGCAGAAACCTCCTCTGCCGTACTGTTATACACTCTACCTACAACTTGATGTTGATCTTAGTCCTAGCGCCTTCCGGGGCTTTGTCCCATTCGGCGAATTTCGCCGCCTTTTGGCCGTCCTGCTCATAGATCTCGATGAGCATCTGGTTCTGCTGGTTCTCCGGACTGATCTGGCCCGAGGAATTGCGCCCGGTGTACTCCAAGACCGCCGTGAGTCGATAGAAACCCAACGGCATATTGGACACATCCAGCACGCCGGAGAACGTCCGCGTCTCGAAGGGCAAAAAGATGCCCGTCTGACGGCTGGCTTCGCTGGTCATCAGGAACTGCTGGTACTTGGCGTCCGGCTCCCCTGCGGGCGTCAGAATCCCCTTGCATCGCGGCGTCACGTGGGTCACCCCGTTGTTGAGGAAACTGGACGTGACCATGTAGCGAGCCGGGGTCAACTGCGCGAAAGAAATCGACATCGGGCTGATCACATTCGTCGCGGTGGCTCTGCCGTTCTTGAGGCACACGTGCGCCGTTCTCATGCCCGCCGGCGATCCGTCGCGATACGTCGTGTGGAAACGGAGCGTTCCATAGTAGTTCGAATATTGTGTGGCGGTGGGCGGCATGCGAACGATCAGATTGAGCGTCCGCCGACCGTAGCCTTGCATCGTGAACTGCGGAGGCTGCACCGTCACCCAGTCAACACACCCCAGATCCTCCCCCTTGATGCCGCTGCCGTTGACAACATGCAGCATGTGCTCGGGCAGAATGAATTCCACGTTCACGGTGACCGGGTCTTCCGACCCATTGCCCACCGTGATCTGACCGGTTCGTGTCGAGCCCGGCGTCACATCGATAAACACGTTCTCTTTGTCCAGGTCGATCGGCGCCAGGCCGATTCTCGAACCGACGACTTGGTCACCCACAAAGTCGATCTCCTTGTTGATGCCGTTGCCTCGCCGGCCGTCCACCCAGAGAAAACCCTCGATCTTGTACTTGCCGCTGGGAAGCAGAATCCCAAGGTCTTGCTTGAGGTTCAGTTTCACACCCGGGATGATGCCGTTGTCCGGAAGGCGGACTTCCGCCACCTTGGCCCAGTGTCCCTGCCTGGACTGCCAGACCCGAAGCTGCCCGGTCAAACGGGAGTAGGTGCCGCCGGTGTTGACGATGGTCATAGTCCCCAGAACCGAGGCCAGAGGATTCTCGATCGTCGGCTCCTGATAGATCATGCCCACGTCCTGCAGTTGCACGTTGTGCTGAAGTGGGATGTTCTGCGCTTCCAGGATGATCGGCACCAAGTATTGCATGCCCAGCAAAGCACCGCCATAAGGGCCGTCGATGTCCGTCTCGCGAGGTTCCGTCTCCGCCACCAGGGCCGCGAAGTAGAATCCTCGCGTGCCCGGCGGGATGTTGGCGACCACCGTGGCCGGAACGCGCTGGAACGGGTCTACGACCGCGCTTTCGACGGTGCACCTGAGCCAGTCCTTACAACTCTTGAGAGCGGACATGTCCATCGTGTTGGAGGGATCGTCGGGCCGGACCTCCGTCCAAACGCCGTCGGAGTCCTGGCTGAGGTCGGCGATCCGCAGGGTCACTTTCTCGGTCGCATCCCGGCTGATGTTCTCCAATGTAAAATTCAGCCGGACGTTCGACCGCCCCGGCGTGACCTGTTGTCGGAGGATAATGGGCTGAACGATGAACTCGCCGAATGCGGAACTCGTCGCCAGCAGCACGAAGGCCGCAATTCCGATGACTCTCGCCAGAGGGCCGACGCCGCGGCGAACCGCGTCGTTCGCTCGGCAATTCGAGAGATTCGCTTCCAACTGCTTTGACTGATTTCCGTACACCATGATGACTCCAGCTCTCTGTGTAATTTCACTTGATCCGTGCCTGGGAGGCGTAGAATACGAGCGGTCAGTCCTACGCCGATTCTGCGGTTTCTCTTCGGCATTCCAGAGGAGGCACTTGCCCTCTTTCTGGCGATTTCCGTGAAACACCCCCAACCCATGGTGCTGCCTCCCCCAGGACCGTCATGGTGTCCTGACCGGAGCCCCAAATCCGATTCTCCAAGATTACCAAAATTAGACCCTCATGTCAAGCGTATTTTCTCCTCTTTACCCATTTTGTCGCTGCTTGGAGTTCCCAAACGAAAAACCGCTGCCCGCCCGGTAAAACGCGGTTTCTTTGAGTCCGAGAATGTATCCAGGCCATACCTGAAAATACGAGAAGCGCCCCTTGCGTCTCTTGTGCAGGGAATGCATGCCCGCGTCATCACAATAGAGAAGGGGAGAGCTGAAGATCAGCCCTCCCCTTGGTGTTCTAGGACTCCGTCGTTTCGGGCCATTACGCCGTGATTTGCCATCGGCTTTGACACAGGAAACCTGCGTCCGGGGCCCGCTCACGACCG
>JAGPGT010000229.1 GCA_018055905.1 Phycisphaerae bacterium
CTGATGAGCTGCCGTCCGTTCCAGTTGCCGTAGTTGAGGAACAAGTGGCCCAGGCGGGCGATCTGGCGGGCTGAGATAAAAATGTGTTTGTTCGAATTGCCCGAGCCGCCGTTGACCGCTATCCCATCCATCTTCCCGAAGTCGCCCCAGTTCCATTCGTTCGGATCCATCCCGATCGGGTCGGCGATTCTGCGTTTGAAGAGGTCCTTCATCGACTCGCCCGCGATGCGTGTCAGGACATACCCGAACTGATTCATCGCAGAGTCCCAGTAGGCGTACTGCGAACCCGGCGCAAACAGAGGTGTGCTGCATGGGTCGAACGGGGTGGGACTGGGCCCGTGTCGATAGCTCCCCGCAGGTTCATCGCGCATGGCCCGGTAGCCGCTGGTCATCGTCGTGAAGTGCCGCAGCGTCACGCCGGAGTAGGCCGAGGCCATCGCGGCCACGTGGTCCTTCGCAAGGGTCTCCAGCGTGGCCTTACCGTCATCGATGAGCAGACCGAGCACCGTGCTGGTGAAGGATTTCGTCATGGACCAGACGCCGTGCACCTTGTCGATCTCCGTGCCTTTCCAGACCATGCGCCCGTTTCGGATGATCACAAGCTGGTTGATGCCGTCTGGGCCGGAGTTCTGTCGGAGATAATCCGCAGCCGCTTTGAGTTGGACCGAATCAAGTCCTTCAGACTCCGGCGGGGATTCCCGCCAGTCCTTTGCCGGGAAGACCGCACGCGTCAGGAACAGCACGGCATCGTCCTGGACAGGGCACGAGAAACGAGCCTCTCCCTCGCCGAGGGTGCTTGTGCCACAGGCGACCTGCTTTCCGCCGGCCGGGTCGAACCATTCGAATCGATACGTCCCCGGCTCCGCCTTCACCGCAACCGAGTCGCCCGCATCGGCGGGCCTGAAGACCAGGTATTGGCTGGCGGGCTGAGCGAGGCAGTATTTCGTCGAAGCCGCATCCGGGCTCGGGCGGGCCTTCGTCAGATTCATCCGGCGGGCGTATCGCAGCGTGTAGCCCAGGCTCCGTCGGATCGGGTCCCACTTCGGATCGATGCCGCTACCGAGAACCTTGCCGTCGTAGGGGTCCATGAAGATCGGATTGTGGCCGCGCGTGAAGCTCTTCCAGACCCAGGCCACGTTGCCGCCAATGCCCCAGAGGTGGTCCGTGTCGTTGAGCACGACCTTGCGTCCGTCGGCGGGCGGAGGATCGTCGCGGTAGCCGCCGTCGGGGTTTGGCGAGATCCAGTCGGCCGGACTGTCAAAGAGCGTCTTGTTCTGACCGCCCTTGTACTGGAACGTCATGCCGACCGGGTGCTGTCGTGGCTTGGTCCGCTCATACTCTTTGATGAAACGGATCATCTGGTACTGCCACGGCGTCGAAGCCGGGTGGTTCTCGTTGGAGATCTCGTACAGCACGTTGTCGAACTCGTTCACCGTGTCGATGACCTTCCGCACGTACGCTTCCTGGATCTCCATGACCACCTGATTGCCGAGCTCATGGACCGCGACGCTCTTGCCGTCGATGCCGTTGATGTTGTTCTGCGGATGAAAGGGATGCCCCTCCCACGCGCCGGGCGCAAACTGCAGGCCCCAGCCTTCAAAAAGCATCACCGAGACATAGATGCCGTGTTCCCTGGCCGCCGCCACGCGGTTATGGAGTCGCTCGAAATACGCGGGATCATACTTCGTCAGATCGAACTTGGGCTTGCCGTCCAGGGCCATCCCCGGTCCGGTCCGCGCGTAGGGGTGCGGAGCGGCCGTATGACGTTTGCCCTCCCCGTTGGCCTTGGTGTCCCAGGCGACCAGTTCCCACGTCCAGAGCCGCATGAAGTTGTGTCCAAGCCCGCCCATCCAATCGACGTAAGCTTGGTAATCGAACGGGGCCGGCGGGTCCGACGGCCCGAAGTCCACGAGATTCGCCCAGGTGTGCGAGCCGGTCAGGTAGACGACCTCGCCGGTGACGCAGTTCTGAAAGTATCGGGGATTCTGCGGACAGACGACCAGCGGCCCCATCGGAGAACCTTGCCTGTCCTGTGCCGCGGTCGACAGCGAAACCAACAACAGAGTACCCGCCACAATCACGCAATTGGATTTATGGATTCTCATGGATCTGCCTTTCTGCAGCCCGCGTAACCCCAGTTACAGTTTTCCTCCGCGGATGATCGAAATGAGCAGCCACACACCGAAGACGGCGGCAATGAAGTAGCCGAACATGCCTACCTCTTGGAGGCTCTCCTGGGCGACCAGCATGCTGGATCCGATCAGCAGCGCCGCGATGATCAGCGCAAAGCTGATCCGGTTGGAACTCTTGTCGAGTGTCTTGTTCAGAGTCTCCAAGTGCTCGTGCTGCACGCGAACCTGGAATTTGCCTTGGCGAAACTTGCTGAGAATGACGTTGACATCCTCCGGCAACCTGGATGCCAGATCCCCTGCGTCGAGGATCGCCTGACGCGCTTGATGGAGCAGCCGCTTGGGCTCGACGTCTCGTAGAGCCGCCCGTCGGGCATAAGGCGTCAACACTTCGATCAGGTTGAAATCCGGATCCAGAGACTTGGCGAAGGTCTCGATCGTGGCCATCGTCTTGAGCATGAGCGTGAATTGCGCCGGCGGCCGAACGAAATTGGAGCGAAACAAATCGAACGTCTGTGTCACCGCCGCGGCAAAAGGAATGCTGCGTACAGGCAGCTCACGATAAGTTTCGATCAGTTGCTCTATGTCCGCAGAGAGCCCGGCCAGATCTGTCCTCTCATGGATCATGTCCTGGCGGTCCAGCGATCGCACCACCCGAGCGGGTTCATTGTCGACAATTGCCAGAATGATCTCGTTGAAAAGCCTTCGGTCCTGGGTGGACAACCGCGCGACCTGCCCGAAGTCGATCGGGGCCAGCACGTCGCCGGGCAGGAGAAAGAAGTTGCCCGGGTGCGGATCGGTGTGAAAGAACCCCAGTTCAAAGATTTGCCGCAAAACGAAATCCGCCCCACGACGGGCGACACGTTTGGGATCCAATCCGTGCTCCCGAAGAACGACCGGATCGCCCGGTCGAATGCCGTCGATGTACTCCATGGTCAAGATCGCCGAGCTGCAATACTTTTCATAGACCCGAGGAATATGGACCGTCGGATCCTCAGCGAAATTCTTGATGAATCGCAACTGGTTGCGACGCTCGTTGTCCAGATCCGTCTCTCGGGAGACGGCTTGGGCAAATTCACGCACCATCTGGCGGGGATCGATCGTCTCGTGTTGAAACAACGTCAACTTGAGGATGCCCGCCAGATCCTCGAGCATCTCACATTCCGCTTGGATCACCTCGACGATCCCGGGCCGGCGGACTTTCACAACCACCGAATCCCCCTCCTGGGTCGTGGCGTGATGGACTTGGGCGATGCTTCCGGCCGCCAGCGGTGTGGAATCAAAGGACACGAAAATCTCGTCCAGATCGCCCCCCAATTGCCGTTGGACCTCGGCCTTAATCCGCTCGGGGGACTCCGGTTTGACCCGGTCCTGGAGACGTTCGAGTTCCTGGATGTATTCCAGAGGAATGATGTCGGGCCGGGTGCTGAGCAGTTGCCCGAACTTGATGAAGGTAGGACCAAGCTCCTCAAGTGCCAACCGAAACCGCTCCGGTCGGCTGCGGCCTTCGGCTATCCGCTTGATTCGCACCGGGGCGACCTTCTCCCCCAAGCGAACAAGGACACGGGACCTCAACGCGTCCGCCACCTCTTCCAGGCCGTACTTCATCAGCACAGCCACGATGTGCCGGTATCGGCGCAATCGATGCAGCCGGCTCGTGAACCGCAAACCCCAGAGCCCCAAATGTGATTACTCCCCGTTGCTCTTGGCCAACAAGAGATCGATCTTGCGTTCGAGACGCTCGATGTCGTCTTTGCTCGCCAGATGCATGCTCGAGAGGGCCTGGCGGACTTGCTCGGAAACCAGTTTCTGGAACTCGGCCCGCGTTCGCTCGGCGCTGTCCATAACCTCTTTGACGAAACCGGTGCGGGTCTCTCTGACAGCCTGGCCCTTGCTGACATACTCATCAAACATTGCCTCGGCCCGTTCCCGGGTCATCGTCAGTGCCCCCAGTCCTGCCATCATCAGTTTGTCCAACGTCTCGAACATGGCGTTTCCTCCACTGAATTCCCGGTCCCTGTCTCTTTGAGCAAAGGTGCACACGGCACAGCGGCGAACCGCCATGCCGTCCGACTTTCCCAACGCCATTATCTAAGCCGATTCCGGACGGGTTGACAAGTAGAAAAGTCCGGTCACGACGGGGATTTGAATCCGCTGGCCGCCCGCAAACAAAACAAGTACCATGCGATGGTCACAAAAAGTTGAACCGTCGGCACGACCTGCCAGTAAAAACAGAAAGAGAATTCCAAGTGTCCCCTTCGGAGATATGTGTGATAGGTTACCTGAATGGCTAGGCGAAAAAGAAAAGTCGTGGTCATTGGCGCAGGGTCGGTGGGTGCCAGTTACATTTACGCCCTCCTGCAGACGGGCATGGCCGAAGAGGTCGCCCTGATCGATTTGGACCGGGACCGCGTGGAAGGTGAGGTCATGGATCTCTCTCACGGCCTGCAGTTTATCCCTCCCGTGCACATCAAGGCCGGCCAATACGCGGATTGCACCGACGCAAGCTTGATAGTAATCACCGCCGGGGCGAAACAATCCCCCGGCCAATCTCGCGCCGATTTGATCCGAAAGAACGCCAAGATCGTCGCCGCCATCTGCGATCAGATCTCGGAGTATGAAAGCGAAGCGGTCATTGTGATGGTGACCAACCCCGTGGACGCCTTGACCCAAGTTGCGCTCGAACGTCTGGGGTGGCCGCGACAGCGTGTGATCGGATCGGGCACCGTGCTCGACACCGCCCGATTCAAGTTCCTGCTCAGCCGGCATTGCGGGATTGACGCCCGCAACATTCACGCCTACATCATCGGCGAGCATGGCGATAGTGAAGTCGCCGCCTGGAGCCTGTCGCATATCGCAGGAGTGTCCCTCGAAAATTACTGTCGGATCTGCGGGGTCTGCGACTACAAGGAGCACCACAAGCACATCGCCGAACAGGTCCGCGATTCGGCCTACCACATCATTGACTATAAGGGATCGACCTACTACGGTATCGGGCTCTCGCTGGTCCGAATCTCCGGGGCGATCCTCAGAAACGAGAACAGCGTGCTGACCGTCTCAACCCTGCTCCAAGGCGAGTACGGCATCCGCAACGTCTGCCTGAGTGTTCCCTGCATCGTCGGGGAACACGGCGTGGTGCGTATCATCGACGCACAGCTCTCGCCCGACGAACAGGAGGCGCTGAATCGATCCGCCCGGGCGATCGCCACGACGGTTGCCACAGCCAGACAAGACCCGTTGTCGGGCGGATAAAAGTCGGGTTTGTCGCAG
>JAGPGT010000230.1 GCA_018055905.1 Phycisphaerae bacterium
GGCAGTCCGCCTTCGAATACACCTTTAGCGACGGAGGCCATCAGATTGGCCTGGGGTGTCGAAAGGGCCTTGGGGCCGGCGCCCTCCATGCCCGCGAAGCCGTAGGCGCCCTGCAGGAGAATGAGCACCGGGGCGATAACCAATGCCCCTGAGACGGTGCCGACCATCTCCATGACCTGCTGTTTCCAGGGTGTTGTGCCGACGAGCCGACCGCATTTGAGGTCCTGCATCACGTCGCCCGCGATGGCCGCAGCGCAGCAGACCACACTGCCGATGATGATCGCAGCCGCCGGACCGTTCTCGGCCGCCTTGCCCATCAGCAACACCAGCAGCAGCGAAGAGACCAGCACCGTCGAGACCGTGACGCCGGAGATCGGATTGTTCGAGGATCCGACGAGGCCCGCCATATAGCCGGCCACCGCCGCGAACAGAAAGCCCGTGGCAAGCATGATCACCGCCATGATCGCGGAGATGTATACATGTTGGACGAAGTACTGATACAGCATGAACAGAGGGACCACCGAACCGATGATCATGAAGATGATTAGACTCATCGGGAGGTCTTTTTCGGTCCGCTCGATTGCGCTTTTTCCGCCTTTGATCTGCTTGTAAGCCTGCAGGCCGCTGGTCATCCCGCTGATGAGCGACTTTCGCATGCAAAAGATGGTCCACAAGCCGCCGACGAGCATGCCGCCGACGCCGACGTAGCGGGTTTTGGTCGACCAGAGCCGGCTGGCGTAGTCGAGAGCGGACATGGCCTGTCCGGCGTTGTCGCCCGATGCATAGGTGGGCCAGTCACTCGAAGCAGCCACGATCGGGATGGTGACCAGCCAGTTGGCTGCGCCGCCGATGAAGATCAGGATCGCGATGTTCAGGCCCACGATGAAGCCGACCGAGAGCAGTGCAGGACTGAGGTTTGAGCCGAAGTAGGCGATGGAGCCGCCCAAGCGGGTGGCTCCTTGCATGATTTCAGGCCAGGTACCGATGGCGTTGGCGCCGATTTTGAAGAGCCCGCCGGCGATGGCGGCGCGGACGATGTACTTGATGCCGGAGGTGTCCTTGCGGCCGGTTTCGAGCACTTTGGCGGTGGCGACGCCCTCGGGGAACTGGAGCTTCTGCTCGATGATCAACGAGCGACGCAGCGGGATCGTGAACAGTACGCCGAGCATGCCGCCGAAGCCGGCGATGGTGGCGACCCAGACATAGTGGAATTTGTCCCAGGAACCCAGCAGCAGCAGGGCCGGAAGCGTGAAGATGACGCCTGCGGCCAGCGACTCGCCCGCCGAGGCGCAGGTCCCGATGAGGTTGCATTCCTGGACCGTGCTGGACCGGAAGAAACGCATGAGGCCCAGGGCCATGACCGCCGCGGGGATCGCCGCAGAGACGGTCATGCCCGCGAACAGGCCGAGGTATGCGTTGGCGGCCGACAAAAGCATGGCCAGAATCACACCGAAGAAAATCACGCGGACGGTCAGTTCCTGTGGCGCCGGGGTGTTGCTGTTGTCACTCATGAAACACCTGTCTTCAAAACCATGTTGTGTCTACCGTCATAGCTATTTCACGAACTGCTCAACGAAGTATCTTGCGGTCAGTGGCTCACCGGTAGTCCGCTCGATCATCTGGTTCCAGGGGTAGAGGTTGCCGGCCTCGAAGACCTTTTCTCTCAGGAAGCGTCCGGCCTTTTCCTGGCCGACATAACTGATCTCCTGACCCTTCTTGACCTTGAGTACCTTGGTCCGCAACGCGTGGTGCAACTGCGAGGCGAGCAGTTCGCCGAGCATGTAGTTGTGATAGTAACAGGGAGCGACCGCGAAGTGGATCTTGGCCGCCCAATCGGGGCTGTTCCGCTCCGGTGGGCGGTTCACGAACTGGTACTTCTCGACCATGTCCCACCAGAGCTTGTTGAGGTCCTGGTCGGGATTGGCGTACAGCTCCTTCTCGAAGTTGTACATGACCATGTCCCAGCGGGCGAAGATGAGCTGCTTGAGCTGCATGTACTTGCCGCTGACCTTTTCGATCTCGGCCCGCTGGGCGTCGGAGAGACCGAGCATCTCCTGCATCCAGGCGGGATTGCGGCTCAGACGTCCGAAGAACATCGCGATCGCCTCGGTCGTGAACGGGTGCGCCGGCGAGCGGAGCAGGTACGGCGAATCGAAATCGAGATACTTGTCGTAGACGCCGTGACCGAGCTCGTGGAGGGTCGTCTCCATCCAGGTTTCGTTGCTCTGGATGTTGCACAGGATCCGCACGTCGCCCTCGCGGTCGATGTGGGTGCAGAAGGCGTGCGGATTCTTGCCCTCTTTCTCATAGAGGTCGCTGTTGGCCAGGATCTGCTCGACCGGCAGGCCGAGGCCCTGGTAAAACTTCGCGGCGAGCTGCTCAATGTTTTTGCCCTGGTAATAGACGTCGAGGTCCAGATCGTAGACCATCGGCGTCTCCTGGAAGAACGGGTCGTGGTAGTGCCAGGGCATCAGCTTCTCGGGCGAGACGCCCAACTGTCTGGCGAGGATCGCGTCGAGTTCGGTCTTGACCTTACGGAACGGCTCGTTCGTCAGGTGGTACAGCTCCGCGAAGATTTTGTCGAGATCCTTCACGTCCTGTTCGCCGGTAGCCAGGGCCATCGTGTGATAATTGTTGAAGCCCAGCTTGCGAGCTGCCTGGTTGCGGAGCTTGACCAGGTGGACGATGTCGCCGGCGACTGCCTGGCCGACCTGTTTGCTGGCCAGCCATGCCTGTTGACGCTTCGCAGAGTCGGTCTCGTTCTTGAGAATTTCTTTGATCTCGTTGTCGGTGACCTTGCGACCGTCGATCGTGCCGCGAAAGGTGCTGAAGTTCTTCTCGATCTGGGTACCCAGCTCGACGATCTGCTTGAGCAACTCCGGCTCGATCTGATTGGCGAGGTAACTGTTGTAGAGGACCGTCAATTGTCGGGCCAGGAGCTTGTCCTTGATTTGGCGGGAATCCTTAAGCTCGCGGAGGTACGCGAAGTCCTTCGCATCGCTGTAGATCCTGCGAATCTGAAGCGTCAGTTCGCTCGAGCGGTTGTAGGCATTCGGATCTCCAGTCACGGCGGCCTCCCACCAGGCCAGGTTCACCTGTTTCTCCAACGGTTTGATCTTCTCGACATGGATCGCAATGAAATTCTTCAAGGCTTTCTCCTTCGCATTGGCCGCATCCGCACGGGGCGAAACCATCGCCGTCGCCAACGTCGCCGCAATCACCAGATTCTTCATCATCATGGGTCTCCGTTAGTACAAGGGCTCCATCCACGGACAAACGAGTTTGTTCGCGTCACTTCGTTCAGCGCGACAAGAACCATTCGGCGGCTCTTGGTTGCATCCTCTTCGTTCACTGAGACGGTTCAGTTCGCATCGGCCGTGCGATTCGGGTACACGGGTTTTTTCGGTCTCTTTGGCGGATTCTTCTCCAGAAGATTCAGGATGACGCCGACCGCGGTTTCGAGCTGCGGATCGCGTCCGGCCGCCAGTTCGTGCGGAGCGTTCTCGACTTCGTAGTCCGGATCGACGCCATAGCCTTCAACCGCCCAAGCGCCATCTTCGTACATACCGAACGTCGGTGCGGTGACCGAACCGCCGTCGACGAGGGTCGGATTGCCGCTGATTCCGACGAGCCCGCCCCAGGTGCGCATGCCCACGAGCGGTCCGAGCCTCGCCTCGCGGAAGTAGTAGGGGAAGGCGTCGCCGCCGGAGCCGGACCAGCCGTTCATGATCATGACCTTCGGTCCAGTGTGACTGAGGGTCGGGGTCTGCCAGTCGCGATGATCCCGGCGGGCCCAGTAGTTGTAGGTGGGCCGGTGCAGCAGCTCAATGAATCGGTCGGGGATCTGGCCGCCGCTGTTGAACCGCTCGTCGATGATCAGTGCCTCCTTGTCGAATTGCGGCCCGAACTGGCGGACCAGCTCGTTCTGGCCGTTTTGACCGGTGTCGGGTACGTAGATATACCCTACCCGGCCCTGCGTTGCCTCTTCGACCTTGCGGCGATTGCTCTCGATCCAGGCGAGGTTGCGGAGCCGGAATTCACTCGACATGGGCTGGACTAGGACCTCGGTGGCGTCGTTGACGTCGGGCGTGCGGCTGAGAGTCAGTCGCACGACCTCGCCCGCCAGACCCTGGAACGCAGCCCAGGGGTCTCGCGAGGTGTCCATGGGCCGGCCGTTGACCGCCAAGAGGTAGTCGCCTTCGTTGACTTTCAGGCCGGGGGCCCGCAGTGGCGACCTCACCTCGGCGTCCCACTTGGCGCCTTCGTAGATCTTACGGATGCGATAGGCGTTGTTCGCGGCGTCCAGCTCGAAATCGCAGCCGAGCAGGCCGACCGATAGGCTCTCGGGACGTTCGATGTCCCCTCCGCTGACGTAGGTGTGCGAGCAGTTGAGTTCCGCGATCATTTCGCCGATGACGTAGTTGAGGTCCTCGCGGTCCACGATATACGGCAGCAGCGCGGAATACCGCAACTTCATCGCCTCCCAGTTTACGCCGTGCATGGCGGGATCATAGAAGTAGTCCCGCTGGATCCGCCAGGCGTCCATAAAGATCTGCCGCCATTCTTCCTGCGGATGAATCCAGGCCTTCAGATTGCCGGCTGCGATCCGGCCGTCGGTGGTTTTCTTGTTTTCACCGATGTCGACGATGCCGTAACTGCCGCCAACACGGTAGATGATTTTCTTGCGGTTTGCAGAGATGTCGTAACCGTCGATGCCGTCCAGGATGGTCTTCTCCTCTCGTTCCTTCAGGTCGAAGTAGAGCAGACGGCCGGGGGATTCACCTGGCCTTCGGGCTCCGGTCGGTAGACGACGGACGAAGAGCAGCTTACCCTCGACACAGTTCAGGCCGCCGAGATTGCCTGCCTGGATCGGCAGTTGAACCACGCGACTTTCGAAACCGTCGAAGTCGATCTCGACCGGCTTGGGGCCCTTGTCGTCCTTTTTGCCCTTTTCCTCTTTCTTGTTGTCTGCGGCTTTGTCTTCTTCGGCCTTCGCGTCGTCCGGACTTTGTTCGTGGCTCGGGGCGTTGGGGTCCTTCGCCTCCTCTTCCTCTTCATCCTGGGTTTGGTCCTTCTTCTGCGGCTCTTCTTTTTTCTTCTCGTCCTGTTTCTCTTTTTTGACCTCTTCCTCGTCGCTGCGCGGCGCCAGCAGCGACTCGACGTCCTTTCTCAACGTCGCGACAAAGAGTCTCGTCGAGTTCGGGTAGATCCAGGTAGAGTCCATGTCGCCGTAGACCGGGTTGAACTCGCGATTGGAGGCGAAGAACAGGTACTTGCCCTCGACGTCAAAGACGGGACTCGATTCGTTGTAGTAGTCGCTGGTGACCT
>JAGPGT010000231.1:0-3036 GCA_018055905.1 Phycisphaerae bacterium
GTGCGTTTTCCTTGACGTCGAGCTCCCGTCGTTCCTGGATCGCCTTGACGACGTTGTTCACCTCTTGGAGGCTGTTCATTCCGGGGATCGGGACGACGGTGTTGCTGTGCAGGATGTAACGAATGGCCAAGCGGCCTCGTTGATTGTTCTCTTCTGGGGTTCCGGTAAACAACGAGGCGGCCGCAAACGGCTTGATTCCGAACGCTCCGATGTCCCGCTGTTTGAGCGCGTCGAAGAGACTGTCCTGGGGCGCCTTCTTGGTCATCGTGGTGAAGGGGAAGCAGACGACCTCGATCTGGGGGAAGTACTCGATCATGAATTTGATCCAACGCCGATCATGCGAAGAAAAGCCGACGAACCGGGCCTTGCCCTGTTTCTTGGCCTTCTCCAGGGCGTCCACGATTTCGCAAGCGGTGTTGAAGGTGTGCCGACCACCGGGCTCCAGGCAAGTGATCCTCCAGAGGTCGGTGTAGTCCTGGCCTGAATCCCTGAGCAGCTCGTCGAGCGACTCGAGGAGTTTCTTGCTGGTGCGGAACTCCTCGTTGCGGACTTCCTTGGCTCCGTGCGAAAGCGCCAGGTACATCTTGTCCCGCCGGCCCTTGAGGGCCTTGGCGTCGCGCTTGACCTCATTGTCCCAACAGGCGTCGATGTAGTTGATGCCCGCTTCGATGCAGCGAGTGATGATATCGCTGCGCTCCTGGTCGTTACTTCGCGAATGCCCGCCCAAGCAGACCGCCGAGACCATCAGGCCGGTTTTTCCCAGCCGTCGGTACTCCATGTCGGGGTTGTAGTTGAGGATCCGGGACGTATCGACAGAAGGCTGGGCCGCCCGAGCGATCGGACCGCCTAGGCCCGCCGCTGCGATGGCTGTGACCGTACTTTGCACGAACTGGCGTCGCGTGATTTGGGAATTCTTCATGGTCCAACTCCTTGCTATTGGGACGAAGTCGACGGCTGATGACTGTGCAGTTTGAACAGGGTGTCGAGCTCGCTCTCGGTCAGAACGCGGTCGTAAATCCGCAGGTCATCCAGCAACCCCTGGAATCTCCTGCCGATTCGCACATTCAACTCGTTGCCCGTGTCAATCGGCCACAGGTCCAGCAAGCCGATGTCGTGGACCTCCGCAGGCGCGCCATCGAGATAGAGGGTGACGTCATCGTGCAGATTGGGCGATTCCGCCTCTCGCACCACGACCGCGACATGATGCCACTGATCGTCATGGACTTGCGGATTCATGTAGTAGTAGCCACCGTTCGGGGTGATCCCGATCCGTCCGCGGATGAAGCCGAAAGTGAACATCCGGCCGAAATCTTCCGTGCCCCAGGAGACGATCTCGCCCCGCGTCGCGTCGGTCTTGATCCAGACGGCCACTGTCCGCGGCCGCGTGCCCGTCACCCCTTTGTATTTGGCGACTTCGAGAGAGGCCTCTTTGCCATCAAGGCGAATGGCGTTGCCCACACGGCCTGGGACGGAGCTTGTGTCGAAAGACAGACCGCCTTTGAGTGTCGCATTTCGCTGATGCCGCGAGGAGTCCGCGGCGGTCGTGCCGGAGGTCTCATCGAGCTTCCACCAGCCGACCAGATTGGGGTCCGTGTCGAGCGTGGGCTCGGTCTCGGTCGCACAGGCCATCGCGGCAAAGAGGAGCGAGCATACAAGAATGCCTATCCGGTACATGGCTTTTCTCCTGTTCCTGAGACGCCGGACCATGTTCGACGCCATTGTAACGACCAACGTCTCCGCACGTCAAAGCCAAATCTCGGTTCCTGCCGGCAGGGTGTGGCCGCCGCGGTCCATGAGGCCAAACGAAGCCAATCCCCAAGGAAGTTCTATGTTGGGTGGGTCCATCCCGCAAGAATGAGAATCGACTGGGGGTGGAAGGGACATTCGGAGTGTAGCGAATGTAAAAATAAGACAGGTCGGCGTCTGACGCGGCTTGAAGTTCCCTGGGGCAGTTCCAGTTCAGCGGATTTCCAGGCCCAGAAGGGTCAGGTCGTCCACTTCAGACGGATCGACGTCGCGGTTGCGAGCCAGTTCGGTGAGACGGTCGACGATCTCGGTGATCGGGCGGTTCTGGAGGGAGAGCATCTCTGGGGTGAACTGGAATCCGCTTTTGTCGTGGAGGCGTCCGACCAGATCCTCGGCGCCGTCGGAATACAGAAGCAGTCGGTCGCCTTGCTGAAGCTGGACGGTTTCCTGCACGAATTCGGCGTTCTCGAAGATCCCCAGCAACGAACCTCGCGCTTCGAGCTGCCTGGGCGGCTGGCCCTCTCGCAGCAGGATGGGGTAGGGATGTCCCGCGCGGGCGAAGGTCAGTTGGCGGGTCTTGACGTTGAGTAGGCAGTAGCAACATGTGGCGAACTGGTAGCCGGAGAGTTTTTGTCCGGCCATCTTCACGTTGAGGTTTCTGACCACCTCGGCTGGTGAGAAGATCCGGTAGTTTTTGTCGATGGTCTGTCGCATCACCAGCGTCTGCTTGATGAACATGGTCAACAAAGCCGCGGGCATAGAATGGCCGACCGCGTCGGCGACATAGAATCCGATGTGCTGCTCGTCAATTCTCGCGACGTCGTAGATGTCGCCCGATACCCACTCGGCCGGGAGGAAGGTGACCACCCACTGCAGTTCGTCGCTGTTGGGGAGCTGAGCCGGGAGGAAATCTCGCTGAAGGAGACCAGCCAATCGCAACTGTTCTTTCACATTGTCCACGAAGGTTCCATGGGTTTCCGAGGGGGTGTGGGGTTGCTTCTCCCAGAGCCGCTCGGCCAGACTGGTCGGTCCCGGCGGCTTGGTGGCGATTCCGGAGTTCTGATGTTTTCGTTGCGCCAGGTTGACGTTGATGCTGGCCCACAGGTCGTCCATAGAGATCGCGTCCACGCTGTTGGCCATCGAGAAACTGGATTCCGACGAAACGAGCGAAAAACTGCGAACGGGTTTCTTGACACGTTGCGTCAACAGGACGATGCCCAGGTTGTCTCGTTCCAGAGCCTGGAGTATCCGTCCCAGTCGCTGATCTTGCGCGATGTCGCTTCCCTCAGC
>JAGPGT010000231.1:3136-5302 GCA_018055905.1 Phycisphaerae bacterium
CGTGCGAAACAGGCTCGCACAACGTCTTTGTTGCGGGTCAGAGGGGCCATGGTCATCAGCCCGACCAGTTTCAGGTGGGGCAGCGTCTCGATCTGTTCGGCCAAGTGCGTGGCCGCTCCGACCGGCACACCGTACTTTTGCGGTTCGTTTGAGGTGTTCACCTGCAGCAACACCCGCGGGCAAAACCCCAGTTTGGCTGCGGAGTTGTTGATCTCTTCCGCCAGTCGTAACGTGTCCACGGAATGTACCAGAGAAACCGACGCCAGGATCTGACGCACCTTGTTTCGTTGGAGGTGGCCGATCATGTGCCAGTGGATCTCCGTGGGCAAGTTGGCTTCCGCAGGCGATTGCTCGATATATTCCTGGACCTGGGCGGCAACTTTCTTCAATTGCTGCACCCGGTTCTCCCCCAAGTGGTTATATCCAAGCTGGATCACTTCCTGAATTTGTTCGAACTCGGCGGATTTGGTCACGATGACCAGACGAATGTCCTGCGGCTCCCGGCCCACCCTGGCGCAGGTTTCCGCGATGATTCCTTCGACCCGTTTGATTCGTTCTGCGATCTTCGTCATGTCATGAAGCGGTGAGCGAACACAGTGCCAATCCTTTTTGCGACCAGACGCTCAATCAGCGTCTTAGTTTATGGAAATCTGTAATCCCGCACAAGAGGTATTGGCCGCAAATTCAACGGAACTGGGCATCCCTGTGAGAGAAGAATGGTTTCGGGGGCTGTGTTTTGTTGTTTTGGGCGGAATGCCGGCTTTTTTTTGGCCAGGAGACCAGAAAAATGTCCCCTTTCTCGTCGGAAGGCAGAGCCGCGTTGCAAAGGCTTGTCTTATCATGATTTATGATGACACCAATGAGGGTGCAATCGCGAAAACAAGAAATTTCCCTGATTTTGTCTTGCAGGATTGTCACGGCGGGGGTATAATCAGAATTGTCGCCCAATGGAGTGGAATGGGGTGGGAGAAAACCCCTGATGACAGTCCCGTTTTGAGTCTTGAACGGGCGAGGAGGTAGAGGGTGGTGTTCTTTTCAATTCCGGTTGTTTTTGTGCTGTCTTTGGATAGCTTCTAATCCTCGGCGAGGCAGCGTGGTATACCGGTCTCCCCCCCAGCCGGCCCCACCACCTCGCCATTTTTCTTGCGCTGCTTAGGCAATCGGTCTGCCGACTTGTTCCCCTTCAATACGCGTCGCATACCCATTATGTTCGCCGCCATTTCACGACGAGATTTCATTCCCCTCGGATTTGGAGGAGGACTCTTCGATTTCGAGGACCGTCAAATTCGCAGAAGTAGATGCCTTGCCAGGTGCCCAGAGTGAGACTCCCGTCGTGGATCAGGACCTGCTCGCTGCAGCCGACAAGGGAACTCTTGCAGTGGGCGTCGGAGTTGCCTTCGTCGTGACGGTAGCCGGGATGGGAGCGGGGGAGCACCTCGTCGAAAATCATGAGCATGTCGTGGACAACCGAGGGGTCGGCATTCTCATTGATTGTGATCGCGGCGGTGGTGTGGGGGCAGAAGACGATCACATCGCCATTGCGGATGCCCGCGTCACGCACGGCCGCCTGGACCTGGCTAGTGACATCGACCATCTCCGTCCGGCTGCGGGTGCCGACGCCGAACTCCTTCTGGACTATCTTCATAACGGATCCCCTTACATCTGTTCGACAACGCCGATGCCGAGCAGACGGCTCAGGCCGTGACGGATTGTGCAGGCTGTCTGATCGCACAGCAGCAGCCGGGTCGGTCGTCTCTCGGGCGGAGCGTCGAGGACCGGGCAATTCGTGTAGAAGCTGCTGAACTTCTGGGCCAGCTCGTAGAGATACGCAGTCAGGTAGTTCGGCCGGTAATCGCCGATCGCCGACTCGACCGCCTCGGCGTATCGCACGAGATGCTTGGCGAGGTCCAGTTCAGTCGGCTCGCTGAGATTGAGTATCCTGGCGTTTTGCAGTTCGCTCTGGACGTCCACGCCCTTGGTCTGGGCCTTTCGCTCGATCGATCGGACCCGTGCGTAGGCGTACTGCATGTACGGAGCGGTGTTGCCGTCCATGGCGAGCATCTTGTCGAAACTAAAGACGTAGTCGCTGGTCCGGCTGTTCGAGTAATCCGCGTACTTGACCGCGCCGATGCCGACGGCCTGGGCGATCTCCACCTTCTTCTCGGC
>JAGPGT010000038.1 GCA_018055905.1 Phycisphaerae bacterium
AAGTCGATGATGTTGCCTGCGATGGAAAGCCGCACCGCGGTCTCGAACGGATCGGGAGAACTCTCGACCCGCTGACGCAGCTCGGGATACATCGCGAGGGCGAACTCATTGTACCGGTGCTTCACCTCGCTGTATGGGTCCGCCACGCCGGTGATCTGCCGCAGGAAACGATGGATCTGCTGCGCCATCGCCGGGGGGCTTTGCCGCATGTCCATCCGCTGCCACATCCCCAGCAGCTCGCGAAGCACCCGCTCGTGCATCGCCTCGTCGTCGGTGATCATCCGCACCGCGTCCAGCACCTGCCGGACCGAGCACGGGACACAATCGAAATACGTCCGCATAGAACCCTGTCAAACATCCTGCCCTGCCCCGGCTGAAGACGGGAGCCTCCTCCATAGAAAGGCCGCCCGCCGGTTGCGACAGGAGAAAAGGGTATTATGCAGAAAAGCCGGGAAAAGGCAAATGCGCGCAGAGCGGAATCGCGATCTTGCCATGCGGGGTCGGCATCATCTGCGTCCGGCGAGCCAAATCTCCGCCAGATTCGTCAGATCGTCGAAGCCGACGAATCCGGCTGCGCTCGTCTGCCGCCAGTGAGCCGCCAGGCAACCGAAGTCCCGGAAATCGACCCGCCCATCGGCGTTGAGATCGCCTTGGGCCAGCTCCCACGCCAGTCGCGGCGGACCTCCCTCCGCGGGCAGGTACCACACGTCCTGCGATCCATTGGTCTTTTCGCCGACGAAATCCCAACCCACGGCCAGATACATCGAGGATCGACTCATTTCAGAATTGTTTTTCCCGTCGCCGCCTGCGCTGACGGTGCAGCCGGTCGTCTCCCGGTTCCAGAACGAGGCCTCGGTCTGGCTCTTGTCGTTGATGCCCACCAAGCCGCCGGCGTTGACGCCCCAGACCGGTCCGCAGGCATAGCTACGGACGATCAAACCCGGCACATAGACGATGCAATGGCAATCAGGCTCGTTGCAACCGGCCAGACCGCCGACATAGATCGTGGCTTTGACGTCGGCCGTGGAGTAGCAGTCGCGGACGGTCCCACCGCTGTTGAGACCCAGCAGGCCGCCTGCATAGGTGCCCCCTCGCACCACGCCTGCGGCGTAGGAGCGTTCGATCGTGCCCGAGAGGTTCTCGCCGAGCAGGCCGCCAACGCTGAGGTCTCCCCGGACGTTGCAGCAGGCTCGGCACTCCCACACCGTGACCTCCCGGCCCTCGCCGATCAGACCGCCGATCCAGTACGACGACTCAGACCCCAGCACCTGACCTTGGGCTCGGCACCGCTCGACCGTGCCGTAATAGCTCTGTCCCACCAATCCACCCACTCGCGAGCCGCCCTGCACGACAGCGTCCACGCTGCAACCGAGGATCAGGCCGCCGTCGTTCCTGCCGATCAGGCCGCCGACGAAGCTCATCCCCAGGACGCCGCCGGACCGCACGTGGCAGTTCGACACCGTGCCTTCTCGCAGAGAGCCGACCAGCGAGCCGACGTAACGACCCGTTTCGCTGGCGACGTTGGGATTGGCAAGGGTCAGGTTCTCGATCCGAGCCTCCAGGCCTTCGACCAGCCCGAACAGGCCGAGATAGCCGCCGAAATCGGAGACTTGGCGGAGATTCGACAGAATTTTGTGGTTGCCGTCGAAGACACCGGTGAAGGGACCGTCGTCGATCGTTCCGATGACGCGGGGTTGACCGGCGCCCCAAGCTTTCAGGTCGATGTCCGCCATCAGCTGGAAGCACTTATCCCAGTCGTGGGGACGGGCAACGAGATTGTCCAATTCCTGTGCAGTAAATATCAGATATGGCTTTTCGGGGGTCCCCAAACCACCGCCGTACTGGGCCCTGGCGGACCCAGCAAAGACCTCCAGCGTAAGCAACAGGCAAGACGTCCGGAGCAAATTCGACACAACGGATCTCCCGCGCATCCCGCGATCCTCCTTCCATCTTCCACAGTCCAGAGGGTGGAACCTGGCGAACACCACCGGATTCGCAAACCCTAGATTCCCTATTTTAACAAAAATTCCGGCCTCATTCAAGCTTGAATGATAGATCCCAGAACCGCCTTGTCTTCTCCCGCAAAGGCCGTTATTCTCAGTCGCTTGGTGGTTGTTGAGTTCCAGTCCATGCGACGGTATGCCAAGAAAGCTTTGTGGATCGCGCTGTTGACGCCGTTTGTGCTCGTGGGGCTTTGGCTGCACCAGCTCTATCGCAGCATTGATGACAACATAGTCGGTCCCCCAGCCGAACCGTTGTGCATTGCGGTAACCGATCCTTTGTGCATCCCGCTCATCGCAGACTACTTGAAGAACCAAATACGGCGTGACTACGTTCCGCTTGAGGCGTTTCTCGCTGAAAAACTTCGGCGCCCCGTCGAGATTTTCTACACCCCGACCCTCCGCGACATCCGTCGGACATCCGAGCGGGAGATCGACCTGATCATCGGTAAGGCTTCCCTTGTCTCCCTTGAAACAAAGGACCCCCCCAAGTCCATTCGTCCTATCGCTCGTCTGACCGATGCCTTGGGCAATTCAGAGATCCGAGGTCTCTTCGTCGTGCGGAGCCGAAGCCCCGCCCGAACCATTGGCGACCTCGAAGACCATCGAATTCTGTTCGGACCGCCCCCGGATGCCGAGCGGCATGCGGAGGCCCTTGCTCTGCTTGCGGAAAACGGGGTGACGCCTGTTCCACCGCTGCGAATCGTGCCCGACTCCGCCGAGGCGATCGCCGCCGTCGCCAAAGGCCAGGGGGATGTCGCTGTCGTGCCGGACTATCTCCAGCCGCTGTTGGAGGAGCTGGCAGGCGTGGAGAAGGGAGCCTTGCGGGTGGTCGGCCAGACCGCAGGACAACCTTTCATCACCGTGTTTGCGACGCCCCGCATCAGCCCTTCCACCGAGCGAGCGATTCTCGATGTCCTGATGTCCGTGCGGGACAATGCCCCCCTGCTCACGGCACTCGCATCGAGATCCGGCTTCGTGACCTTGACGCAAACACCCCAGGCACCACCGTCGGCACAGGCACAATCGTCATTGCCTCCTCCAGCCCCTGTCTCGGCATGGACGGATTGGCGAGGGACAGATCGAAGGGGCCACAGTCCCGATGTCCCGACCGAGCTGCCCGCGACGCCGAGGTTGCTGTGGAAACGACGGTTGACCGGCAGCGGCCTCTCCGGCGTCTCGGCCACCGCCAAGCACGTGATCGTCGCGGACAAGAGCGAACAGAACGACCAGGACATCTGGCGTTGTCTCGATGCCGAGACCGGGCGAGAGGTGTGGACGATCGCCTACCCGACGCCCAAGGAGATGGAATTTACCAATGTCCCCCGCGCCGCTCCAGTCGTTCACGGCGGCTTGGCCTACCTGCTCGGCGCGTTCGGCGACCTGCATTGCGTCAGCGTCGAGGGCTCCCGCATCGTGTGGCGACGGAACCTGATCAAGGAATTCGATGCCAAGCTTCCGACCTGGGGGATGTGCTCGACGCCCCTGCTCGTCGACGACATGCTCGTCGTCAATCCCGGCGCCCCCGACGCTTCACTCGTCGCGCTCGGCCTCTACACAGGCGAGACGCTCTGGCAGACGCCCGGCGAACCGTCCGGCTACGGATCGCTGATCCTCGGCACCTTCGGCGGCGTCCGACAGATCGTCGGCCACGACGCCGCCTCGCTGGCCGGCTGGGACCCGAACACAGGCAGGCGTCTCTGGACGCTCCTGCCCGCGAGAAAAGGCGACTTCAACGTCCCCACACCGCTCGATCTCGACGGAAAGCTCCTGGTCGCCACCGAGAACAACGGCGCAAGACTCTACGACTTCGACGCCAACGGCCGTATCCATCCGATCCCCATCTCCCAGAACCGCAGACTCGCCCCGGACACCTCGACGCCGGTAGCCATCGACGGCCTGCTCTTCGGCTGCTCCCGCGGCCTGCACTGCCTGGACCTCACGGATAGTCTCAACACCCTTTACACGTCCGACGGCGGCGGCGCGTTCAACGACTATGCCGCCTTGATCGCAGGTAACGGTCACGTCCTGGCGATCACCGTCAAGGGCGAACTGATCCTGCTCAAGGCCACTCGCGATGCTTTCACGCCAGTTGCCCGTCTGCAGCTCTTCGACGACACGGAAGTCTGGTCCCACCCGGCCCTGGTCGGCAACCGCCTCTACATCCGCAGCATGAAAGAAATCTGCTGCTTTCTGCTGGACAACCCATAGCGAGCTCGACAGCCACGAAACGGGCCGCAGACGGGGAACATCTTCGGCCCGTGATCACACGCGCATCGCTCGAATCAACCGTCCGACTTCTATTTCTTGCCCTTCACAGCATTGAAGCTGACGGACATGTCGCCGACCTGGACTTTGAACTCGCCCGGCTCGACCACCGGCTTGTTGTCCCGCCCGATAAAGGACAGGTCGTCCCAGCCCAGCGTGAACCGTACCGTCTGCGTCGCCTTCGGGGCGAGATCCACTTTCTGGAACCGCTTGAGGACCTTCACCGGCGGCGTCACGCTGGCGACCAGGTCCGAAAGATAAAGCTGTACGATCTCCTTGGCCGGACGGTCGCTCTCGTTCGTTACCTCCACCGTCGCAGTCAGTGTGTCGGCAGGCGACATCTCGCTCAGGTCCACCTTCAAGCCACGATAGGTGATCTTGGAATAGGACAGACCGAAGCCGAAGGGCCACTGCGGGTCGTACTTGTTGCCGCCCTGGGTCTCGCTGTGCTTGTGGTCGTACCACATAAAGCCGCCGGGATATTTCGGATAGGTAAAGGGCAGCTTGCCACTGGGGTTGACGTCGCCGAACAGGACGTCGGCGACCGCCTGGCCGCCCTCCAGGCCGGGAGTGTAGGCCATCAGGATCGCCTTGGCGTCGTCCACGATCGTGCGGATCACGCGAGGCCGGCCCTCGACCAGCACGAGCACGATCGGCTTGCCCGTCTTGGCCAGGGCCTTGACGAGGTTCAACTGCGGCTCGCTCATCGTCAGGTCGTCGATGTTGCCTGGGGTCTCGCAGTACGGCGGCTCGCCGATACAGGCGACGATCGTGTCCACGCCGGCAGCGGCCTCGACCGCCTTGGCGATGTCGATCTCCTTATCGAACGCGACCGCGTCGACGTATGTGACGTTCTCCTGCCCGAGCTTGCGCTGGATCGCTTCGAGGATCGTGTTCTTGTCCTGCGGGTACAGCTCTTCCTTGTCGCCTTGCCAGGTGAAAGTCCAACCGCTGTTGAGGACCGAGAGCTTGTTGGCTGTGGGCCCGGTGACCAGCACCCTCTTGTTCTTGGCCAGGGGCAACAGGCCGTCGTTCTTGAGCAGGGTCATCGCCTCCTGGGCCGCCTGCAGGTTTACCTGGTGGGAGGCGGCCGAGCCCACGCTGGCCGCGAGACTCTTGACCGGATAGGGCTTGTCGAACAGGCCCAGCATGAACTTAACGCGGAGGATGTCGCTGACCGCCTCGTCGATCCGCTTCATCGGAACTTCGCCGTCTTTGACGAGTTCCAGCAGCGTGTCGTAGAAGCTGTAGTCGTACGGGACCATGCTCATATCGACGCCCGCCATCACCGCCATCTTCACCGCCTCGCGACGGTCTTTGGCGACCTTCTCGCGGGTGTAGAGATTCTCGATGTCCGCCCAGTCGCTGACGACGAAGCCCTTGAAGCCCAACTCGTCGCGGAGCAGGGTCTTGAGATAGAACGAACTCGAATGAACGGGGACGCCGTTGATCTCGGAGGAGTTGGCCATGGCGGTCACCGCGCCGGTCTTGATCGCGGCCGCGAACGGCGGAACGAACCACTGCCGTAACTGCGTCTCGGGAATATAGGCGGGCGTCCTGTCCCGGCCCGAGTGCGGCCAGCTATAGCCCAGATAGTGCTTCATGCAGACCGCGACCTTGACGGGGTTGGAGATGTCGTCGCCCTGCTGGCCGCGGATGTAGGCGACGCCCATCGTCGAGGCGATGTAGGGGTCCTCGCCGAACGTCTCGAACACGCGGGGCCACATCGGGTGGCGGGCCACGTCGAGCACCGGCGCGAAGTTCCACGGGATGCCCGCGGCGCGGGTCTCCAAGGCGGAGATTTCCCCGATCTTTTCCATCAGAACGACGTTGCCTGTGGCGGCCATCGCGATGTTCTGCGGGAAAATCGTCGCCTCGAGGACGTAGTTGGCCCCGTGGATCGTGTCGATGCCGTAGAGGATCGGAATGCCGAGTCGCGTCTCCTTCGTCGCGATGTCCTGCATCTGCGTGATCATCTCCTGCCAGTTCTTCACGCTGCGGGCCTGCCCGCCGCAGTTGAGGATCGAGCCGAGATGGCGGGTGACGATCCCGTCGCGGAGCTTCTGCTCGTCGAGGATCAGGTAGCCGTCCTGGCCGCTCTTGGCGAACTGCTCCAGGGTGATCTGCGTCATTTGCCCGATCTTCTCTTCGGTGGTCATCTGGGCCACCAGCTTGCGGATCTTGCGGTCGTATTTTGTACGACTCATCCCTTTTTCAGGGACGCTCGAACACCCGGACAAAGCCAGCGCCGACACCATCAGTCCAATCATCGCCTTCTTCATGGTCTTGTTCCCTTTCCCAGGTAGTCCCCGATCATCTTTCCCGCCCGGCGAGAAATCGGCAAGCGGGATCTTCCATGAGCGTTCGACATGATAACAGCGCGCCCGCGCGACGAAAATACAAAAGTGAGCTCGATCATCTCGGCATTGGGGACGAAGCAAATCTGCGCATTTTTGACCATCGCGTGTGCGGTCAAAACCGGTCCCCTCCAACAATATCTCTTGACTCGTCGAGGGAGAAACGCTACAATATGCCATAAGTGGAATCCGGTGGGATCACCGGACGCGATGGGGTGGTATATCGGTGTTTCCTGTGACAGCGTATTTCCCGTGCAGGACGTGACGGTGACCTGAGGCGTTGTACATTGATTTCGGGGGGTAGTTCATCTTGCGACCGAGACTGAGAGCGTTTCGTCCGCAAGTTACCACATGAATCGCATTGACATGCAACCGTAAACGCAAGAGAGGTGCAACTATGAGAAGACTTTTGCTGGTCTTGTTCTTGGGAGGGGCCGTCGGCGCAGGCTCTCTGCAGGCCGCTCCGGTGTCATTCATGGGCAAACTCACCGGTCTGGGCGGCACAGGCGACGGAGACCTTTTTATCACGAATACCGCGCCGGGTCAGGGGTGGTTGTCGCCCGAGACGTCGCTCAGTTGGAAGGTGGACAACATCACCACGCCTGGAATGTGGCACTACGAGTACACGATCACTGTGCCCACCGCGACCGACCTGTGGGCCCATGTTCAGTGCATCATCGTTGAGGCCTCGAACGGAACCAACGGGCCGATTTTCACCGTGGGCGACCTGTATTCGCCGACCAGTACGCCGGGGGAATGGCTCCAGCAGGTGAATGTCGGTTTGCACAGCCCTGCGGACAACCCCAACCTGCCGCGAAATCTCTACGGCATCAAGTTTTGTACGGTGGACATCGACCCGATGTCGCTGACGATCGCCTTTGATTCCACTCGCGCGCCGGTCTGGGGCGATTTCTATGCCCGCAGTTTCGTGATCGACGGACAGTTCAACGCATTCTACAATTGGGGTTTCCTCGGCATGCCGGAAACCGATCCTTTGGACCCGCCTTCCAACGGCAGTGTCAAGGATCACGTTCTGGTTCCGGACTCTATGGACACTCCTATGATCCCGGCCCCGGCCGCCGTGGCGCTCGGAGCTCTCGGCGCAGGGACAGTCCGGTGGTTCCGACGAAAACGCTGGTTATGAGGCCAATGCCCCATGCCAAAAAAGTGCATGGGGCTTTGGTTCTTTCCCCCTGTCGTCTGGTTTCCGACTCAAGGAATAATAGACCTCGGCAAACAAGGGTTGCGAGCTAGTTGGGCAAGTTGAGGTCCGAAGGGGCTTTGCCAATCGCCGGCCTTGTGAACTTCTGACGGTACGCCGTGAACCCAGGACCGAAACCGCCGTGGGCAAGAAAGAACTGCCCGTTCTCGACGCCCATGAAGCGGTCCAGCCGATCGGCTCGACCGGTGGTATCATGGCTGAACGTGGCAGTGATCAGCTCGATCCAACGGCCGTCGGAGGTCCGAATCCACTGATTGCCATAGAGGGCCTTGCGTAAGAGGTGTCCGTTGGCCCCGCCGAAGTTTTCGCTGAAGGAGTACAACCCACGCATGTACCCGCCTTCTTTCGGGGCTTTCCAACTGGAGATCAGGAACCACTCTTTCTTGTCCGGGTGAAAATAGTAGCCCGAGTAAACCGTGTGCGTTGCATCGGTCGGCTGCGCAGTCACGAGGAACCGTTGGACCTCACCGGTTTTCCAGGCGTACTTGAGGTGGCTGTGCCCGCCGGTACCCTCGTTGCCGAAGTCGCCTGCGTAGACCCCTTCGCCCTTGGCGACGAGCTTGACACGGTTCTCGTCGGCAACCTTGCTGCGATCGATCGCCTCGTTGCCGCTGTCCCAGACGCTGAAGATGATCCGCCGTTCGGTGGGACTGTTGACCTGCATTCCGAAGTAGCCGCGATGCCAGCCACAGGCCATGTAGTAGGTCCACAGAGGGTCTTCCAGGCCGGTCATCTCGCAGTAGAACGCCGCCACTTGTGCGTTCGGGTCCACCGGGTACATCAGGTGCACCGATGCGGCGTTGCGGCGGGGCTTGAGATTGAAGATCGCCTCCTGCGTCGCCGGACCGTCAAGAATCAGAGCGTCGATGTCGCCGTTGGGCTGTCCATCGGGGTTGAGCGACTGAAGCGTAAACCGTTGATAGCCCGACTCAGGGATCGTGAAGGCTCCGAAGTTCGCAATAACGGGATTGGCGTCATCGCCCACGACGGTCGCTTCTTTCGATTGGCCGGCGACAGTCAAACGCAACTTCGACGAAGTCTCTTTCGGCAGACGCAGAACCACGGAACAATCGAGCCGTCCCGGGGCGGCGATCCGTCCAAACCAGAGCACCTTCAAGTTTGAATCGTTCCAACGAGTGATACCGTACCGCTCGGACACCCTGGCCCCCTCCACGTTCGGCTCCAGATACGCGGTGAACGCAGGTATCCGCAGAGACGCCGAAGCAAACACCGTCCCCGCCAGAACCACAACCACGCCAATCGCCCAGCAACGACTCCGTCGATTCATATGCTCCTCAACGACAACAGAACCACCTCCGGCACATACCTGTCCCCCTGTGGGGACCAAGCACGAAGAGCATCATATCCGGATCGGAGAGGAAGAACAACAGCCGTGATCCGCAGGCTTGATCCGCGAGGAACGAATCGTTGAATCGCGTGGCGATGTGCGTTACGATGGGTTCCCGCGGCGCGCCGGCGCCCATTCTGAAATCGCGTTGGGGGCTCCCATGTCCGAGAGAGTGCTTGTTGTGAATGACGTGAATCGCGTCTTGTCCTCACGAGTCAGGCCGGACCTTGTCCTTGTGGCGCTGTCATGCCTGCTCTGGGTTCTTCCTGCGAAGGCCCGGCCGCCTGCAATCAAATTGTTCGATCTGGGCTACACGCTCAAGATCGACGCGAACAACCGCCAGCACGTCCGCATGGCCTGGGATCATTGTCACACGGTCGCGGTCCTACAGGGCCTGGTCAATCGCGAAGGCCCCACGCTCTATCTCCGCTTCACCGAGTCCCAGCACCGCAAACAGAACGTCGATGACTTCTGGCTTGAGAAGCTCTCCAAGCCCGGCCAGTGGCTGCACGGCCGCCCGGTCGAGCGGATCGACACGATCGCCGACCTCGTGCGGCAATTCCGCTCGCACATCCGCGGCCTGGTGGTTTACGACCCCAACGTCCCGGCCACGAGCAACGTCGCCAGTACCATCGCCGGCGCCGAGTCGCTGCTTCCTGTGCGATACGATCCAGCCGAGGGGAGCCTGTACCGCTTGTTGACGAGTGAAATGACGCTACCGGTTGTTCGCCGGCTCGTGAATCCCGACGGCACGTCCCTCTTCATCGGTCGCGGCACGATCCCTGGTACGGACCACCCTTCCACCGGCTCGGCCAAGTGCGACGCCTATCTGTGGATGAAGCATCATTACCTCGACGCCGGCCGCTGCGACGGGGCCTATGGCGCGTACTATCTCGATCAGTACTGGATTCAAAAGCCACGCAACACCGTCCTCAATCATCACTGCCTGACCAACCACGACTTCTTCGTCGCCAGGAACGCGTTCTTCTTCGACCTGGGCGTCTGGGGCGACGAGAAGCCCATCGACGATCCGAAGCAGGAGATGGGAACCGATCTGGAGACGCTCAAGGCCCTGCTCCGCAGCGCGTACGAGCACGGCGGGCGCGAGCGCATGATTCACATCGGCGGCTTTGTCCCCTGGGCCCACAAGTACACCACGCATGGCGACGCCGGCGGGCATCACGACCCGGTGCCCAGCGAATGGGAGTACGGTAAGGTCATCAGCGCTTACAACGGCTTCATGGACGCCGACGCGGTGAGTTATGGCGCGATGGTCAACGCCTCGTTCTTCATGCACTTCCCGCTCCGGCCGGAGTACAGACAGAACTGGGTGACGCGGGAGGACTTGACCCGGCGAGGCTACCTCGACGACCAAGGCCGGGTGAAGTTCGACGGCCGCGAGTTCCTGATCTTCTACGTCGGCGACTACGACTGCGCCGCCTGGTTGTACCAGCGCATGATGGACATCTGGGACGACCCGGCCCGCGGACAGATCCCGATGATGTGGTGCATCAGTCCCGTGCTGGACCGCCGGGCCCCGATGGCGATGGACACCATGCGGCAGACCGCAACACCGAACGACTACTTTGCCGCCGCCGACAACGGGGCCGGCTACTGCGAGCCGGGCATGCTCCAGGAGCCGCGAGGAATCTCCGGCCTGCCCAGCGGCCTGGACGCCTGGGCCCGACACTGCAAGACGTTCTACGACCGCTGGGGCCTGAGCATCACCGGCTTCATCATCTACGGCCACGGCCCGGCGCTGAACGAGGCCGGACTCGACTGCTACGCGTCATTCAGTCCGAATGGGATCGTCCCCTCCCACGGCCCCGCCGCTCTGCTGCACAAGCAGATGCCGGTCCTGCGGTTCGACCACGACGTCAACGAGGGCGACCCGGCCGAAGCGGCCCGCCACGTGGTGGACCGCATCGCCCGCCGCCGGGCCGAGGGCTACCCGCCCTTCCACTGGTTCCGCAACATCCTCAAGACCCCGAGCTGGTACGTGAAGACCTACAACCAGATCCGAGAGATGAATCCCAGAATCGAGTTGCTCGACGCCCCGACATTCTTTGAGTTGTACCGCATCCACCTCCAAACGCAATCGCCGGCTGGTCTGGCCCATGAGAGAATGATGAGCAGTGTTTATCCGTAGTGCTTTCGGGGGCACGTCACATTCATGTCGGCGTATTATTTCGCTGGACACAAAGGTGACCCAGGCGACATGCTATAGGCGCAGTCAAGGCACTGTTCAAGAAGGGAAAAACTGGTGTTGCCGGTTTGCACTGCGAGGGTGGATGTCTCGTAGTTGACCCCATTGGAGAGACAGGAGATGCGTATGCGAATGAAACCCGTGACGGCGACGATCCTCATTTTGCAGGCGGCGATGGCATCCGCCGATTCACCGATCAGAACCGAGTTGTTCGAGGTCCGGAAAATCTGGGACCAGGCGCCACACAACGCGTTTACGGACCTCGTCCGCTGGCAGGATCAATTCTACTGTGCTTTCCGCGAGGGTCGTGGGCATGTCTCCACCGACGGCAGGATTCGCGTTCTCCGATCCGCTGATGTGGACGCGTGGGCGTCGGCGGCCCTGGTTGAACTGGCCGGCTTCGACCTGCGGGATGCGCATTTATCCGTCACGCCGGACGATAGGCTGATGCTGCTGGGCGGAGCTGCCCCGCGGGAGAAGGATGGCCAGAGCGCCCCTACCGGCTCATTCGTCGCATTCTCCAAAGACGGTTCGGCGTGGACCAAGCCCCAGATCGTGGTCGAACCCGGACGATGGCTATGGTCCGTAACCTGGCACGAGGGCAAAGCCTACGGCGTCTCCTACGCCGCGGGGTCGGGCTCGCGATACTTGAGCTTGCTCGCCAGTCAAGACGGCGTCACCTTCAAACCGGTGGTCGAGAGGCTCTTCGCCGAGGGCTTCCCCAATGAGACCACCCTGCGATTCACCTCAGACGGGATCTGCTACGCCCTGGTCCGACGGGACAAAGGCGGCGATGGCCCCTACAGCGCCTTCCTCGGCGTCAGCGGCGGCGACTTCACGAAATGGACCTGGCACGACCTGGGGACCGAGTTCAACGGCTTCGGCGGCCCCAACTTCATCCAACTGCCTACCGGCCAGTGGCTGGCCGCCGGCCGCATGCACGAAGGCGGAGCCCACACGGCCCTGTGCCAGCTCGACGTGGCCGGATACAAAATGACCAAGCTCCTGAAGCTCCCCAGCGGAGGCGACACGAGCTATCCCGGCCTCGTCTGGCACGACGGCCTGCTCTACCTGAGCTACTACTCCAGCCACGAAGGCAAGACGAGCATCTACCTGGCGAAAGTCAAGATCGTTCAGTAGAACGAGCTCTGCGTGCAAGAAGGGGACAGAAGAAAGAAACGAAGCCACTGGATTTCTCCTCAATCTCAGCGGCGGTTTGGAGACAAAGAAAAGGAGGCACATATGATCGCAAAAAGATTCGCAATCGCGCTTGTTCTCGTGGCAACGGTCGTTCCGTGCGTGGCCCAGGAGAACACACAGATCGTGGCGGCCGGTGCCCAGGCGAAGAAACTGGCCGGGGATTTCAAGTTCACCGAGGGCCCCGCGGCCGACGCTCAGGGGAACGTCTATTTCACCGATATCCCCGCCAATCTCATCCTCAAGTGGTCCGTCGCGGACGGCAAGCTCAGCACCTTCCTGGCCAACTCCGGCGGGGCCAACGGACTGTACTTCGACAAGGACGGCAACCTGCTGGCCTGCCAGGGCGGCGACCGCCGGCTGGTGTCCATTTCGCCCAAGGGGGAAATCACCGTGCTGGCAGACAAGTATGAGGGCAAGCGGTTCAACAGCCCCAACGACCTCTGGATCGACCCCAATGGCGGCGTCTACTTCACCGATCCTCGCTACGGCAACCGGGACGGCATGGAGATCGAAGGCGAACACGTCTACTATCTGACCCCCGACCGCAAGAAGGTGATCCGCGTCATCGACGACATGGTCCGTCCCAACGGAGTCATCGGCACGCCCAACGGCCGACGGCTGTACGTCGCCGACCACGGCGCCAACAAGACCTACTCCTATCGCATCGCGAGCGACGGCACCCTCTCCGACAAGCAGCTCTTCGCCGAGCAGGGCTCCGACGGCCTTGCGATCGACGCCCGCGGCAACGTCTACCTGACGGGCAAGGGCATCGCCGTCTACAGCCGCCAAGGCGAGAAACTCACGGAAATCTCGGTCCCCGAACCGCCGGCCAACCTCACCTTTGGCGGCGCGGACAACCAGACGCTGTTCATCACCGCCAGGACCTCGCTCTACTCGATTCCGACGGAGGTGCGAGGGGCCCGAACGCCCATCCGACCGGGCGAGCGTCGAGGCAACCGCGAAGGCCGGCAGCGTCCGCGGCAGCAATAGTCCTGCCCGTGGTGGGTTCGCGAGAGCGTTGGCTTCATCGCACGGAAATTCGCTGAAGCGCGAACCTCGGCCGCCTCGCAGGACACTTATTCCATGACATGGCGGAACAGACGGAACAAGACTGGGTGAAGCAAGCCGCAAGGGGCGAATCCGCGGCTGTCGCTGAGTTGTATCAGCGATACTGGCGTGCGGCCCGGGCCGCGGCCTACGGGGTGACCGGAAACTTGTCGCAGGCGGAAGACGCTGCGTCGGAAGCCTTCTTCGCCGCGATGGAGAGCCTTGCGAGCCTGCGGGATCCACAGCGATTCGGCCCCTGGCTGCGAACGATCGTGATCCGCACCGCCCGGCGTTCCAGATCGCAAAGCCGAGTCTCATCGGAAGCCGCACTCTGCGTCGAGAATATGGCCCCCGGTGAGCGTCTGGAACAACAGGAACTGGCGGCCCTGATCCGCGAGGCTGTGGAAGGCCTGCCCGCGACGAATCGCGAGGCCATCTGCCTGTACTACTACGAAGGTTACGACGTCGCAGACGCGGCTCGATTCCTCGGCGTCCCGGTCGGGACGCTCAAACGGCGTCTCCACGACGGACGCCGGCGGCTCCATGCCGCAGCTGAACGCATCCTCGAAGGGAGCAAACCCATGGATCCCGAACGCAAGCAGCTCGTCCAGGAACTCCAGAAGGCAGCGGCTGAAGGACTGGACTCAGAGGCGTTTTATCTAGTCATGCGAAAGGCCGTGAGCCTGCGGCCTGTGCCGCGGGAGTTGCTCAAGGAGTTCAGAGACCGCCACCTGGAAGCGATCCGCAAGCGAGGGGGCAACCCGCCGTTGTCGCCCGAGCAGGAACAGACGATTCGCGAGTCGCTCAGGCAGGTTCACGAACCCTCCGAGCGGGCAAGCGATCCGCATCACCCCGTGGGGGCCACCGCCGTTGCGATCCGGGCCGCGTTGCCTGAGTTCATGGCGTGGCAGGTGGACCTCTCCCAGGTCAACTTCGCCGAGCAAGCGAAACGGCTGTTCGAGAATCGAGCCGAGGCAATGTCATATCTGCTCCCGCCGGACTTCATCGAGAGACCACGGGCGGCATACCTCTCGGCGGAAAGGGCCCTGTTGATCCGAGATGAGGACGGCTCGGTCCTTTTGATGGGAGAGTTGCTGGAGAAGAAGACCACGCAGGAAGCGTTTCGCGAGCGACTGAAGGCCGGCGGCTGCATGAGCGATGCCCTGTGCCTGCTGTGGAAACAGCCGGAACCGCTGGACTTGAAGGCCGTCGAAGACCTGCTGCGCCGCCTGTCCGAACGGGTGGTTCCCGGCGTGACGGTGCGATTCCGTCCGTACGAAGAGCCCCAATACCGGGCCGCACTGCGGATGCAACTTGGCGACGATCCGATCCCGGCGGCGGTCGGAGGCGTGCTCAACCGATGGTCGATCCTGCCCGAGGGGGTCTGGATCGCTTCGGTCGGAATCCATCTCGAACCCTGGGCCTCGATTCGCAGCGGCCAGAGGATCGAACTGGCGAAGGGCACGCCGTTCCCGTCGCTGAATCGGCCCTCGCCCGACCCATAGCGTGTCCGTTTCCTGTAGGCGACGGGATTCTCAGAACAACATCGAAATGGCGTTGGGGTCTTTGCCAGACAGGCCGTGAATGAACTCGGTCACGCCGTTCAAGACCATCGCGACGGCCTTGGCCGCCAGGAAGATGTAAAACAAACGGCCGATCATCATGCCGGCGTACGGGCCGATCAGCCGCATCAAACGGGTGGCGTTCCATGCGATCAGAAACACGAAAAAGAACGTGATCACCGCGGTGACGATCATCAGACCCTGACCGATGGCGCCGGTCGTGATGATGGTCATCGTGATGGCGCCGGGTCCCACCATGATGGGAAAGGCGATCGGGAAAACCGCCAGCATGCGACTGTCCTTGGGATGCTGATATACCGGTCCATGGCTCAACACGCCGCGGAGGGCGACGGTGAACAGCAGAATCCCGCCGGCGATCTCGAGCTCCCCTACCGTGACGTTGAACAAATGGACCAAGCTCCAGTCGCCGATCAACGCGAAAATGGTCACCACGAACAGCGAGGTGAGAACCGCCAGCTTCATGACGTTGCCCCGCTCGCGAATCTCCAGTTCCCGTGTCAAGTCTGCGTACACAGGGATATTGCCGATGGGATTGACCACCGCGAACAACAACAAACCATGGTGAACAATCAGACCGAGCGGGCCCGGCCAATCTGCAATCCCTCCCTTTGGGAGAATCCCCAATGCCGCCATATTGTCAAATCCTTACTTGTACATCCGGTGTCTGTCGTTGTTCCCCAGCTCAAACGGCGACCGCATTATCCGCCTACCCAATTTCGACGTACCGTGGTGCTTTTCTGTGGTAACTCACTCCAATCTCGGAAAACGTGCGCGATCTGGCGACTGGGTTCTTTCGTTTTCTACTTTTTCTTGCGACGGTTGTCCGCCCAAATGCGTTGCATTTGTTTGAGCAACCCCGCATGGTCGGTGGTTCGCAGATACTGCGTAAGTATCTTGGCATTTGCGTCGCGATAGTACTGAAGCAAGGCAGCTTGGAGCCGCTTTTCGTTCCGTCCGCTGGGGATGTGGATCGTTTGACCTTGTGCGTCCTGTCCGGAAACGTACATCGCAGTCGATCGTGTCAGCGGCACAGGCACGAAGTCCTGCACTTGGCGAGGCCGCCAGTTGCGTCGAACCAAATACTCGGTCAGCTTGACCGCGTCGTCAAGTGTACAACCAGGGTGGGCGCTGATGAAATAGGGCACGAGGTAGTACTCCCGACCGGCCTTGCGGCAGGCCTCGTCGAATCGAGCCTCGAACTGGCGGAAGCTCTCAAACGTGGGCTTGCCCATCAGCCCCAGGACGCGGTCACAATAGTGTTCCGGCGCCACCTTCAGGTGCCCGCCCACGAAGTGCTTGACGAGCATGTCGAGGTACTCGGAGCTCTGCAAAGCCAGGTCGTGCCGGACGCCGGAGGCGACGTAGACGTGTCGTCGGGGGCCCTGTCCCTTCCATCGCACGAAGGCCTCCATCATCTCCAGCAGAGGTCCGAAGTCGAGGTTCAGACTTGAACACAGCGAGGGATAGACGCAACTGATCCGCGAGCACGGCCCGTTCGCGGCGCAGGTCGTGCCGTACATGTTGGCGGTGGGGCCGCCGATATCGCTGATCGTGCCTCGAAAACGCGAATCGGCCGCGATGCGATCGGCTTCCGCCAGCAACGAGGGAATGCTGCGAGAGGTGATTTCCTTGCCCTGGTGGAAGTAAATCGAACAGAACGAGCAGCCGCCGTAACAACCGCGGTGCGTCGTGATCGAAAACGCCACCGGCTCCAACGCCGCGATTCCACCTTCGCTGTCATAGCGAGGATGCCACCGCCGCGTGAATGGCAAATCATACAGGTCATCCAGCTCCTCGCCGGTCAAGGGTCTTGCCGGCGGCATCACAACGATCACCCCTGGGTCCTGGTCCTGAACGACCGGCCGGCAGCCGGGACGGGCAAGCAACCGGTATTGCTCGAAGGCCGTCATCACCTGCCGTCGGTCTTCGTTCTGCTGTGTCAGCGAAGGCAGCCGAACTGCGTCCGGAGGCACACCCACATTTCGAGCCACTTTGTAGGCCGTGCCGGGAATGTTTGTCATAGAAACGACCGACTCGCCGCGATCCAAGCGTCGAGCGATTTCAGCAACCGCCAGTTCTCCCATGCCGAAAACCAGCAGGTCCGCTTTGGCGTCGATAAGCACGGACCGCATCATCTTGTCGCAGATGTAATCGTAATGAACGAGCCTGCGAAGGCTGGCCTCCAGACCACCGAGAACGATCGGGACGTCAGGATACGCCTGGCGGGCACGGGCCGCATAGGTCAGCAAGGGCCTCGCCGGCCGCAGACCGGTTGCCCCGCCGGGACTGTAAACGTCCGCCTGGCGGCGGTGGCCCATCGAGGCATAGTCGTTCAATCGGGAATCAATGCAACCGGAGGTAATGCCCCAGAACAGCCTCGGCGCGCCCAGCGAGCGAAACGGGTCCACGCTCCGCCAGTCGGGCTGAGCGAGAATCGCGACGCGGTGACCCAGTTTTTCGAGCCAGCGGCCGATCAACGCCACGCCGAAAGACGGGTGGTCCACATAGGCATCGCCCGTGATGAGAATGACGTCCGCCCGGTCCCAGCCCCGATGGGTCATCTCCTCTCTTGTCATCGGCAGAAACTGTTTTGTATCGTTCAGCTCAACCATCCAAAGACTCTATCCAAGACGAGGGTCCGCGCATCTCCGCAGGCTCTGTTCCTGAAACCATCTGTTCTGGCTGCCCAAGCGGATCGGAAGGCGCAGGACCCGGAGGGGATGATGCCAGGCGAAGCGACACAACGCCCGGCGGTATTCCCTGCGGGCTTTGTCGTCGGTCAAACCGACGTCACGCAGCAAGGCCAGCGTATTGTGCGGCTTGACGGTGTACTTGAAGAAATCGCGATACCACCGTTCGAACTGGGCGTCGGGCATATCGGTCAAATTAAGTTGAAAGCCCGGTTGCGGCGTATAGCTGTAGCCTTCCCAGGACAGGGACGACCGAACGTGCGCAGGCAATCGGCTGTAGAGGACAGTCCCCGGCATTGGCAGCAATCGGCCTGCACTGAGGATCTCGGGCTTGGCCCAACGGAGAAATCGAACGGTCGCGTCGAGGTCCTCGCCCGTCTCGCCGGGCAAGCCGACCATAATGTCGGCAAAGACGCGGATCCCCGCCTGACGCGTCAGACTCACCGCCCTGCGGTTTTGCTCGACCGTGGCGTTCTTGCCCACACTTCGGAGAGCCTTGTCGGAGCCGCTTTCAAAGCCGTATTCTATCTGAATGCAACCGGCCGCCTTCATCGCGGCCAGCAATTCCGGCTGAACCTGATCTACCCGCATCAGGCAGTCCCATTTGATCTTCTTGTGGAACCCCCACCGCTGCATCGCTTCGCAGATCGCCAACAACCGATCTCGGTCGGCTGCGAAGGTCTCATCTTCGAAATGGACTGCTTCGAAACCCTGCGCGCAGGCGTAGCCCACCTGCTCCATGACATAGTCAAGCGAATGGAAACGCACGCCCAGGCCGCCGACCAGATGTTCGGCACAGAACGCGCAGCGATTTGGACAGCCTCGCGACGTGCGAATGTTGAGACAGGAGAGGTTTAAATAGCGAATCATCCAGGGATTGCGCCGTTTTTGAAACTCCATGTCCAACAAGTCGTAGGCCGGCGGTCCGATCGCATCCAACTCGGGTACTGCCGCCCGGTGCGGCGTGTGGATGAACCGGCCGTCCTGTCGAACGACCAGTCCGGGGACCTCAGGCAAGGGGCCCGTATCCGCCACATCCCGCAAGGTCGCCTCGAATTCACCCACCACGACCGCATCTACATCCGCGCTCTCGGACAACGCAAGTTCCGGCACGCCGGAAGGATGTGTTCCGCACAGCACATTGATTGTGTGGGTTCCCGCGATCTCCTTGATCCGCCGGGCGATTCGTGCCGCTTCCGACATGGCGGGGGTCGCCACCGACTGCACAACGAGAGCCGGGCGAAACGTCTGAATCAGATTCCGCAAATCGGCTTCGGCGCGGTCCCAATCGAAGCCGAGCTTGATGAGCTGTTCTTCCCGGCGGACGATACGAACATCGTGTCCTTCGCGGCGTAAGGTCGTCGCGGCGCACGCCAGGCCCGTATCGAACGACCAATTGCGATAGAGTCCTTTGGGCCAACAGGTCCGCGGAGGCGTAGGCACCAGCAGAAGAATCTTCATTGTCGTTTCAGCAACTCCCGGAAAAGCTGTCGCTTCACGGAGTCCCGACGACAATGCCCTCGCAGCACAACGTCGGGCGTCAGAAGAACGCTCCAAAACCCGCGGTCAGGCAATTGCAACGCGTGTTGGAGCCGCAAGCAAGCAGGCTCGTCGAACAGCCGCCGGACCAGAGACAGCGACACCGCCAGCGACAGTACAGCACCGGTCCGACGAGCCGCGACAGACAACCATTCTACATCGGTTTGCCGTTCGCAGGATCGTCCCGCCAGGCAGACATCCTGCAAAGGGCCGAGCCGGTCGAAGCCGTGACTGGCGGCCGCATGTACCGCAGCGATCAGCAGACGGGCCGGGGGCGTGGGGCGAAACACGCCGTCGTTCGCGTCGGGGCCGGGCTCAAACGCCAAATCCTCCCACATTACGCTGACTCTACGGCGGATCGTCGGGGAATTGACAAGATTCCAGTGGATCTCCACCGTGCCGGCGCCGTGACCAGGACGAACCCAGCTTCGTTCGCCGTATCCTCCGTCGTACTTCATCGAGGCCTCGCGAGGCTCATAACCGATCCGCGACATGACCGATTCCGCATCGGCGACCGCCTGCGAAGGCACCAGAAGATCCAAATCCGTGAAGGGCCGCAGCGACGGATTCGGATATAGAGAGTCGGCAAAATCGGCACCCTTGAGAACCGCGACAGGAACCGAAGCCGCTTTCAACGCCGCTGCGATTCCCCGGATCTGGGAACGAATCGCCATGCTCATCGCTGCGCGGGCGATCAGTCGGTCCCGCGTGTCCGCAAGCGACGCCTCCATCGCAGCAAATCCCCCTGTTCCGTGCGTCGTGAGAACGCGCCTGGCGTTGGCGACCGTCGCCGGCAAGACACCGTGATAGTCCGCCCGTTCCCAGAGAGCCGCCCAGCGCGAAGCCGCCAACGGCTCCGAGGGGACCTTCCGCCGGCCATGGGGGTCTGACAGCGCAAGCAGCCACGCATGAAACAGGCCGACTTTCATTCCGGGTTCTCCAGAAGACCGCGAATCCGACCGGCAAGCTCCTCGAGCGGTTCGCCCACACACAGACGGTAGACACGACACTGGGCGACGAGCCGCCCAATTGCACGAAATGCGATCCCCGAAGAACCTTGGGCATAAGGCTCGTAAGCACGGATGTTCTGGCGGGTCAGCGTCGCCATCGCCTGCGTCTTGTCCAACGGGATCAGGAGATGGTCGCCCCGGGTGCGGGGTCCCAGCAACAACAATAGATGCGGATCCGAGACCACGCCTGTTGAATCCCCCAACGCGTCGGCGACATCGACGCAGGTCTCCCCTTCCATACGCGACGGTGCTGCAGGACACTTTGTCAACCAAGGAAGGAGCCGACGGGTGTGGTCGTGGACTTTGCAGGTCAACAGCAGGCCCCAGAGCCTCACTCGATCGATATTCTCATTGCGAGCTTCGATGAAACTCATATCGTCGGCCAGCAGGGTCATTCCCCCATGAGCCAAGACCAACGACGTGGTCGTCTTGCCGATCCCACTGACGCCGGCCAGCAGAATCCCCGCTTTGACGCCCTGCCAATCCGTCGCCAACGATGCGCCGTGAATCACGAAGTGTCCCAGGTGTGCGAACAACTCGCACAACAGTGGTGTCAGACAACCATCGTAAACACAACCCTCGCACCCCGGTCGGCACACGATCTCCATCGTTCTTCGCGCAAGGTCCAAACGACCCCATGCCCGCCCCGGTACCCGTGCCACCCTGGTGGTCAAGGCTGCGTAGAACTCGGCTGGAATGTTTCCGCGGAGCAAGCCGGTCCAGAAAAGACGCCCAGAACCATCCTCCCAGCCCAACGGCTCCGGACCATACCGCAGACGAAGACGAAACGGCAACTCACCTTCACCGGGCGGGCAGGCGCGAAGAACACTCTGCACCGGCCCCAGCAGCCTGGCACAGTCCGATGAGATCTGGACAGGAACGCGGCCGATGGTGAAGTGATCCGACGGACGACACATGATCCTGATTGTCTTCCTTCCTGGCCGACAGCGCAAACAACGCACCTTCCCCGGGGCCGGCCCGGGCATTCACTTCCCCCTCGATCATCGTTCTGCCCAGAGACCCACAGTCGGATTAGCTTGGAACAATTCCTGTCACGACCGGAGTTTCGCCTTCCGTCACCTCCTGAAGCTTCTGTGCCGTCTCCAGTGTAGGCTCGACGTAGACTTTCTTGGCGGTCTCTTCCTTGCTCTTGTGCGTTGGATTCATCGGTTTCTCCTTGCCAACAGAACCAGATCACTCAATCCGGATCGCATTATAAGTTTTGGTTCGCGGCTGTCCAGCCCCATATTGCATTATCTCGCACGCCGGCCCTTCGGGCGGTTCGCACAGGCAGAGGTTCCCCGCCGTCACCCAACTGTGAGCATGGAGGCGTCGGGAATCCACCGAGGGAGCAAACACCGCGATGTGAAAAACCGCTTCCGCACCCGCCAGCCGGGCGAAGTGGTAAATCACTAGACTGAGCCGCAAACACGCCCGACGACGCATGTGGATCGGTCTTTGCAGACGACGGCGTGCAATCTTGCCGATCAGCACAGGATCCGTCCCCCGGTACAAACGAAAGGCACGCCGCGGCGTCAACAATCGGAGCACGCGTTCAAGAGGCAGAAGTTTGTCCAGAAGCGGAATGCCCGTCGCAACGATCCAGATATGCGCGACCAACAGTCTGCGGATGAGACCTCTCGTGTCGGTTCGGACCATAGAGGTTCCCCGTCACATCTCTTGTTCCTTATGACTCGGCGACAACGATTCCCTCGCGGATCAAGGCCTCCAACAACCGCATCAGGTCGGCTTTGAGTTTGTCCGCCGGGACCTCGTACTGCGCGTACAATCGATCGAAGACCCCCTGGAATGTGCGAGGCGTGTCCAGGGCGTCAAGAAACGCCCGCGTGGTTTCATTGCACGTGTGGAGTTGTCCCGTGCGAAGACAGAGGATCACCGTATCTTCGCCCGGCCCGAGCGACTGATACGTGACGTCCTCCGCACGTTTCAGAATCGCGTCTTCATTCATTGCAACCTTTCCCAAATGGTCTTGCCGGACTGCGACGATACAGTTGGCCACCATCATAGCGCGTTCGCTCGCGAACGTAAAGACCAGGACGGCACCGGCCGGATTCCGTCCTTGGGCACGGGGTCCGGCGTATTCTCATGCGCCGAACAATTTTTCTCGGAAGATAAAGAACACCGCGCCCAAGACGCACAGACCCGCCCAGAGGTAATCCCAACGGAGCGGTTCCTTCATGTACAGCACCGAAAACGGCACAAAGATCGCCAGCGTAATGACCTCCTGCAAAATCTTGAGTTGACCGACATTGAGGGCCTCATGCCCGATCCGGTTGGCGGGCACCTGGATCATGTACTCGAAGAATGCGATCCCCCAACTAACCAGAGCCGCCAGAATCCAAGGTTTGTGGCACAGATTTTTCAGATGTCCATACCAGGCGAATGTCATGAAGACATTGCTGCAACACAACAAGAATGCCGTCGTCACAATCACGCGCATACGTACCTTTCGCACAGAACGCACACGATTCTTCCGCCGGAAATCGGACCGGCCACCAACGGCGAGCATTATACCATCGTTCTATCCCATTGGAAAAACCCCCAAAAGCCGTCGTTTGCCATGCGGTTCCGAAGCTCGCTTGCGGTGTTGATACGCCGTCGTAGGTGACACCCAGGTGTTGTTCTGGAAAAAACGTTTGCCCCATCTTCCAAAGAACCTCCGTTTGCACGGAACAACCGAAATAGTCATAAATTGCTTATTTAAAACTACTTACAAATTGTTTATCCGTAAGAAAAGTGGTCTCGATCCCATCCCGGATCGGCAATCCGGGGCAGGGAAGGCTTTCCGAGGGGGGAGCCGACGTGGGACTTTGGCTCTCGTACCACAGAATTGATGAACCACTAAAAAAGAATTCAGTATCTTATAGAGTTGACAAAGGAGTTGACAATCGGTTATACTGAGGAAGTCTTC
>JAGPGT010000232.1 GCA_018055905.1 Phycisphaerae bacterium
ACGGCCAGGACCAGTACGAACGTGCCGATCACCTCGCACAGCACGTTGCGGAAGGGGTTGCGGATCGCAGGACCGGTGGCGAAGGTTCCGAGGATCGCACCGCGGTCGCCGCTGATGTCGAAATGGTCCTTGTAGAACAGCCAGACGAGCAACGCGCCTGCCGCGCCGCCGAGGAACTGGGCGATTAGGAACAAAGGGACTTTGACGACAGAGAACTTGCCGGCCGCCGCCAAGGCGATTGTCACGGCGGGATTGAGGTGTGCGCCGCTGATCTGGCCGCTGATCATCACGCCGGTGAACACGGCCAGGCCCCACCCGACGGTAATCACGATCCAGCCGGAATTGTATCCCTTGGTCTTCTTCAGACAGACATTGGCCACCACGCCGTCGCCCAGCAGGACCAGGATCATCGTCCCAATGAATTCCGCAGAAAACTTAACGGCATCCTCTGTCATGCACTGGTCTCCAACTCAGCGTGCCCAGTCGCGAACGCGATCTACGGCCTTGTGCCAATTCTTCAACAATTCCGCCCGCGTCTCGGCCGCCATGTGCGACTCGAACTGGGCCCCCATCTTCCAGATCCCCTGGATCTCGGCTAGGTCCTTCCAGTACCCGACCGCCAGACCCGCGAAGAACGCGGCGCCCATGGCGGTGGTCTCGAGCGTCTTTGGCCGGATCACTTTCACGCCCGTCACACCCGCCTGGAACTCCATCAGACCGTTGTTGACCGATGCGCCGCCGTCGACGCGCAGCTCGATGATCGGAATGCCCGCATCGTCGGCCATCGCATCCAGAACATCCTTGGTCTGGAAGGCGATCGATTCAAGACTGGCCCGCGCGATGTGCGCGTCGGTCGTGCCGCGGGTAAGTCCGAAGATCGCGCCTCGGGCGTACGGATCCCAGTAGGGAGCCCCCAGGCCCGCGAACGCCGGGACGACGTAGACCCCACCGTTGTCGGGAACCGAGTTGGCCAGCGCCTCGACCCGCTCGGACCGAGCGATGCAGCCCAGACCGTCGCGAAGCCACTGCACCACCGCGCCGGCGATGAAGATGCTCCCCTCCAATGCGTACGTCGCCTGGTCGCCCAGCTTCCAGGCGATGGTCGTGAGCAGGTTGTTCTTGGAGTGCTTGGCCTGGCCACCGGTGTTCATCATGATGAAGCAGCCGGTGCCGTAGGTGTTCTTGATCATGCCTTCTTCGATGCACATCTGGCCGAACATGGCCGCCTGCTGATCGCCCGCGATGCCGGCGATCGGGATCTCCGCGCCGCCGAATGAGGCCCCGGTCTTGCCCACGACTTCGCTGCACGTCCTGACCTCGGGCAGCATGGACATCGGGACATTAAACAGCGTGCAAAGCTCCTCGTCCCACTTCTGCTCGTGGATGTTGAACAGCATCGTCCGGCTGGCGTTCGTGACATCGGTCACGTGGACGCGGCCGCCTGTCAACTTCCAGGTGAGCCAAGAATCGACGGTGCCGAAGGCCAGCTCGCCCTTGGCCGCCCGCTCGTGAGCGCCGGGGACGTTGTCCAGAATCCAACGAACCTTCGTCGCGGAGAAGTAGGCGTCGATGACCAGACCCGTCTTGGCTCGGATCTTCTCCGCCAGGCCGGCCTTCTTCAGTTCGTCGCAGAACTCCGCGGTCCGGCGGTCCTGCCAGACGATCGCGTTGTAGACGGGTTCGCCCGTCTTGCGATCCCAGACGACGGCGGTCTCCCGCTGGTTGGTAATCCCGATGGCGGCGATCTGCGAGCCCTCGATGTTCATACGGGCCATCGCCTCGGCCGCCACACTCGCCTGGCTCGACCAGATCTCGTTGGGATCGTGCTCGACCCAACCGTTTTTCGGAAAAATCTGACGGAATTCCTTCTGCGCGACGGCCCGGATACCGCCGTCGCGATCGACCACCAGCGCCCGCGAGCTGGTGGTGCCCTGATCCAGGGCCAGAATGTACTGTGTCTTGGCCATATCCAACCCGTCGACTCGAATCGAGCAACTCACGGCAACGTCACCTCACAGCCGTTCACCCGGCCAGAATAGACCACCCGCGTAGGCCCCTGTCAAGACCGCAGGCGCGGATCCCTCAGATACACCGGCGGGCTTTCACCTGTCCGATACAGGAGCCGCGGCTCGCTTCCTTGATCTATACCCCCTTTCTCGCCTGGCGTTTGACCTTCGATAGCAGACCCCGCACACAGTCAACGGAGCTTTCGAAAAGCGTCAGGGGAGACGCCGAAGACTTTTTTGAACGCGCGGGAAAAGTGGAAGGCGTCGCCAAACCCCAGCGAATAGGCGACCTCCTTGACGCGAGCGTCGGGCACCTGGAGCTGCTGGGCCGCCGCGGTCATCTTTAGACGCATCAGGTACTGATAGGGGCTCCGGTCGTCGAATCGGCGGAACAGTCTACACAGATAGGCCGGCGCGATTCGACATTGGCGGGCGATCTGGTCGAGACTGCGGATCGTCAGACAATTGGCGCGGATGAAGTCGCGGCACGTCTGGTAAGTAGAGAATGCGGCGGTCGTATGAGCCGCCTCGGTCGCGGCGGTCTCGGCGATCTTCAGAATCAACTGCTGCACGATCGTCGCACACAACAGAGGGCTGTACCGGCTGTCGTTTTCGCCGTTGGAGATGAGGTCGTCGAAAATCCGCAGGATTGCCTCGGGCGAAGCGACCTGGGTCGAGACGCCAGGCATCAGGCCGTATCGGGCCAGCAATCTGCGGGCGTCGGGGCCTTTGAAGTCTACGAAATACTTCACAAGCGGGGAGTTCTCATCGGTAGTAATCCAGTGCGGAATGCCTGGGCCATAGGAGAAGATCTTGCCGGGGGAGAGGGCGTACTTGCGGCCGGCTAGGATCAAGGCCCCTTTACCGCGTGCAACAAACTCAATCGAGTAGAAGGGGAAGTCCGGCCGATCGATCTGGTAGCCCGGGCGGCAGTGCTCGCAGCCCCCGCAGACGACGATCAGCGGTCCCTGCGCCCGCGCGGTCGCGTCCAGATAAAACCGGCGGGCCTCGGACACTTGGGTCGAGAAAAACTCGGGGGGTTCACCCAATGTCGGGCTTTTCCGTCGCATTGTCGCTCCTGAGGTCAAGAATCGTCATGCAATGGACAACAATTGTCATTTCATGTGTTCTTGCAAAGAATTATACTCCGGAAGTGGCAATTCCGACAGGGTCAAGAACAGGCAGGTTGAAAAACGGCGGAAAGGACGATTATGGCTGCGAAGAAGAACCCCAAGGCGGTGGACGTGCTTGCGAAGGATGATCTGATCTTGATCAGCGGCGCCGGTGGATTCATCGCCGGAGCGTTGGTGAGGCATTTCCAGGAGCAGGGCTTCACACGGATCCGCGCGGTGGACAAAAAACCACTGCCCGAATGGTATCAGCGGCCCCCTGGCGTTGAGTGCCTTTGCCTGGACCTCAGCAAGGAAGATAACTGCCGGCGAGCCTGTGAAGGCGCCGTGGAGGTCTACAACCTTGCGGCCGACATGGGCGGCATGGGTTTCATTGAACGGTTCCGCATCGAGTGTCTCCGCAGCATCCTGATTAATACACACATGGTTGAGTCGGCCTGGCGAGCCGGAGCGAAACGGTATTTCTTCTCGTCGTCGGCCTGCGCATACAATGTCGAGTTACAGAAGAGGCCCGATGCGCAGGCTCTCAAGGAGTCGGACGCATATCCCGCAATGGCCGAACGAGGCTACGGCTGGGAAAAGCTCATGAGTGAGATGTTCTGCCAGGAGTACTGGGCCGAGCGGGGCTTCGAGACGCACATCGCGAGGTTTCACAACGTCTACGGCCCCTGGGGAACTTGGGACGGCGGTCGCGAAAAGGCGCCGGCCGCCATTTGTCGCAAGGTGATCGAGGCCAAGGACACGGGGAACAAAGACATTGTGATCTGGGGCGACGGCCACCAAACCCGCAGCTTCATGTACATCGACGATTGCGTCGAAGGCATCGACATGATCATGCACTGCAACGAACTGATCGCTACGCCAATCAACCTCGGCTCGGATCTCCTGGTTTCGATCAACGAGCTGGTCACGCTGGTCGAGAACATCGGCAAAGTCAAGCTGAACCGCAAATACGACCTGAACGCCCCCAAAGGTGTCGGCGGCCGCAACAGCGACAATACATTCATACGACAAGTATTGGGGTGGGCGCCGAACACGCCTCTCCAGGACGGCCTGACGAAGACCTACGCCTGGATCGAGAAGCAGTATCAGGATCGCAAGAGCGGCAAACGCACGGTCAGTTGAAGCGATAGGGCAAATCGGACCTTATGGGACGGATAGGACCTGAATCATCGATCACAGAGGTGCTCGGCAAGCTGCCTTTTCGGTTGGCCTTAGCCGGAGGATGGATCGACCAACCGTTTGTGTCGAAGCTCAATCCTTCGCCCCCGGGATCGATGGTGGTCGTGTGCGTGGAACCCCAGTTCTGGTTCATGGAGCGGGCGGGCATCTGCATCGGAACGCGGAACATCGCGATTAAACTCTGGAAGGGCGAACTGCCCGACCGAGACCCCGACCGACTTGTGCAGGAACTGTATGAAGAAGAGAATCGCGGCAAGGCTGAGCCTTCGGGCTCACAGGACATGATTGGCCTGGTCTATCCCGGCGTCAATCGCCTCGACTACGACTTCACGCATCGCGGCGGCATCTTTCCCAGGCACATCGAGTCGAACAACGACCCCGAGGTCGCCCGGTGGCTGGAGAACGTGATCCATATTCTCCCGGTAAACCAACGACCGGAAGGTTACAATCCGCTGGAGGTCAAGAACCTCGACGCCGCGTGGATCGAGCGACTGGGCCGCTCCGGCCGCGACTGCTACGACGCCATCGTTGCGCGGGACGTCGCGGCACTGGGCGAATCGATGAACGAGTGCATGCGATGTTGGGAAGCGATTCTGCCGGGCACGGTACGCCATCGCACCATCCAGATCGATTTGCCGGCCCTGCTGAAGTACTATCAATCGCGGTACCCCGGCGCGATGTATTCCGGTTGCGGCGGCGGGTACCTCTACGTGATTTCCCAAGAACCTGTGCCGGGCGCGTTCCAAGTCAAGGTGAGAATCAGGCCATCATGAGCGAAACCACAGAACACGTTGTCGTTTACGGAGGATTCGACGACATCCGCCTCGCCGACATACGTTTTCTCGACGAGGCGGCCCGGCTCGGCCCCCTTCATGTCTTGCTGTGGAGCGATGACCTCGTCCGCGAAGTGACCGGCCGG
>JAGPGT010000233.1 GCA_018055905.1 Phycisphaerae bacterium
TCGCACAGCCACCGGGCAACCGATCGATACCCTGCTTTGTCGGCGCGCAGGGGAGTCCGGATCAGTTTGGGCGCGCACAGGACGACGCCTCCAAGCAGGAGCAGGTAGAACCACAGAGAGCGACGCTCGACGCCCCATCCCGTCCCCTTGCCGCCGAAGGCGTGAACACGGTTCAGCGCGAGAATCACGACGTCCAGGCCCGTCGGGAGATAGAAGATCGTCAAGGCCACCAGCGGCAGAGTGTATCGCCGGGCCGAGCCGGGGGCCAACCAGAAGTTTCGCCCCAGCATCAGGCCGGCGCCGACGGCCAGAACCGCCAGGATCAGAACTCGCTCGATGCCGGTGGCTCGCGTGCGAAGATGTACTCCCAAACCCAGGATCCACGGCAGAACCGGAAGGATCATCAGATTCTCACTGATGCCGCCGGCGAACTCCGCTGCGCCTGCCGCCAGTCTGCGAAGGGGAATGTCTTGACCCGATAGGCCCGTGATCTGAGGGACGCGGGAGGGTTCGCGGCTCGGTCCGGCGGCCCCCGGGGGGAGAACGCGAATCACCACAACTTGGCAACATGGAGATTCCCCATCCGTGATGATGATGTTGAGCCGGTGCTCGCCGACCTGTTCGAGGGTGGGTCGCCAACGAAAGACGGCGTTCTCGATGCCCGCCCCGGCCGGGGCCTCCTGGGCAACGTGGGCGTACCAGGCGACCTCGCCCTGGGGGGCTGGGCTCGGGGCAATCGTCCAGAAGTATCCGCTGTGGGGATCCGAAATCCGATAGACCGCCTGGGTGTCCTGCGGGGGGTCGCACCGGCCAAACGCATAGAACGCCGCCCCCTCGAAAATCCATGTGTCGCAGGTCGATTTCGCCAGAACCTCCTCTGACTGCGATTCGCGGATCGTGTAAAAGTGCCTCTCTCGGGACGGCGACCAGAAACGATAGACCGGCAGCAATCCCGCTCGGACATCGGGTGAGGCGTAGGCGTACCAACCGACACCTTCGTAATGCCACAGCTGCGGGTAGACCGTGAGCAGACGGTCTTTTTCCCGACCCCAAAGAGTCCAGAATTGGGCTCCCGTCGCCTTGTTGCGGAACAGGTATACGGGGCTCGATCCGGCTGGGATCCCTGCCAGGCAGAACGTCAGCGGGTCGCCGTCCGGGTCGGTCACGCGGATCGCAAGCTCGAGCGATTCGCCCGCTCGGACCTCGAACTCCAGGGGGTCATCCGACGCGGCCTGGGGACCGATCTGACTGAGGATCGGCGGCAGGTTGACGGGCATCGGTCGAAACTGGTGGGGTACGATGCCCCCGCTGGCGTAGACATACGGCACGATCGGAACGACGAAACCGAAGATCGTCAGAAGACCTGCGCCAAGGGGCAAGGGGGGGCGCAACGTGCGTTCTTCGGTAGGCGTGAAATTTCTCGCCGCGATCAGCCCGAGCATCGCATAGAGAACCAATTGGGCACACTCCGGCCGGATGAGATAGCCGAGCGCCGCGTCCAGTCCGACCAGTCCGAGCGTCCACCCCCGCCCGGTCGAGAGACCCCAATACAGCACAAGCAGCCCCGTGCTCAGTAACAGCAGATACGGCCATTCCCGCAGCACGTCGCTGCCGTAGAAGGCGGGATAGGGCAGGATCACGAGCACGAACAGGGCCCAGAAGCTGTTGACCGAGCCCACGAGGAGCCGGCCCAGCAGGTACAGGGGAATCAGGGTCAGGACGCGGCACAGCAGCGTGACGGCCTGCGCCGAGTACGCCCACAGTAGCGGCGAATCTCCTTCTGCGAACCGACTGGCGATCGCGTGGCCGGCCCAGATCAGAAACGGATATCCCGGCGGATGCCGTCGGCATACACCCGCCGGGTCTTGGGCGATCTGTTGGGCCTGTTCGATATAGAATACCCCGTCCTTCGTGATGAGCGTGGTCGTGAGGATCAGATAAACGCCAATGACCGAGCCCAGGCCCATGAGCAAGGCCAGACGCAACACGTCGAACTTCCATGGATCGCGATTCATCCCGAATTCCGTCACGCACAACGACAATGTCCTGACCACGGAGGACACCGAAGACATGATACCGTCACGGGGGGCGGGGAAAACAGAAAAGATTCCGCATCCCGGCGGCAGCCGCGACTACTTGTGCAGTCTCACCAGATCGACGATCCGACCTGTGACGTCCACCGCCGCGATCGTCATTGTGCCCAGGGTCGGATCGACGTCGATCGAGCAGTGATGGTGCAGGTTCAGACCGACCTGACGGACCGGCGGTGTGGCGTCGGGCAAGAGAGGATACAGAGGGCCGCCACCGCCACCGGTGACGATGTAGACGATGTTGTGGTGCAGATATCTCTCGTAGGCATGGCTGTGACCGCTGAAGACCACGTCCACGCGGCGCTGCTCGAACAAGGGGACCAGGTGCTCCTGAACCGCGAGGTTGTCGCCATGTCCGGTCGTCGCGGTGAACGGCGGCTCGTGCAGAACCACCACGCGCCAGCGGGCGTCGTGGTACGCAGGCGAGGCGCATTCCTCGAGAAGCCACTGATGTTGCAGACTGCCTGGGGCAAACGGAGCGCTCGTGTCGATCCCGACGAATCGGACCGCGCCGTAGGTCAGGGCGAACCATCCCTGGGAGACCGGCCGGTCGAAGTAGTAGAAAAACCAGGGGGCCTGGGAGCCGAAGTCCTCATGGTTGCCGGGGACGGGGATCAGCGGGACGTTCGCCAGCAGCTCGGCGGCCGGATCGAAGAATTCGGTCTCCCAAACCTCCCACCAGCGGCCCATGCTGACGAGATCTCCCGCGTGCAAGACGATTCGAGGCCGATCCGCGAGAATGCTCTGGGCGACCTGGGCGTGCGTCGGTGGATTCCATTGCGTGTCGCTGCAGACCGCGAAGCGAAACGCCCGGTCGGGCGCGGGGGCGGTCGTGAACGAGCCCTCGCGGAAGGCGGATTCGGAACCGACGCGATACACGTAGCGGGTATCCGCGGCCAGTTGCGAGAGGACGACTCGATGAAGTGTCACGGGCTCGGGGTCCCACAGTCCATGCTGGGCGACGGAGTCGACGCCGTAACGGACCTGCGAGGGAGCGGGGACATCGGTCTCCCACAAGATCGTCGCGGAGTCCGGCGTGACCCAGTGGATCGCGGGACCTTTGACGATTCGCGCGGCCCGCTCGTCTTGGAGCGGATAGACGCCGTACGCGGGTCCTTCCTCCTTCCACGGGCCGACAGGGTTGTGGGCCAGCGAGAACCGCTCGCGATCACCGGTCGTGTAACTGTGCGTTGCCAGGGCGTCCGACCAGAAGCGGTGGACGCAAAAGGTCCCGGCCGGCCGGTCGTCCGCGGGGTATGCATAAAAGGCGACGCCTTCATAGGTCCACAGGGGGGAGGAGTCGAACCGGAGAGCCTCGACCTCCCGTTCGTCGAGAGTGTAAAGATACGTGTTGAGCCACGGGGACCAGAAACGATGCACCGGCGCCAGGCGGGGGTCGCTTCGCCAGGCAAAGGCCCGGAACGCGGGGCCTTCATAGGTCCAGAAGTCCCAGTAGCGGTTCTGCAGAAGGGACCCCTCGGACTCGTCGAGGGTGTAAAAACACCGATTGTAGGACGACGATCGGAAGCAGTGCACCGCCACCGCCTCCGGGGGAGCGCCCGCTGCGTTCGATGACAGGAGCATCCATGCCGCGAGAATGTGGATCAGGTTTTTCATGTGCCGGCGCCGGCCGCGGGTTAGGGAACCGCGCTTTGCGGGAGGTAGAAGATGCCCCGACTGCCCGCGCCGTCCGGGTACGGAGGCACGCCTTCGGGGGTCATGGGGACCCGCATTTCCAGGGCCTCGTCGGGCGTGTAGGTTTCCACGTGCCCGTCGATGTACGCGGCGCGGAGCTTGACCTTGGGCATTTTGGCCTCCGGGTCGCCTGCGACGGACCACCAGGCGGCCGACAGCCATGTCTCCTCCAGGACGAAGCCGCCGGCGAGCTTCTCGCAGCTTGCGAAGGCGTTGGGGGTCTGCCAGTGGCCGAACCCGAAGTAGTCGCTCAGGAGCAAGTGGCTTTGCCCTCCCCCTGCGGCCGGACCTCGCGGGCCTCGGAACAGTCTTCGCGGTTCGCCCAGATAGCCGAGGTAATTCCAATAGAAACAGTAGGTGCCGTCGACCGGGTCGGAGGCCAGCGGCGTTTCGGGATTGTCCCAGGCGTCGCCGGCGTCCCAACATTCCTTGGCGTAGGTGTACAACTTCGGAGCACCGGGACAAAACATCGTCTTGCCGTCGGGGATATACGGGCGGAGATAGGCGCTCATCGAGCGATGGATCTGGGGGGTTCGTTTGCTCTTGCCGGTCAGGACGGTGGGGTCGTACCAGTTCCACTTGTCGTCGAACCCGACGGTTGCGACGGAGTCGGGATAGCGGTCTCGGTTGTCGGCGGCAAAGAGGTTCACCGCGGTGGCGATTTCCCGCTGATTGCGCATCCCCATCAGCGCGGTCGCCTGGCGCTTGACCCCATGGATCGCCGGGACGAGGATGGCCATGAGCGTGGAAATGACGGAAATCACCACGAGCAACTCGACCAGCGTGAACGCCGACCGGTCGCTGGGTTTCACCCCGCCGGCTCCGACAGAGATGGATGGGCATCTCGTACGGATAGCTAAGTCCTCCGATCCCCAAGCCCCTATACGTGCCGAAGCCGGACCCGACGCGAAACGCCGCGTTGAGGGACCCGTCACTCGGCAATTGGTCATTATACGACGCTGCCGATCTGGACGCAAGAACAATACGTTCCGCGGACCGGCAAAGTGCACGAAATCCGTCGAGCCCCCCAAAGCACTACCGCTGGGAGGCGGCCATCGGGCCGCCCCTACAGCTTGAGTATCAAAGAGCGTACTGCGGTCATTTTCCGGACTTCTTGAAAAACGGTGGTTCGGCCGACTTCCCGTCCGTTCAAATCAAAACAAGGCAGAGCAGTCTGAAACAGCCCAAACGACTTGGCTGGCGCATCTGTGCTCTCCCCCACCCCAAGCCGACCATCGACCGGCCCTTGATTCCCACCACCAGACAGCGTCCAAGAAGCACGATCACTCGCGCTTGGGGGATGCGGACTCTGCTGAGGCCTGCGTGTTCCTTGCGGCCACACTCCTCACAGAATCACCCTCGATTTTTCCGAAGCCCACTCTTTTTTGTCCAACTTCCGTTGCCCATTCAGGGACACGTCGCCTCGCCGCTTTTGCTGGCGAATCGGGTGCC
>JAGPGT010000039.1:0-17733 GCA_018055905.1 Phycisphaerae bacterium
TGGTCTACATCGTCGTCAACGGCGCCGGCGCGATCAGTTGGGAGTTCCTGACCGCCGCCCCCCGCCAGGGCATGAAGGCCGGCGGCATCTTCCCTGCTATCGTCGGCACGATCCTGCTGGTCGTCGGAACGATGCTGTTCTCGTTGCCGCTGGGCGTGCTCTCGGCGGTCTACCTCGTCGAATACGCGCAAGACAATTTGTTCACACGTCTGATCAAGCTGTCGGTGGTGAACCTCTCGGGAATCCCCTCGATCGTCTATGGCCTGTTCGGTTTCACGATGTTCGTGATCCTGCTGCATTTCGGGACCTCGATCCTGGCCGGCTCACTGACGTTGGCGATCATGAGTCTGCCGGTGATCATCACCGCTTCGAAAGAAGCCTTGGAGTCGGTGCCCGACACCTACCGCGAGATCAGCCTCTCGCTGGGGGCCACCCGCTGGCAGACGGTCCGCTACTGCGTGCTGCCCTACGCCATCCCGGGCATTCTCACCGGGACGGTCTTGAGCCTGAGCCGAGCCGCAGGCGAGACGGCGCCGATCCTGTTCACCGTGGCGGCGTTCTATCTGCCCCGGCTGCCTCGCTCGGTCTTCGATCAAGTGATGGCGCTGCCCTACCACCTGTACGTGATCTCGACCCAGGTGCCGAACATTCCGCTGGAGCTGAGCTTCGCGACCGCGTTGGTCCTGGTGGGACTGGTGTTTCTGATGAACCTGGTGAGCATCTTCCTGCGCGCCCACTATCGGAAGAAGAGGCTATGGTAGACGCGATCCTCCAGATCACCGATTTGAACAGCTTCTTCGGGCCGGTCCAGGCCCTGCGGGGGATCAACCTCGATGTCCGTCGCAACGAGATCCTCGGCATTATCGGCCCCTCCAACAGCGGAAAAACCACCTTTCTTCGGGCCCTCAACCGGCTCAACTACCGTGTGCGGAGCTACTGTCAGACGGGCGAAATCCTCCTGGACGGCCAAGACCTCAAGTCGATCCGCGACAACGTCCTTCGCAAGAGGATCGGGATCATCTTCGCCCTGCCGCAGGTGCTGCCGGTGACGATCTTCGAGAACGTCGCCTACGGCCCGAAAGTCCACGGAATCACCAACCGCGAACAGATCGACTGGATCGTCGAGGAATCGTTGAAGAAGGCCTCGCTCTGGGAGGAGGTCAAGGACCGCCTGCACCAGCCTGCGGTCAAGCTCTCCGGCGGTCAACAGCAGCGCCTGTGCATCGCCCGCACGCTGGCGGTGGGACCCGAGGTGATCCTCTACGATGAGCCCAGCTCGGGTCTGGACCCCATCTCGACCGCCAAGCTCGAGGACACCATGCAGCAGCTCAAGGCCGACTACACGCAGATCCTTGTGACCAACAACACCAAGCAGGCCTCGCGGGTCAGCGAGCGCTGCGCGTTTTTTCTGATGGGCGAACTGGTGGAGCTCGGTCCCACCGACCAGCTCTTCACCAAGCCCAAGGACAGTCGAACCAACGATTATATTACAGGACGGTTTGGGTAGCTCGACCCTTCTCATGATGAATCTCGACGCCAAGATCAAGACGATCGACTTGAACCTTTACTATGGGCCGTTCCGCGCCCTGATCGACGTCAACCTCGAGATCCCGGCTCGGAGCGTCACCGCCATTATCGGCCCCTCCGGCTGCGGCAAGTCCACTCTGCTTCGCTGTTTCAATCGGATGAACGACCTGATCGAGCACATCGACGTGCGAGGTCGCATCCTGATCGACGGCCAGAACATCCTGGACCGCAACACGGACCTGATCGCACTACGCCGCAAAGTGGGCATGGTCTTCCAACGGCCCAACCCTTTTGCCCTGTCGGTTTACAACAACCTCAAATTCGGCCTTCGGATCCACAACATGATGAAAAAGAAGGCCGACATTTCGCAGACGATCCGGGAGAGTCTGGAACACGTCGGCCTCTGGGACGACCTCAAGGACAAACTCCACCACAGCGCCTTGTCGCTGACGCTCGAGCAGCAGCAGCGTCTGTGCATCGCGCGGGTGCTGATGCTTCGCCCCGAGATCATCCTGTTGGACGAGCCCTGTTCGACCCTGGACCCCATGTCCACGCTGCGGATCGAGGAGCTGCTGCGAGTGCTCTGCAAAGAGTACGCCATCGTGATTGTGACCCATAACATGCAGCAGGCGGCCCGCTGCTCGGATTACAGCGCCCTGATGCACCTCGGCCGGTTGATCGAATTCGGTCCCACCCAGCAAATTTTCACGAACCCCCGAGAAAAACTGACCGAAGATTACCTAAGCGGCGCGTTTGGATGATACATTGTGTACGAAGGGTCAACCGGGCAAAACAGATCTTGGAGCAGCCATGGCCAGAGAAGGTTTTCATAATCGGATGAAGGAACTGGAACGCGACGTCCTGCACATGGGCGAGATGGTGATCGAGGCGATCCACCGCTCGGTCGAGGCGCTGGGGAACATGGACGCGCGGGCCGCCAAGAAGGTCATCGACAATGACGCCAAAGTCAATCAGTTTCGATGGACCCTGGAGGACAAGTGCGTAGATCTGATCGCGCTGCAACAGCCGGTCGCCTCCGACCTGCGGGAGATCATCGCGACGCTGAGCATCGTCCGCGATCTCGAGCGGATCGGCGACTACGCCGAGGGCATCGGCAAGATCGTCCTCTTGCACGGCGACCAGCCGCTGGTTCGACCTCTGATTTACGTGCCTCCGATGGCCGAGAAGGCCGTCAGTATGCTCCGTCGAAGTCTCGAAGCCTTCGTCCAGCGCGATGCGGAGAAGGCCCAGCAGATCTGCCTGGAGGACGACGAGGTCGACCGCCTGCACGACCAGGCGTACCACGATCTGATCAACCGCATGATCGAGAACCCCTCGCTCATCACCCGGGCGACCTATCTGATCTGGGCGGCGCACAACATCGAGCGCATCGGCGACCGCGCGACGAACATCGCCGAGAGCGTCGTCTATCTGGTCACCGGCGTTCCGGGCGAGTTGAACGTCTCGCGCTACTGAACCGCGGCCATTTTCCCCTTTGCAGCGTATCCCCGAATCGGTACACTCAAAGCTCCGGTCGGGTGCGAGCCCGGTCTGACAACGCCTGCAAGACAAGGAGAATGAGCCATGAAGCCGGATGTCCCCTCTCGAACGAACGCTCTGGATCGTCGCGAGTTCCTCGCCGCCGCGTCCACCGTGGCCCTGAGCTTCAGCGTCGTGCCCAGCCACGTCCTGGCCGGTGCCAAGAGCATTCCTCCCAGTGAGAAGATCCACGTCGCCTACATCGGCGTCGGGACCCAGGGCATCCGCCAGCTCATGGAGGCCCTGCCCCGACCCGAACTCAAGATCGTTTCCGTTTGCGACCCGAACACCGACAGCACGGACTACGTCGAATGGGGCCGCCACGAGATTCGCGACAAGGTCCGCGCGTTCCTCAAGAAGCCCGACTGGGGCCAGGGCGTCAAAGGCTGTCGCTGCGGACGCAAGATGGGCCAGGAGATCATCGAGGCCTATTATGGCATGAACTCGCCCGCCGGGCAGTATCGCGGCTGCTCGGCCTACGTTGATTTCCGTGAACTGCTGGACCAAGAGAAGGATGTCGACGCCCTGTACATCATGACGCCCGAGCACCTGCACGCCACAATCGCGGTGGCCGCGATGAACCGAGGCAAGCACGTCATCCAACACAAGACCCTCGCCAATGTGCTCTATGAAGCCAGGCTGTCCCGCGACACCGCGCGCAAGACCGGCGTGGCCACGCACATGTTCTGCGCGGCCGGCGTCGGTTCGACCGCGACGATTGCCGAGTGGCTCGCCGCCGGCGCGATCGGCGAGGTCCGCGAGGTGCACAACTGGTCGTCGCGCCCGGTCTGGCCGCAGGGGGCGACGGAACTGCCGAAAGACCGGCCGCCGGTTCCCGAGGGATTCGACTGGGACTTGTGGTTGGGGCCCGTTCCGCATCGTCCCTACCATCCGTCTTATACCCACGCGGTCTTCCGCGGCTGGTTCGATTTCGGCAGCGGCGCCCTGGGCGACATGGGCAATTACAGCTTTTTCCAGATCTGGAAAATCCTCAAGCTCGGCACGCCGACGACGGTCGAGGCGACCGCGAGCCAGTACTGGGCCATCCTCGACAACCTCTGGCTCAAGCAGGTGAACAACGTCTCGTTCCCGCGGGCCAGCACGATCCACTTCGAGTTTCCCGCGCGGGAGGGCCGGCCGCCGGTTTCGTTGCACTGGTACGACGGCGGGATTCGTCCGCCCAAGCCCGCGGAACTCGAAGCCGACGGTCTGGACATGCCCGAGGAGGGACTGCTGTTCGTAGGCGACAAGGGCAAGCTTCTGTGCGACTTCATGGGCGGCAATCCGCGGTTGATCCCCCAGAAACAGATGGAGGCGTTCACGAAGCCGCCGCAGACGCTGCCCAGGCCTGTTGGTGAACTGGACCAGTGGATTCGCGCCTGCCGGGGCCAGCAGCCTTCCGACGCCAGCTTCGAGAACGTGTATCCCTTTGCCGAGACGATCGCGCTGGGCAATGTCGCGCTTCGCGTCGACAAGAAACTGCATTGGGACAGCGCGAACATGCAGTTCACGAATTCACCCGAAGCGAACAAGCTCCTGCGCCGCCCCGAATACCGCAAAGGCTGGGAGCTGTAGATCTTCACACCCAAAGAGGCCGAATGGAAAAGAGCGAACCCCGAGTGACACGACGCGACTTCATGAAGGTCGTCGGCAGCGGCGCCGCAGCCTGCGTCGTCGGTCCGGCGAGGGCCGACGACGGCCGGCCGGCGATCGTCGTGGATCCCACGCCGCGATTCGATCTTTCGCCCTATCTGTACATGCAGTTCATGGAGCCTTTGGGCACGACGGACGGCTCCGTTGCCGCCGCATGGGATTCTGCCCACGACCGCTGGCGCGAGGATGTGATCGAGGTCACGAAAGAGTTGGCCCCCCCGCTGCTTCGCTGGGGCGGCTGCTTCAGCTCGTACTACCGCTGGAAGGAAGGGGTCGGCCCGCGGGATCGGCGCAAGCCCATGCTGAATCTGCTCTGGGGCGGCATGGAGACCAACGAGGTCGGCACGCACGAGTTCGTCGATTTCTGCCGGCGGGTCGGTGCGGAGCCTTTCTACTGCGTGAATTTCGAGTCCGACGGCCGAAAATACTGGCAGAAGGACCCGAAGGGCAATGTGCGAACCGCCGGCCCCGAGGAGGCGGCCGAGTGGGTTCGCTACTGCAATTCGCCCGACGACAAGCTGCGCCGAGAGCACGGGCGGGCGGAGCCCTACCACGTGCGATTCTGGCAGCTCGGCAATGAGACCTCGTACGACCGCGAAGGCTACGATTGCGAAACCGCCGCCCGACGAACGATCGCCTTTGCTCGCGCGATGCGGGCCGAGGACCCCACCCTCCGACTCATCGGCTGGGGCGACAACGGCTGGGCCCCGCGCATGATCGAAATGGCGGGCGAACACCTCCAGTACATCGCCTTTCACCACATGTTTAATCCGGACACAGGAATGCGGGATTCGCCCCTGCGGGGGATCGAGTACCGCAAAGATCCGGCCAGGACCTGGGGCCGGCTGATGCATGCCGCCTCGTTCCACGACGCCCGCATCCGGCGGATTCGCGAGGAGGTCGACCGGTACGACATGCCGTTGGCAATGACGGAATGTCACTTCGCTTTGCCCGGCCGAAACCGCGGCGATGTGCTCTCGACGTGGGCCGCAGGCGTCGCCAACGCGCGGCTCCTGAACGTCCACGAGCGCCACGGCGACAAGCTCAAGATCGCCACGCTGGCCGACTTCTGCGGCACGCGCTGGCAGGTCAATGCGATCATGATCCCGGTCCCCGGCGGGCAATCGTACATGATGCCGGTGGCGCTGGTCATGGCACTGTATCGCCATCACAGCGGCGCCCGGGCCGTAACGGTCACGAATTCGCCGGACGGCCTCGACGTGACCGCCAGTCGGACGGGCGATCGGCTCTATCTGCACGTCGTGAATACGCGACGCGACAGATCCGTTACTTCCCGATTGGCGATCGACGGACTTCGTATTCGGTCGGGCCGGGTGTTCGAGCTGGCCGCGGACCCGGAATTCGAAGTGATCGAGACACAGGCCCGCGAGATCCAGCCGGTGCGGAAGGATCTGCCGGCCGACGGTCTTTGGACCTTCCCGGCTGCCTCGGTCTCTGCGGTGGAACTGGACGTCGCGACCGGTTGAACAACCATATCCGCGAAGGGGAGAGAACTATGGCATCGCACACCAACACGCGTCGCAATTTCCTGAGAATGGCCGGCCTCGGCGCGGCGTCGCTGTCGTCGGTTGTCACGGTCCTTGCGGAGGATAGAAAGAAAGAGACGCCGGCCGTCGATCCGCGGTTCTTCGTCCGTCCGGAGGAACTGACGCTGAAATTCCGCCCGGAAGGCGCGGAACGCCGACTGTCCTTCGCGAAGTACAAAGGCTCTCCGCAGACCTGGCGCACCGAGTGCCGGGCGAAGCTTGCGGAGTTGCTGGGCTTCTCGCCGCCTGCGCCGTGCAAGGCGCGTCTCCTGCGTTCGACCACCTGCGGCGACGTGATCCTCGAGGCCTGGGTGATGCAGATCGACGACTCGCTCTCGATCCCGGCGTACTTTCTTTCGCCACGAGGCGGGTCGGGACAAGCGCTGATGGCGATCCACGGGCACGGCCAGGCCGAACCGTGTGTCGGCGCGCGGGACGATTACCACCACATGTTTGCGCTGAACCTGGCCCAGGCGGGGTGGGCGGTCCTGTGCCCTGCCCTTCGCGGCTTCGGTGCCCTGCGGGACGTCGCGCGGCAGCGGGAGAACTACTGCCTGGACTATTGGAGTTGGGATCGCGGACCGCAGTTTTCGCTGGTCACCGACGCGTTCCTCTACGGCAAGACCCTTGTCGGCGAGCACGTTGAGGACTTGCTCCGCTGGGAACAGTGGCTCTCGGACGTCAAGGGCGTCGAAACGCTCGCCGTCGCGGGCATCTCCTACGGGGGAGATCTGGCGATCACGTACCCGGTCTTCAGCGAGCGGGTGCGGAAGATCTACGCCAGCGGCAGCCTGGGCTCATTTTCCGTGATCTTCTCCCGCTGCTACAACGCCCCGGCCCACTGCATCCCAGGCATCTTGCAGTGGATGGACCGCAGCGACATCGCAGGCCTGAACGCCCCTCGCCCGATCCGGCTGCATTACGGGGAAAAGGACGTCGTCGCCCCCGACAACAATTCCGCCTCCTACAACGAGACCGTCGAACCGTCAATCGCGGAGCTGCGGACGATCTACAAAGCCTTTGGCGCCGAATCGCAAGTCAGCCTCCGCGTCACCCCCAACGCGGGCCACGAAATGGAGAATCAGGATCTGCGCAGGTTCTTACAGGGATGACCGTGCGGCTTTCGGCGAATCGGGGTGACTGGACTCGAACCAGCGACTTCATGCACCCAAAGCATGCGCTCTAGCCAAACTGAGCTACACCCCGCGAATCACGAGCCCATTATACCGGCCGGGGCTTCGGCCACGCAACAGCGGAGTCGAAGATTCGGCCGGATGCGGCATGGGAGGTGTGTCCGTCTCCCGAAGGCCGACTTCGAGTCAATCCTGGGGTCTGCGTGCTTATGGGACCGTCTAGCCCGCCTGGTCGTGCGGATGGGGCTGTTCGTGGAAAAAAGGATTGCATAAGTTGCGTGGGCGCGGTAAAATACAGGCCTTAGGGAACTACGATCCGGGGGACCTAAATCGCCCCGCAACCGCGTTCGGACGGGCCCAAACGCGGTCTTCGCGATTGGGAACTCTGTCGGTGGAGATGGCGAATTTATGGCTGGCATGTTCTACTCGCTCAAAGAAACGGCTCAACAGCTCGGGGTCACCGAAGACCGGGTCAAAGAACTGGTCAAGGAGGGAAAGCTCCGCGAGTTTCGCGACGGCTCCAACCTGCTGTTCAAGATCGACGAAGTGAACAGTCTTCTGTCCGAGAGCGTCGATTCGGCCCTGGAAGAATTGCCGGCGACCGAGGACGGCGCTCTGGAGGAACTGGCCCTGGAGGAAGCCCCGGTCGAGGAGGCGGCCCCCCTGCTCGACGAGGACTTGTTCAAGCTCGATGAGCAGGAGACTCCGACCTTGGAGCCGACGGCGGAGGCGGAATCCACGTCGGAACTGGGTCTGGCTCCCGACGAGTCCGGCGGCCAGGAAGCGACCCCCGAGGAGATGTTGTTCCTGGCGGAGGAAGAGCAACCCGCCGCGACGCAGGGCGACACCGCCGACGTTCCTCAAGACACCCTGGGCGACGGGACCGAAGAAGAGATCGCCCTGGCGGCCGAGTCGGGGGTGCTGGCCTCCGAATCCGGGTCCGATATCACCGCGATGGATACGGCCATCGCAGCAGAATCGGGCGTCAACGTCCTGGGCGAATCCAGCACGGGTTTGGGCCTGACCGAGGATTCGATGGCCGAGACCGCGATCGGACCGGCCGGCTCCAGCGGCGAGGCCTCCCTCGAGGAAATCGAGGACGACGTGAGCTTGGATTCTTTCGGTAGTGGTTCCGGTCTTCTGGATCTGTCCTTACAGGCCGACGACACCTCGTTGGGCGGCATTCTGGACGAAATCTACACCTCCGAAGGTGGCGAAGGCGGGGGCGAAGCCTCTGATGCCGAGCCAGCTGCGGTGGGTGAAGAGGCTTCTTTTGAGGACATTACGTCCGAGGCGGAATCCGGCGCTGCGGGCGGCGCCGAAGAAGAGACGCCGATACCTGAGCCGGTCGTGGCAATGCCCATGATGGTGGGCGCCGCATACGTCGAGGCACCCCCCGACGCCCAGAGCAACATTCTCGGGATGTTGCTGTTTTTGCCGTTGCTGGCGCTTTTGTACGCCGCGATCGTTGTGGTCGCTGGTCTCGATGGCGTGACCCCCTCAATCCTCTCGGCGGTCCAGGGGCTGATCTGGTACGTCCTGGGCGGCGCGATCGTGGTCTCGCTGATTGTGGTAGCCGCGTCTTTCCTTGTCGGTCGCGAACGGTCGGAGGCTTCGGGCAAGGCCCGTAAGGAGAAGAAGGTCAAGGAAGAGAAGCCCGCCAAAGAAAAGAAGGCCAAAGCGGAAAAACCCGCCAAGGCCGAGAAACCGGCCAAAGAAAAGAAAAGCTTCTTCGGCAAGAAGAAGTCGAAGTAAAAAACCTCCTGTGGTTTCGCATACTTCGGATCCCGCCCGCTTGGGGCGTGCCGCAACCACAGAAGTACGCGAGAACCGGATGAGCCGTTTTTTTGGGGCTCCTCCGGTTCTTTCTCTGACTGACGTCAGGGGACGACGACGCGGGTGTAGAGGCGGACGTCGTCGATCCACCCGGACCAGAAGGTCCCTGCCTCCGCGTTCGGGCCGGCGCCGAGACGCAGGCCGGTTGTGGCACCGGCCAGAGCAGCCTGCGTGTCGCGAGCCACTTCGACGTCGTCCACGTATAGGATTCGCGTGGCGCCGTCCCACGTCAGTCCGACGCGGTGCCATTGGCCGTCGGCGACGGGCGCGGTCGAGACGAGGTCTTTGCCGCCGCGACCGGAGTTCTTGAGCTGTGTCGCCAGAGCGCCTGCGGATGCCTCCACGAGCAACCAACTTGCGCCGCCGATCTGGGAGAGAATCGTCTGGCCCGGTGCGCCGCCTTTGACCCACGCGAAGACACTGAACTGCTCCTGGGAGGGGTTCAGGATGAAAGGGGTCTCGATGCAGTCATCCACGCCGTCGAGTTGAATCGCGCCGCCCAGCCGGCCCGCCATGGGATGCCACAGTGGGTCGCCGACCAGCGTGGCGTCGGAGTTGCCGGCACTGTCGAAGGCGATCCGGCCGCTGGATTCGTCGAACGTCCAGTGGGCCACGAAGGTTAAGTCGCGGGACCAGTCTTCCGAACGAATCGTCTGGCCGGCGAGCATCACCTTCACGTTACACGCAGCCAGTCTGGCGAATTGTTGGGCGTCGGCGATTGTTCCGACGACGGTGCCCCAGTGGTACGGGACCGCCAGGGTCGGTTGAATGAATTTCGTGGCCTGGGCGGCTTCCGTCGCGTCCATCGTGTAGGTTCCACCGGCGGGGAGGAAGGCCAGGTCGATGTCCGTCAGGGCCGCCATTTCCGGCGTCAGATCGGTGTCGCCTGCGCAGTAGATCCGAGTTGACCCCAGGTTGACGATGAACCCGAGCCAGTTGTTGGCCTTGGGATGGTTGGTCTTATTGATATTATAAGACGCGACGCCCTCGATGGTCAGACCCAGGACCTCGATGCTCTGGCCCGGCGCCAGGCTGGTGCCGGCGCCCAGGGCCTTGACCACGTCGGGCGGAGCGACGAACTGAGTCTGGGCTTTGCGGACCTTGGCGATGTCGGACGGCGAGTAGTGATCGCTGTGGCTGTGCGTGATCAGAATCAGGTCCGCGTCCTGGGGACCGGCGGTCAGACGGTAAGGATCGACGTAAACGACCAGATCTTTCCATGCGATCCGCACGCTCGCATGGCCCAGCCAAGTGACGTAGATCGGCTGGGGCACTTCATCACAGCCCATGTCGGTCCGGCTCCCGAGGATCCTCGCATGGCCGTCGATGTCGGTGGTCAGCACGGTGGGTACAAAGGCGGGATCGCCCGCATCGACACAGGGAGAATCGGAGAACAGGTGGTAGTTGCCCTGGATCCACACGGCCTGAGGTGTTCGCGGATGGGCCCACTGGCCGGGCGTCACGAACCGCGGACGCGCGTCGATGTTGCCCTGGCCTTCGTAACCGCCTTGCACATTGGAGTAGGTCACAACCGCCCCCCCATGAATCGGCGGCGTGATGCCGTCAAAGCTGTTGTCCCAAAGAATGGAGTTGGTCACGATGGGAGAGCCTCCGACGATGGCCAGGCGGTTGCCGACGATCGTGCAATGGTCGATGACGGCGCGAGCGCCTTGCTCGAGGTCCATGCCCTGCGAGGCGTTGCCGGCGATGATGCAGTTGACGAGAGTCGGCGCACTGCCATGGTTTAGCGCGATCCCGCAACCCCTGTTGTCCACGATCCGGCAATTGAAGATCGTCGGCGCGGCGCCGCGGCAGAGAATGCCGGGGGCCGAACCGCTGATGACAAATCCGGCGAGAATGGAGCGGGCGTCTTCCCCGTGAGTGAAGGACACCGCCGCGAGCCCGCCGCCGTCGAGGATGGTCGCGGCGACGGCTCCGGGGTCGTTGGGGTCCTGAGATCGAAGCGTGATTGCCTTGCCCAGAAAGTTCACGGACTCGGCATAGGTCCCCGCGGCCGCGACTAGGACGTCGCCCTCTTCAGCGGCATCGATGGCTTGCTGGATGGAGTTGTGTTGCGTGCCTTGGGTTTGGTTCTGGACGGAAGCTCCCACCGCCCTGCCGGGACGAGCAAGGCCAAGCACAGACCAAGCCACCGCAAGGGACACCAGACTCAGTCGGCGTCCTGTGCGAAAAGATCGATCCAAACCCTGTCTTTTCATGGTATGCCGGTTGTCTGATGTGGTCATCTCCAGCACCTCCACTGCGTAAGTAAGAATGCGATGCGTACGCCCAGCAGGCCCAATGTGTATATCGGCACACCGGGTGAGCGAAGAACAATGCGACGCTTTACATTCGCAAGTGCATTCGCCTTCCTGAGCCCACAGCATTCGAGATAACGATAATAAGGATTATATAGGACTCATTGGCAAAAGGCAATCGAGACTACCGGGCGACCGAGAGGCAAGAACTTGCCGTCTGGCGACCCAAAATCGACCTGATCGTTATTTGTTTCCTAAAGTCCCCAAATTGACATGCGGGTCATGCAAAATCGATTTAACGATATCATAAACAGGGGTAATGCCGACGTGAGACCGCGTCAAGGGCCGACGTACCTGACTCGGGACTCTCGTCCAGACCATTTGCTCAACCAAGATTCGTAGAGAATCGTTTGTCCCTTGGCGTTTTCGTCGATCTTGAAAATCGTGTCTCTGCGCCATTGTATGATCTTCTTGGAAATCTCTGTGGCTTGGGGTTCGGTAAGATCGATCCCGTTGAGTTCCAGAGGATCGGCACCCAGGCAAAAGACCCGTACTCGCCCGCTGTCGGGGTAATAAATGATTTTTCGGTCGTTCTGAACATACCCCGCCGGGCCCTGCTGCATCCAGCCTGCGAGGAAGACCTTCCGGTCCGGCGGCAAAGGTCCCAGGGCGTTCAAGCCGTCAAAATCCATGGGTTTTGTGTCAAATCCCAGCAAGGCGAGGATCGTAGGGGCAACGTCCACGGAACTGACCGGCGCGGTGATGCGAGTACCTGGCTCAATCAGGCCCGGGGCCCGCAGGCACATCGCAATACGAAGGACCTCGTCGTACGCGATCCGCTCGTGGCCCATCATGCCGTGTTCGCCGAAGGCCTCCCCATGATCGCCGACCACGCAGAAGATGGTATCCTCTGCCAGACCCAGGTCGATCAGGAGGGCATCCAGGGCGGCCAGGAAGCGGTCGGTATAGGCGATTGTTTGGAGATAGCGTCCTTCTTGGCTGTCTTGCTTGGGGCCGTACCAGCTCGGGACCACGTAGCTGTCGTGCGTGACGGAACAGAGAATTGTAAGGAGAAATGGTTTGTTCTCGGACTTTATCCACTCGGCAATGGGGTCGAGGAGTGCGAATTCATCGGCGCCGAGGTAGCCGACAAAATGGTTTGGATCGTGTAAATCCTCGCGAGTAAAGAACTTATCAAATCCAAGGTTATGGATCAGACCGGGTCGGGATTCGAATGTCCCGACCGCGGATTGGAAGAAGGCGGTTCGGAAGCCCAGACCCTTTTCAAGAACCGTTGGCAAACCAGCATAGGGCCGCTCCATCGGTACGGTCTCTGAAATGTCCTGAGAAGCGGAGGGGTATCTTCCGGTCAGCAGCGCGAAAAGGGCCTTCGTGGTGTGAGTGACGACGGAACGAGCGTTCGAGAAAGAGGCGCCTTGGTCTGCCAGGGTTGCCAGGAAGGGTGTCAGGCCGTCGGGTGCGTTTCCCTTCTGGGGTGCGATGCCGCCCTGCCGCAGCGACAGCGACGTACAGTCATACTGAACGCCTTCGAGGACCACGATCACCACATTGTGATTGACCGCCTCCGGCGCTCGTGAAATCGCAATTTCGTCATATCGCGGCAGTTCGCGGCTCGCATAGCGAAAATCATCACGGGCAAGGTGTCGATACCCCGGCAAAAGAAAAGCCAAAACCGCCCTTGCTTGGCAATTGTATCGCATCCCCATGGCTCCGATCTGGGCAGACCCCAGGTTGGAGACCATCGTATTGGCGAGGCCCGCCAGAAGACCGATCCCAAGAGAACCGGCGATCCGTGCAACCAACCACCGGCGATTGTAGGTCGGCACAACCGGTCGTGCGAGAACGGAAAAAAAGAAAGCCAAGGCCACGCCACTGGGCACCAACAAGATCGCGGACGCAAGAGGCATGGCCAAAAGGTTACGAAACACGATTTTTACAACGAAAAAGGGGTCTCGAAGCAAGGGAACGAGTTCGTGAGGGAGAATCTGAGTGCCGGTTCGAATCAGCCAGCCGGCATTCATTCCAGACCAAGTGCAGATTACCGCCGCGACAATCAAAGCCGTTCGCAAAACCCGTTTGGTAGGCCAACGGAAGCACAAGAGGGTCAATGTGGCCTCGATAGTCAGCAAAATCGCTATATCCGTTAAGACCCAACTCGGATACTGAGGGATATGGCCGGTTCTGTGCGCATGAAAGAGCTTGACCACGAGGTTGCAGAAAAGGGCCGCGAGCATGATGACGGTGTGGCCTCGTGGGGCCAACACGCGATAGGCTGCATGAATCTGCAATCGAATCGCGACCAGTGCCTCAGAGATTTGCGAATACGCCTTCATGGGCAGAAGATACAGCAGATGAGAGACTGCCGCAAGCGAGTTGCATGCATAATCCGCATATACGTTCAGTCGAGGAATTTGTTGGATGGTTTCTGTGACCGCCCAGAAAACCGCACCGCGTGGGCTTAGGCAGCGGTTTTCCCAGATTCACTGTTTTGTTATGGCAGTAAAAGTCCTATAATATAAAATCTAAGAGCACAAAAAACCATTTCCGTAACATAAATCGTGATCTGGGTGTTGCGGCGTAGGCCCTGATTGTGGTAGGGTGAGCTGCCTGGCTGTTTGTGATAAGACGTCAAGGCAGAGTGTTTCACGTGACACGTCGTGGCGATGAATCTGGTTCATTAAGACCCCCCCCTATGCGAGTGGCTCAAAGCGGAAAAACTCATCCGCACGCCGCTTGGGGTCGTGCCGGAATCACAAAAGTATGCGAAGACCGCAGGAGGTATAAGTCTCATTGGGCTTGGTGGCTTGTCGGCCGATTCGCCCGGAATCCGCCCTGCCGGCTGCTGGATGCCTGTTTCTCGTGAAACATCTGCGTCTGGAAATCTGCAGAAGTTCGCACCCACTTGTCGAAATAGTCTTGAGGTCATGAGCCAACGGCGTCTAAAATAAGTCACAGGCTGACGATGGAATCTGTGAATTGAAGGAGAAAGAGATGGTCTCAGGAAAGGGCGAAAAGCCGAGGCATCTGGGTAGGGGGCTTGAGGCGTTGTTGGGCCCTGTTGGAATGCCGACTACGACGCCCTCGCAAATGCCGGCCAGAATGGAGCGGGCCATTGTTGAAAAGGTGGAATCCCAAGGTCTTGTCCCTTTGCCACCCGATAAGGTCCTCGGCGACTCGTTTCAGAATCTTGAACTTGCCTCGATCCAAGCCAATCCGTACCAGGCTAGGACCGTTTGGAACGACGAAGATTTGCGGGAACTGGCGGATTCCATCAAGGCCAATGGGGTGGTGCAGCCGATCATTGTCCGTCCTTTCCAGGGTTCCTACCAACTGATCGCAGGGGAGCGACGGTTCCGTGCGGCCCAGATGGTGGGGCTCAAGACCATCCCGGCCGTCGTTCGCGAAGTGACCGACGAACAGCTCTTCGAGTGGTCGTTGGTCGAGAACATCCATCGGCGGGATCTTAACCCGATCGAACGGGCCAAGGCGTATCAGCACTATCTGGGCGCATTTTCCCTGACGCAGACGGAGGCTGCCGAACGTCTGGGCGAAGACCGCTCTGTGATTGCAAACTACCTGCGTTTGCTGGATTTGCCCGAGGACCTCAAGCAGATGCTGGCCAGCGGGCAACTCTCGATGGGCCATGCGCGGGCGATTCTCGCTGTGCCGACCGACGAGCTGCGACGCAAGCTGGCCAACCGAGCGCTGGCCGGACGACTGAGTGTTCGCGAGGTGGAGCGTCTGGTTCGGCTGCACCTGGCGGAACGACCCGCGTCGAAGCAGACGCCTCGCGCCAAACCCGCCCATATTGTGGATCTAGAGGGCAAGCTCTGCCGACACCTGGGAACTCGCGTTTCCATTGAGACGAACAAAAGTGGTCGCAGCGGGCGGATCGTGATCGATTTCGACTCGCTCGACGAGTTCGAGCGGATCACGGATGTCCTGGGCATCGCCTGCGGCGAGGAGACCTGATGCTCGGTTCCATCGTGGCAGTGGTGCAAGGTCTTATAATAAGCCGCTTTTTGACGCAATTGGTGCCGAATACAGGGGTCGCCGAGAGCAATGGCTGAGAAGGTGGCTTTACGACTGGGCTCGCTGGCGCTGGATGTGCCGTTCTTTCAGGCTTCGCTCAGCGGGTACAGCGATTATCCGATGCGGATGTTCGCTCGCCGGTACGGGTGCCCGTTTGCGATGGCGGACGTGATGTTGGATAAAAGCGTTGCCCGGCCGGACATTCTGGCGAAAGCGTGTTTTCGGCCGAGAGACGACGAACATCCCGTCGGTGCGCAGATCCTGGGCAAGACGCCGGAGACGATGGCGCAGGCCGCGACGGCCTTGGTCGGAGCGGGCTACGATCTGATCGATATCAACTGTGCCTGCCCGGCGCCGAAGGTGATGCGTCGGGGGCGAGGGGGGGCGTTGCTGGAAAAGCCCGACGTCGCGATCGAAATCCTCAAAGCGGTTCGCGATTCGGTTTCGTGTCCGGTCATGATGAAGCTGCGGATCGGGACGAATCGGTCTTCCCAAGCCCAGGAAAAGTTTTGGGAAATCGTCGAGCGGGCGATCGGGCAGGGCGTTGATGCCTTGGTGATCCACGGCCGGACCGTCTGCGATCGCTACCGTGGGCGGGCCGATTGGGGGATTCTCGCAGAGGTCAAACGCCGGTTTCCCAAGGCCACGATCGTTGCCAGCGGGGATGTCTTCGACGCCCAAGCGAGCTTGAATCTCCTGCGGCAAACCGGACTTGATGGTTTTGTCGTCGCCAGGGGGGCGATCGGCAACCCTTGGATATTCAAAGAGTTACGATGTCTCTGGGAAGGGGGGGATATACCTGCGGCTCCGGCGCCGGCGGAGCAGAAGGGGGTCTTGCTGGAACACCTGGGCTGGGTCTGCCAAGGATACCCTGAGCTTCGCGCGGTGGGCTACTTCCGCAAGTTCCTCGTCCACTACGTTCGTCGGCATCCCCGGCGTAAACAACTGGTGCAGTCCTTGCTCAAGGCCAAGGCCCGCAAGGAAGTAGAAGCGGTGATCGAAGAATGGTACGCCGAGGGACTGGAAACGAAAAAGACCCAGGCAAGCCGATGAACCCTCGCCCGGTTTAGACCGAAGAAGGCGAAAAGGCCAAACCGGTTTGTGACGGATTGTGCTGGAAATAGCATTGGGGCAGCATGAATTCACTGATAAAAGCGATTGTAGCAGTTGTAGCAGCATTGGTGGTGGGTCAGGGTGCGATCGGTTGGGGGCAGGGCAAGGACAAGCCGCCTGTGCCGCCGACGGAAGACCCGAATCTCCTATGGCGTGAGTATATCCGCCTGCCGGAGGATTCGTTCCTGGTGCATGGAATCGCGCGGAACGAGGCCTCGTGGGTGAAGTTCATCGTCGTGCCCCAGGCCGATGGCTCGCAGAAGGTCTTTTTCCAGGACGGCCACGCCTATCCGTTCCACTACCAGGGCGCGGTGGCGAACCTGAGCCTCTTTGCGGGAATGACGAACGATCAGTTCGACCGCGCGACCCTGTATCGCCAGGGGCGAAAGGCCGTGCTCGGAGCGGTGATCGTACCGTCGATCTGGGGGTCCCAGACGCAGCCTGCGGAGTATGGCATTCAGCTCGTGGGGCATGATCCGTTCACGCGGGAAGAGGTCGCCGCGATCTTCGATGTCGTCAGGCAGGCCGTGAGGACGGAGACGCCGTATAGGGCATTCTACCTTCCGACGTACGAGCAGCGGGCCGTCGCTTTGGCCGACAAGGACTGGTTCGAATCGCAGGGTATTACGATCAGTTCGTCGGACCGTTGGGCCAGTGGCAACACCATCTACTCCAATGGCTGGGCCCTCGGCACGCTGAAATTCGTCGAGGGCGGCGCCATTCGCGACGCTTACCGCAGCGGCCGGCTCGGCCCAGGCGATATCCTGCTCACCGACGGCGTGCCTGCGGAGACGCCGTATCTGGCGGGCATCATCACGCTGTCACCCTCGACGCCGAACTCGCACGTGGCGATCCTGGCCAAGACCGACGGCGTTCCGTTCCTTCATTTGGCCTTGCCCGAGGACGTCAGTCGAGCACAGTCGCTCGTCGGTCGTCGCATCTGCCTGCGAGCCTACGACTCCTATGGTTGGACCGCCGTGCGGCTGATCGACACCGACGGCGTGCTCGACGACGCGACGGCGCAGGAGATTCTTGCCTTGAAGAAGCCCAGGCCTCTGGCGATCTCGCCGATGA